>SIBG01000086.1 GCA_009695305.1 Opitutus sp. | reverse complement strand
ACCAACGGCTTGATTGTTTTGGACTATTCAGGTGGGGCTCGCTCTCCGAGCGGGCCTGGGTTCCAACGTGATTTGCACAATGAAACTCAGACCGGTTCGGAGAACCGGCCCCACCTCGGAGAAGTCAAAATGTCACCAGACATTGGTATACCACGGATTACCCGGATCGGCACCGATGGAGGCACACGCGGTGTGAATCCATCCGTGCCATCTATTAATCCGTGGTTGGCCGATCGGGGGCGCTGGAGGGCGAATCGTCCGTCTTCGCCAAGGCTACGACGCGACCAGGAGACCGCGCCCTACCGCGCCTGCGCGGGGTAGCGGCGGAGGTCGAGAGTGTGTTTACCCTCGGGCGGGAAATCGATTTTCGGGATGAAGCGCGCCTGACCGATGGACTTCGTCCACGGCTCCCAACGCTCCGCGCGGCGGGTGGCGGCGGCGGTATCGTCGGCCGGCGCAGTGGCGTAGTCGGCATTGGCCGGATTCCACACGTGCCAGCGCGCGGCGGAAACGACGGTGAGCGTCTCGCGGTTCACCCACTCGAGCAGCAGTGGGGCGTGGACCGGAAGGTGCGGCTGGAGCGACGGGGTGAGATAAAATGCCCGGTAGCGGATGCCGCAAGCGGCGGCGCCGTCGGACGTGGGGCGAAACTCGCACGGGAGGCCGTTGACGAGGAGGAGGCCGGTGGCGAGGACCTTGGCGTCGGAGACGTGGGCTTCGATGCGATCGAGGCTGGAGTCGACGGTGCGTGAGACGGTGCCCGCGTTGGGCGATTCGCCGAGGAGGGTGCTGCAGGAGGGATTTCGCAGCGGGGTTCTCAATCGATTGGTCGCCCTCGGACGCGACGATGCGGCGCGTCACCTGGCGGCGGAGTTGAGCGCCAGAACATCGAAGGAACTCGAACGGGGCAATCGCGCGCAGGCGCCGCAAAGCTTATTCATTCGGGCTGAAATCATCCTTGGGCATCGCGACGCAGCCGTCGCCGCGTTGGAGCAATCGCGACGGGAAATTCAGTTGATGCAAAACAACCATCAGCGGCGATTGGCAGAGGCTAACCGAGCGAATCTCTACGCGCTGCTCGGCCAAGCGGACGAGGCGATTGAGGTGCTGCGTGAGTATATGGCGAGCGGCCTCCAGTTTCCCATCAGCCTCCGCTACCACTTCGATTTCGCGCTGATTCGCAGCGACCCGCGCTTTCAGGAATTGATGCGGCAGCAAGAGGCGTGGGCCAAGGCGCAGCCGGACCCGGTGGATTTGTAGGGGCGCGGCTCTAGGTTCGCCGTCAGGTGCGGTAAACTTCTCGGCGGTGGCCGACGGCGAGCAGGTGGATCACGCCCTTGGTGGCGTCGAAGTCATAGACGACACGGTAGTCGCCGATGCGGATGCGAAAACTGTCGTGCCCCGTGAGCCGCATATGCGGAAACGAATCCAACCGTGAGCCCAAATCGTCGATTTTGGCTTCGATTCGAGTTCGAAGATCAGCCGTCAGCTTCAAAAAATCCGCGTCGAAATCGCGTGAGTAAATCTGCGTGGCTGCGCTCACGAGCGCGTGGCGGCAGGAGTGCGAACACGGGAAATCTCTCCGTCCGCAATTTCCTTACGAGCCCGCTCGACCTTGGCTTTGAAGGCGTCGCTGAGCTCCAACTGCTCCTCGACCAAGTCATCCAGCCAATCACGCATCGCCTCCCGCTCGGTGGGGCTGAGGCGGACGATGGCGGACTCGATCTCCTGAACGGTGCTCATGGTCAAACGTTCGCGCACGGAGGGGTGTTTTTCAAGGAAGTTTGAGCCTACCCTAAAACACCCGCAAGCTGCCTGTCCCACGCCGGAATCACAGCGCGTGCAGCGCGCGCTTGCTGACGGCGAGGGCTGCTTCTTTCACGGCTTCGCTCAGCGTCGGGTGGGCGTGGATCGTGCGAGCGAGGTCCTCGGCGCTGCCGCCGTATTCCATGTGCGTCACGATTTCGCTGATGAGTTCGCCGGCGTTGCGGCCGAGGATCTGGGCGCCGAGGATTTTGTCGGTCTTCGCATCAGCGATGATCTTCACGTAGCCGTCGGTCACGTCCGCGGCGAGGGCGCGGCCGTTGGCGGCGAAGTTGAACTTGCCGACATTGATGGCGATCCCGGCGGCTTTCGCGGCGTCCTCGCCGAGGCCGACGCTCGCGACCTCGGGGTCGGTGTAAACGATTGCAGGCACGAGGTCCCAATTTACATGACCGGCCTTGCCGGCGATCCACTCGGCGACGGCGACGCCGTCTTCCTCGGCCTTGTGCGCGAGCATCGGGCCGGCCACGACATCGCCGATGGCCCAGACGCCGAGCGCGGTGGTCTTGAGATGCGCGTCGACCTTGATGCGCTTTTTGTCGTCTAGCTGCACACCGGCGGCGGCGAGGTTGAGCGAGTCGGTAAACGGGCGGCGGCCGACGGCGACGAGAACTTTGTCGGCGGCGAAGGAAAGTTTTTCGGTGCCGCGTTCGGCGGTGAGCAGGCCGTTGGCGAAGCTGGTGACCTTGGCGCCGACTTCGATCTTGAGACCCTGCTTTTGGAGGAGCCGGGTAAAGTTGCGGACGATGTCGGCGTCGTATGTGGCAACGATGCTCGGGAGAAACTCGACAATGGTGACGTCGCTCCCGAGCCGCGACCACACGGAGCCGAGTTCGAGGCCGATGGCGCCGCCGCCGACGACGACGAGGCGCTGAGGCACGGTGGTGAAATTGATGGCGTGGTCGGAGGAGACGACGGTGTGGCCGTCGAACTTCAGGAAGGGGAGTTCGACGGGGGCGGAGCCGGTGGCGATGACGATGTTTTTCGCGGTGAGTTCGGAAAGCCCGTTGGGGACAACGGGCTCCACCTTGATCCGGTTGGCGGAGACGAAGGACGCGGTGCCGGTGAGGACGGTGATCTTGCGCGCCTTGGCGAGTTGGGCGACGCCGCCGACGAGTTTCGTCACGACGGCATCTTTCTTTTTCAGGAGCGTGGCGAGATCGAGTTCGACGGAGCCGAGTTTCACGCCGTGTTCGGCGGCGTGTTGCTTCGCGAAGACGAAATGCTCGGAGGAGGAGAGGAGGGCCTTGCTCGGGATGCAGCCGACGTTGAGGCAGGTGCCACCGAGGGTGGCGTGTTTCTCGACGAGCGCGACCTTGAGGCCGAGTTGCGCGGCGCGGAAGGCGCACACGTAACCGCCGGGGCCGGCACCGATGACGATGAGGTCGAAGGAGGATGGGGCAGAGGAAGACATTTTAGTCACAGAGGTCACGGAGCCCAGACACAGAGCACACGGAGGAAAGAGGCAGAAGTCAGAGAATTGCTCTGTGAACTCTGTGTCCGAGCTCTGTGTTCTCTGTGACCAAGATTGAGAGGTTTCAGATTCCGATCACGAGACGCGCGGGATCCTCGATCGCCTGTTTCACTTTCACGAGGAAGGTGACGGCTTGTTTGCCGTCGACGAGGCGGTGGTCGTAGCTCAGCGCGACATACATCATCGGCCGGATGACGACCTGGCCATTGAGCGCAATGGGGCGATCGTTGATCGCGTGGAGGCCGAGGATGGCGCTTTGCGGCGGGTTGATGATCGGGGTGGAGAGGAGCGAACCGAAGGTGCCACCGTTGGTGATCGTGAACACGCCGCCCTCGAGATCGGCGAGGGTGATTTTGCTTTCGCGGGCGCGCTTGGCGACGTCGGCGATGCGCGTCTCGACCGTGGCCATGCTAAGGGTGTCGCAGTCTTTGATGACGGGAACCATGAGGCCCTTGTCGGTGGAGACGGCGACGCCGATGTCGTAATAATTGTTTTCGACGATGGTATCGCCGTCGATCTGGGCGTTGACGGCAGGGACTTCCTTGAGCGCGTGGACGACGGCTTTCACGAAGAAGGACATGAAGCCGAGCTTCACGCCGTTTTTCTTCACGAAGTCGTCCTGATATTTGGCGCGAAGCGCCATGACAGCGGACATATCTACTTCGTTGAAGGTCGTGAGCATCGCGGCCTCGTGTTGGGCGGCGACGAGGCGTTGGGCGATCTTCTGGCGCAACGGGCTCATCTTTTTGCGAGTCTGTCGTGCGGACGAGGACGGAACTGGCGCCGCGGGTGCGGGAGCGGGCGCGTTAGGGATAACGCGCCCTACCTCAGAAGCCGCGAGCAGGTCGCCTTTGGTGACGCGGCCGGCTTTGCCGGTGCCAGAGATGGCGGCGGGATCGAGGCCAGTCTCGGCGGCGAGGCGGCGGACCGCCGGCGAGGCGACTGGGCCGCCGGGAATTTCGCTGGCGGGGGCCGGCGCGCCCGCGAGCAGGCTGCCTACGTCGGAACTGATCGTCGCGACGATCTGGCCGATCTTTACCTCGGTGCCGGCCTCGACCTTGAAGGAGATTTTGCCGGCGGCCTCGGCGGTGCCTTCACTCGTGATCTTGTCGGTCTCGAGCTCGAAGAGCGGTTGGTCTTTTTTGACGATGGCGCCGTCGGCGACGTGCCACTTGGCAAGGATGCCGGAGTTGATGGATTCGCCCATCGAGGGGATTTTGACTTCGAGGAGAGGCATGGGAGGGAAAGTAGCGAGTAGTGAGTAGCGGGTAGCGAGTAGGAAAGACAGCAGGTCGCGGTGGTAAGTGCGGCCGCAGTGGATCGAAATGTTCGCTACTCGCTACTTTGCGAATTAGAGATTGAAGGCGTCTTGGAGGAGGGCGGCGAGTTCGAAGCGGTGCAGTGCGAGCGCGCCGACGGCGGGGGAAGCAGCGGCGTCGCGGCCGGCATAGAGCGGGACGAAGCCGAAGATCTCGGTGAGCTGTGGCGCAATGTAGGTCCACGCGCCCATGTTCTGTGGTTCTTCCTGGCACCAGAGCACGCGGGCGCCGGAATAGTGGTCGGCGAGTTCGGCGAGGCGATTGCGGTGCAGGGGATAGAGCTGCTCGAGGCGCACGATGGCGGTGTCCGTGATTTGGTGCCGGGCGCGGTAGTCGCAGAGGTCGTAGTAAACCTTGCCGGAGCAAAAGAGGAGGCGCCGGGCCTTTTTCGGTGCGGCGGGATCGTCGATGATCTCCTGAAACGCGCCACTGGTGATCTCCGCGAGGGGCGAAACCGCGGCCGGGTGGCGGAGAAGAGACTTCGGGGACATGACGATGAGCGGTTTCTTCACGTCGCGTTTCACCTGGCGGCGGAGCGCGTGGAAAAAATTCGCGGGAGTCGTGATGTTGGCGATCTGGAGGTTGTCCTCGGCGCAGAGTTGGAGGAAGCGCTCCAGCCGGGCGGACGAATGCTCGGGTCCCTGGCCCTCATAGCCGTGCGGCAGGAGGAGAACGATGCCGCTCGTGCGCTGCCACTTGGATTCACCGGCGGCGAGAAACTGGTCGATGACGACTTGGGCGCCGTTGGCGAAGTCGCCGAACTGGGCCTCCCAGATGCACAGCATGTTGGGGTAGTCCAGCGAGTAGCCGTAGTCGAAGCCGAGCACGGCGGCCTCGGAGAGGAGGGAATTGTAGACGCAGAAACGCGCCTGCTTGGGATCGAGGTTTTTCAGCGGCGCGTAGGTCGCGCCCGTCTCCCTGTCGTGCAGGACGGCATGGCGGTGGCTAAACGTGCCGCGTTCACAATCCTGACCGCTGAGCCGGATCGGAGCGTCCTCGAGGACGAGCGTGCCGAACGCGAGCGCCTCGGCAAAGCCCCAGTCGATCGCGTGGCCGTCGCGGTGCGCGGTCGCGCGGGCGTCGAGGAAGCGCTTGATCTTGGGGTTCGGCTTGAAGCTGGCGGGGACGGTGGTGAGGCCGCGCACGACGCGGTCGATCAGTTCGGTGCCGACACCGGTCGGGACGGGCTTGAAATGAAAATCGGGCTGGAAGATCGCGTTCGAGCCCGCGAATTTTCGCGCCTCGGCGGCGGCGGCGCGCTTGGCGGACTTGGCCGTCTCGGTGGCCTTGGCCTTCTCGAGATTTTTTTCGAGCGCGTCGGAATACTCGGCCTTGATGGCGTCGGACTTTGCCTCGGTGATGGTGCCCTCGGCGACGAGCTTCTGGCTGAGCACCGCCGAAACCTGCGGATGCCCGGCGATCTTTTTGTAGAGCAGCGGCTGCGTGAAGGCCGGTTCGTCGGTCTCGTTGTGGCCGTGTTTCCGGTAGCAGAACATGTCGATGACGACATCGCGCGCCCACTTGGCGCGGAACTCGAGGGCGATCCGCGCGACGTGGCACACGGCCTCGGGGTCGTCGCCATTCACATGGAAAATCGGCGCCTCGATCATCTTGGCGACGTCGGTGCAGTAGAGGGTGGAACGCGAGTCCGCGGGGTCGGTGGTGAAGCCGATCTGGTTGTTGACGATGAGGTGGAGCGTGCCGCCGGTGGTGTAGCCCGGGAGCTGGGACATGTTGAGCGTCTCGGCGACGATGCCCTGGCCGGCAAACGCGGCGTCGCCGTGAATGAGGAGAGGGAGGACGCGGTTGCGGTCCTCCATGGCGCCGCGGATGCGTTGGCGGGCGCGGACCTTGCCTTCGACGACCGGGTTGACGATTTCGAGATGCGAGGGATTCGCGGCAAGGCGGACCTCGACCTGCTGGCCGGAAGCGGTGTCGAGGATGGCCTCGTAACCGAGATGGTATTTAACATCGCCGTCGCCGCCCACGGTATCGGGGAGATAGTTTTCGGAAAATTGCTCGAAGAGGACGTCAAAGTTTTTCCGCATGACGCTCGTGAGGATGTTGAGGCGGCCGCGGTGGGCCATACCGAGGCCGACCTCCTCGACGCCGACTTTTGGGCAGTGCTCGATGATCGAGTCGACCGCGGCGATCATCGTCTCGCCGCCTTCGAGGGAGAAGCGTTTCTGGCCGACGTATTTGGTGTGAAGAAAACGCTCGAAGAGCTCGGCCTTGTAGACGCGACGAAGGATCCGGACTTTCTCGGCCTTGGAGAAATCGGGCTGGTTGCGCGTGACCTCCATTTTCTCCTGCAGCCAACGACGGACGTCGACGTCCTGAATGTGCGTATACTCGACGCCGATGTGATCGCAATAGGTGGTGCGCAGAGCGATGAGGATGTCGCTGAGCTTCAGCTGGCCACCCCCGAGGTAGGTGCCAATGTCGAACGAGGTGTCGAGGTCGGCGTCGCTCAGGGCGAAGGCCGCGAGGGCGAGCTTCGGGTGCGACTCAGGTGGATCGCTGAGCGGATCGAGGTGGGCCTCCAGGTGGCCGATGGCGCGGTAAGAGCTGATGAGGTGGTGGACGCGCGACTGCTGGAGGCTGTCGATGATCGGGGCGACGGCAGGCGAGGTGGCGTCGCTGGCGGCGGCGGTGGCGAGCGCGGCGGCCGGCGAGCCGCCGGTGCTGCCGAGCATGAAGCCTTGGAAGAAGGCGCGCCACGTGGGGTCGACCGAGTCGGGGTTTTGCAGCCACGATTCGTAAGTGGCCTCGATCACGGCGCGGTTGGCGACGGTCGGAAGGGAGGACGTGGATTTAGCGGAAGGCATGGGAAGGGCCGCGAGCGGGCGCGGCGGAAGAAAATGAGCGGTCAACCAAACAGGCCGGCGGCGCCGACTCAAGCGCGACGCGGATGGCGAGAGGGATTGCAATGGCGCTTAACGTGGGTAACAGCGGCATTAGCATTTACGTGCGATCACCGTGGAAACCCAAATCAAAACAGCCCTCTGCTCGCTCCTCGCCGGCATCAAGGCGGCGGATGGACAGGTCGTCGTGGCCGAGATGACGCGGCTGGACGAGGCGCTGGCGCGCGGGCGGGACACGCTGCACCCGCAGCTCGTGCATTTTCTGGAAAACCGCAGCTACGCGAAAGCGGTGATGTTTCTGGGTGGAGCAACCGACATTCCCGTTGGCGCGTGCGGCGGGCGGGCAGGACGGGAGAAAGGGCTGAAGGACTGAAAAGCTGAAAGGCTGATTATGGCGCGCGATGCAAAAATCTCGACAGATGGAGGCGGGGCGCTGGGGCAGAATCCCTTCGCGGCGCTGAGCGGCGCGGGTCTGCCGGTGGCGCCGAAAGCGGTGATCGGGCAGGCTGCGCAAGCGCAAAAGGGCCGGTCGGAGACCGGCCCTACCAAGAATCGCGGGCGGGTGGATATCCGGCGCGAGACCGGAAACCGCGGCGGGAAAACCGTGACGGTGATCGACGGTTTCGTCGGGATTGGGCTGCCGGAAAAGGAGCAGCTTGCGAAAAAAATGCGCGGGGCCTGCGGCTGCGGTGGGACAGTGAAGGACGGCGCGATCGAAATCCAAGGTGATCAGCGCGAAAAAATCGCGGCGATTTTGGCGGAGGCAGGATTTCGGCCGGTGATGGCGGGAGGGTGAGGGGGAAGACCGCTGAGCCCTACGGATTCGGCGGGCCGGGCATCTACACTCCTAAGCCGCCAGCCCAGCTGCGAGTGCCAGCGCGCCCTTGGCGCGATTGAGGATGTAGAGGTGGTAGCCGGGGGCGCCGTTGGCGAGGAGGCCGCGGATCTGATTGAGCGCCCAATCGACGCCGATGATTTCGACGACCTCGGGATTTTCGGCGGCAACTTCGAGGCGCGTGATGAGCTGCGCCGGGAGCGTTGTGCCGCACATCGTCGTGAAGCGCTGGATTTGTTTCAACGAGAGCACGGGCATGATGCCGGGCACGATCGGGACGGTGATGCCAGCGGCACGGCATTTTTCGACGAAGCGGTAGTAGACGGCGTTGTCGAAGAAGAGCTGCGTGGTGATGAACGCGGCGCCGGCGTCGACTTTACGTTTCAGATTGGTGAGATCGGCTTCGAGTGAGGGCGCCTCGGGGTGCTTTTCCGGATAACCGCCGACGCCGAGACAGCAATCGGGGTGGCGTGACTTGAGCAACGCGACGAGGTCGCTCGCGTAGCGGAGGCCGTCCTTGTAAGGCGTAAAGGTCGTCTCGCCCTTGGGCGGATCGCCGCGGAGGGTCATGATGTTTCGGAAACCGCCGGCATGGACGCGGTCGGCAACCTCGGCGAGTTCGGTCCGCGTGTGACCGACGCACGTGAGATGGGGCATCACGGTAAAGCCGAAATCGCGTTTCAGGAAATCGCAGACCTGCGCGGTGCGGTCGCGCGTGGTGCCGCCGGCGCCGTAGGTGACGGAGACGAAATCGGGATTCATGCGCCGGAGCGCGGTCGCGGTGGCGCGGAGGGCCTCGACGCCGGCGTCGTCCTTGGGCGGAAAAAACTCGAGCGAACGCAGCGGGCGGTTTTGCGCGAAGAGTTCGGAAATGGGCCGGTCGGCAGTCATGGGAGTCCGAGACGGAAGGGAAAAGCCCGCGGAGCGTAAAGCGGCGAATGCGGCATGAGCGGAGGGGAAAGGTAGCGCTGACTCCTCCTAATCAGCCGCCCCAGCGTGGGAGCAGGTTCTGAACGGCGCGTGAGGGATAACGCGCCTTACCTTCACGGTTGCTTCGGCTCGTCCGGTTTTTTCTCTGCGGGCGTGGCCGGGGCTGCAACGGGGGCGGGCTCGAAGAGTTCGTCGGACTTTTGCGGGAGGCCGGTAAAGGTGTATTCGGCGATTTGGAATGCGCGCTTTTGCATGAGCGCGTTGATCGGTGCGGCGGTGCCGTCACCGTGCGAGATGGTCACGAAGACGGGACCGGCGGGAATTGTTTCGAATTCGGGGGCGAGGGGTTTAGCGGACTCGGCGGGCTTGCCGTCGGCCTCCTTCTTCAGGAGGTCGGCCGAGGTGCCGAGGGCGGCGAGACCGGTCTTGCCGTCAGCGCCGGCCGTCGGCGGCTTGAGTTTCTTTTCTTCGGGTTTCCGGCCCAGGCCGATCTTGATGATTTTTTTGTCGAAGGTCTCCAGTTTGAACAGGCGCTCGCTGGCCTTGGCCGCGACGGCGTTGGCGTCGGTGAGGTCGTTCGTGTCGGAAAAACGGATGCTGGAGAGTGAACTGAGCAGGGAGGAAATCTTGTCTGCTTTCAGTTTTTGGCCGGTGGGGAGCTGGTCGACCGCCCAGGCGTCGTCTTTTTTCGCGCGGGTCGCCGTGACGGTTCCGCCGTCGGTAAACGGGATCTCGATTTTCGCAATGTCCTCAGCCTTGAGTGTGAGCAGTTCGGCGCTGGCCCAGTTTTTGGACTCGGTGTCGAGATAGGCGTTGAGGTTGGCGAGGTAGGCTTTTTGCTCGGCGCCGTAGCGGAGGAAGCGGCCGCCGCCGGCCTCGGCATTTTTTCCGAGCGTGACCGACCAGATTTCCTTGTCCGTGGCGTCGAGGAGCGCGATCTGGGTGTCCTTGAACTCGAGGCGGGCGATGCGCTCGGCGTTGGTGGAGACGAGGCGGTCGAGTTTGGCGTCGGTCAGGCTGCTGACAAAAGTTGTGAGCTTCGAGAAGTCGGCCGGCAGGTCGTGGTAGCTGGCCACCCGCCAGGTGCCGTCGGGCTGACGGGTGAGCAGGACCGTCTTGCCCTGATCGGTGAGGCGGAGCTTCGCGGCTTTTTCGACCGCCGCGCGTTCGGCGAGTGGCTGGCCGAGGCGGGCGTCGGCCGAGGGCGGCGGCGTAGGGCGGCGGGCGACGAAGACGGCCGCGGAGAGCGCAGCGAGGACGGCGACGACGATGAGGAGAGTGCGGAGTTTCATCGCAAAAGGAAAAAAAGACGCGGGATTAGTTGCGACGGCGGCGGTGGAACCACACGCCGAAGGCGCAGATCAGGAGTGGGGAAGCGAGGAGGTTGACGGCGAGCAGGCGATTTTCGAGGCGGTCGATGTCTTCGCGGAGGGCCCGGCGGATTTCGCGCCGCTCGCCGCGCATGGTGGCGGACTGTTTTTGGAATTCCTCGATGGCCTTGGCCATCTCGGGCGTGGCGATGAGGCGGTTGCCTTCGCTTTTTTTGCCCTGCAACTCGGTGAGCTTCGTCTGCACTTGCTGCAGGCGGGCGTCGAGCGCCGTGAGTTTCTCCTGAAATTTTTTCTGCGCGTCGGCCTCCATCCGGCGGACGACGGTGAAGGGCCGGAGCGAGCTGCCCTTGCCACGAATCGAGATGAGGTCTTTGGAGCCGCCCAGAAATTCGACGGAGTTGGCGGCGAGCGCGAGGTTGTCGTTGAAGGGCTCGGCGGTCGTCTGGCCAAAGAAGTTGAACTTGCGGACGCTGTAGTCGTCGAAGAGCCAGTCGGTGTCGGCGATCACGAGGAGGGTGGACGTCGTCTTCGACTCGGCCAGGGCCGGGGTCTGGGATTTGGGCTCCGGGGTCTTGGGGTCGGCGGGGTTTTCGGGCTTGGACTCGTCCTTGGGCGCGCCCTCGGGGAACGCGGACTTAAACTTGCCGGTGACGAGGGCGGCGATGGTCTTTTTGCCGGAAGGGGTGATTTGCTTGGCGACGTCATCCGGCTGGGCGAACTGGAGCATCATCGAGGGGATTTCACCGCTTTGCGCGGAGGTCTCGACGAGCGGCGTGAAGGTAAGGGTGCTGCCGGGTTTCGCGGCGAAGCTGCCGGACTCGATGAACATCGTCGATTTCAGCTGGGCGGTGGCCTGCGCCTTCGTGTCGAAATTTTCGCGGCGCAGGCTGAGCCAAATCGGATAACGGGCCACGCCGCCCTGAGTCTGGACCTGCGTGGCGTTTTCCAAGTCGCCGACGACCTTCTGCGGGTCGTAGCTGAGGCCGTAGGCGCTGAGGAGGACGGGGAGATCGCTGGAGACGTTCTGCGGCGGCTGCCCCATCATCTGCTGCTGCGGGTTGCTCTGGCGTTTGAAATGTTGGGAGGAAGGATCGACGCAGAGGAAGACGGGTTTGCCGGCGAGGAGAAACTGGTCGATCGCGAACTGGAGTTTATTGGTGAGGCCCTGCGGATGGATGATCGCCAGGGCGTCGAGATTGGCGGGCAGCTCGGTGGCGGAGGCTTCGACCTTGATCAGCTGAAACGACTGCTCCCACTCACTGGCGACGAACTGGCCGGGCTGCGGCTGCTGGCGCATCATCATCATCATTTGCATGTCCTGCTGGCTGCTGCCCTGCAGGGGGAGACTGGTGAGGAGACCGAGCTTCCGCTTGTCGACCTGCTGAACGCTGTAGATGAGTTTCGAGAGATCGTATTCGAGGAACTGCTCGCGCTGCGGCGTGAAGGCCGGGATGTTTTTCTGCTGGTCGGCCTGGATGGCGACGAGGCCGAAGTAGAATTGCTCGCCGCCTTGGATGACGGCTTGCGGGGTGAGACCGGCCGCCGCGGCTTTCTCTTCTTCGGGGGTGTCGGGGCGGGGGTTGATGACGTTGAGCGTGAGCTTGCCGCGGGAGGCGCGGGCGTATTGGCGGAGCATCTCCTGCACGCGGACGGCGTAATTTTTGTAGGCGATGGGGAGGCCGCCGGTGTCCTGCGAGGCGTAGAGATTGAGGATGACGGGCTCCTCGATCTTGCCGAGCATGGCGGAGGTGCCGGGCGAGAGGGAGTAGATGGACTCGGCGGTCAGATCGAGGCGCGCGGGGAGCGACGACGCGAGGTAGTTGACCAGCACGAGGCCGAGAAAAAGGAGGGCGATGGCGAGGGCTTTGCTGCCGGGTTTCATGGCGGGTCGGGGAAAAGATTAGCGCTCGAGGGCGACGACGTTAAGGAAGAGCGTGAAGCCCATCAGGGAGAGGAAGAACACGACATCCTTCGGATCGATCACGCCCTTGGTGAACGCATCGAAGTGGGTGATGAAGCTGAAATTCGCGAGGGCGTCGGCCGCGGCGATGGGGAGGAAGCCTTCGAGGGTGGCGGTGAAACTGCTGAAGCCGAGGAAGAGCAGGATGGCGCACGCGCCGAGGCTGAGAACGAAACTGATGACCTGATTTTTCGTCAGGGCCGAGGTGAGCGCGCACACGCCGAGGTAACCCCCGGCCATGAGGATGGCGCCGAGATAAGTGCTGACGACGATGCCCCAGTCAGGACGGCCAAGCCAGGCCACGGTGAGCGCCATCGGGAAGCTCAGCAGGATGGCGAGAGTCAGGAACGCCCAGCCGGCGAGAAATTTCCCGAGGACGGCCTCCAGCGTCGTGATTGGGAGCGTGAAGAGCAATTCGACGGTGCCGGAACGTTTCTCCTCGGACCAGAGCCGCATGCCGACGGCGGGCACGATGAAGAGGAGGAGCCACGGGAAAAAGCCGAAGTAGCTTTCCATGCCGGCGACGCCGCCCTTGAAGAAGCCGCCGTAGCGCGAGAACGCGAGCGACACCGACATGACGAGGAAGGCGACGAGGAAAACGTAGGCCACGGGCGAGCGAAAGTAGCCGAGGAACTCGCGTTTGAAGATGGGGGAAACTTGTTTCATGACGGCGGCGAAATGGTTGGGCGGAAGGGCGCGGCTCACGTATCCGAACGCGTGAGGCTGCGGAAGATTTCGTCGAGGCGGGCGCCCGGCGAGCGGGCGCGGAGCGCGGCGGGCGTCTCGTCGGCGACGATCTTGCCCTGCGAGATAATGATGACGCGCGTGCAGATCGCGTCGACCTCTTCGAGGATATGCGTCGAGAGGATGACCGCCTTTTCGACAGCCATGCTCTTGATCAGGTTGCGCACCTCGATTTTCTGATTGGGGTCGAGGCCATCGGTGGGCTCATCCAGCACGAGCACGGGCGGATCGTGGAGGAGGGCCTGCGCGAAACCGACGCGCTGCTTGTAGCCCTTCGACAGCGTCTCGATGGTCTGCCGGCGCACGGAGGCCAGCTGCGTGAGACGGATCGCGCGGTCGACTTGGGTGCGCTTGGCGTCGGCGGCGCGAAAGCCGCGGACCTCGGCGATGAAGCCGAGGAATTCCTCGACGGACATCTCGCCGTAGGCGGGCGCGCTCTCCGGGAGATAGCCGAGTTTGCGTTTCACGGCGACCGGATCGGTGGCGATGTTAACGCCATCCACCGTGGCGGTGCCGGCATCCGGCCGGACGAAGCCGGTGATCATCTTCATCGTCGTGGACTTGCCGGCGCCGTTGGGGCCGAGGAAGCCGAGAATTTCGCCGCGTTTGACGGAGAAACTAACGCCGTCGACGGCGCGCTTGTTGCCGTAGGTTTTGACCAGGCCGGTGACTTCAATCATGGGTTGGGCGGAAGGGAGGAGGGGCTGTGACAGGGAGGAGAGGGAGATGTTCCGGGAGAGGAAAAAGGGGAAAAATGAACCGACGCGGAGGCTTCAAGCGAAAATTTGCAAGATGGAGAGGTAGAAGACGGGGTGGCGGGCCCGCGGTGGCGAGCACAAACGCTCGGCGGGTTAGGCGGCGGAGCGGCGGCCGACGTCCGGCAGCCAGGCCGTGAGGAGGCCGAGCAGGGGCAGGAAGGCGCAGATTTGGAACACGAAAGTGATGCTGGTCTGGTCGGCGAGCCGGCCGAGCACGGCCGAGCCAATGCCGCCCATCCCGAAGGCAAAACCGAAGAAGAGACCGGAGACGAGGCCGACGCGGTTGGGGACGAGTTCCTGAGCGTAGACGAGAATCGCGGAAAACGCGGAGGCCAAAATGACGCCGATGATCACCGTGAGCCCGGCGCACCAAAAGAGATTCACATGCGGCAGGAGGAGCGCGAACGGAGCGGTGCCGAGGATCGAGACCCAGATCACGGCCTTGCGGCCGATGCGATCCCCGACGGGGCCGCCAATAATCGTGCCCGCCGCGACGGCAGCCAGGAACAGAAAGAGGAGCAGCTGGGCGTGTGGGACCGAGACGTGAAAAGTGCTGATGAGGTAAAAGGTGTAGTAGCTGCCGAGGCAGGCCAGGTAGAAGTATTTCGAGAAGATCAGGACGACGAGGATCGCGATGGCGGCGACGACACGACGCGGGGAGAGGGGCGAGGAGGGCGTCGGGCGGTGCCCGGCGGACTGGCGGTGGAGGGCGGCGAGCCGGTCGCGATACCACGCACCAACCCGCAGCAGCAGCAGGAAGCCGATCAGCGGCAAAAGGGCAAACCACGCGACGTGCGACTGGGAGCGTTGGGCGATGACGAGCGCGGCGAGGAGCGGGCCGAGGGCGCTGCCGGCGTTACCGCCGACTTGGAAGAGCGACTGGGCGAAACCGTGGCGACCGCCGGAAGCGAGGCGAGCGACCCGCGAGGCTTCGGGATGAAAAATCGACGAACCAAAGCCGATGAGGGCGGCGGCGAGGAGCACGAGCGTGAACGTGTGGGCGAAGGCGAGCAGGACGACGCCGCAGAGCGTGAAGACCATGCCGGCGGCGAGCGAAAAAGGCTGCGGACGGCGGTCGGTGTAAAGCCCAACGAAAGGTTGCAAGATCGAGGCCGTCAGCTGGAACGCGAGCGTGATGAGCCCGACCTGCGCGAAGGTGAGGTGCAGCTCATCCTTGAGGACGGGATAGAGTGCGGGCAGCAGCGATTGGATGGTATCGTTGAGCAGATGGGCACTGCTCACGGCGACGATGATGGGGAGGACCGTCGTGGGCGCGGCCGCGGGGCGGGCAGGCGCGGAGGGAGGGGAAGACGGGACAGGTGGCATGCGGCGTCTGCAAGACAGACGTCCTATGAGGCGACGAGCTCGCGTTCTTTCTCGGTCTTGAGGCGGAGCTGGCCGCAGGCGGCGTCGATGTCGTGGCCTTTCTCGCGGCGAAGCGTGACGGGCACCCGGGCGGCGCGCAGGACATCGGCGAAGCGTTCCTGACGGTTATTCGAGGGGCGTTTCCACGGCAGGCCGGCGACGCTGTTGTAGGGGATAAGATTGACGTGAGCGTGGAGGTCGTGGGCGATGTCGCGAAGTTCGCCGGCTTGGTCGATGGAGTCGTTGACGTCCTCGATCAGAATGAACTCGAGGGTGACCATGCGGCCGTGTTTCGCCGTGAACTGTTCGATGGCGGGGATGAGTTTTGCGAGCGGATAGGCCTTGTTGACCGGCATGATCTTTTCGCGGACTTCGTCGGTGGCGCCGTGGAGAGAGATGGCGAGACGGAAGCCGAGGGGTTCGTCGGCGAGCTTGAGGATTTTCGGGACGAGGCCACTCGTGGAGAGCGTGATGCGGCGGGCGCCGACGCCGAGGCCCCACTCGGCGTTGACGATGGTGAGAGCGAGGAGAGTAGCGTCGTAGTTGGCGAGGGGCTCACCCATGCCCATGACCACGATGTTGTCGAAGGAGGCGAGCTCCATGCGGGAGCGGGGCGTGCGGGCGTCTTCGCGGTAGCAGACTTGGAGCAGCTGCGCGACGATCTCACCGGCGTTGAGGTCGCGCTTGAGTCCGGCGAGTCCGCTGGCGCAGAAGACACAGCCCATGGCGCAGCCGACCTGGGTGGAGATACAGATGGTCTTGCGCGAGTGTTCGGGACCGACGCCCTCCTGGGGCACGCGAATGATGACGGTCTCGATGAGGGATTTGTCGCCGAGCTCGAGGAGGAGTTTGTCGGTGACGTCTTCGGACTGCTTATTGAAGACAAGGGCGACCGGCATGAGCTCGAAGGTCTCGGCGAGCCAGGTGCGGAGCGGCTTGGAGAGATTGGTCATCTCATCCCAGGTGCGGATGCGTTTTTTATAGAGCCAATCGAGGATTTGTTTCGCGCGGAAAACCGGCTCGCCCGCTTCGCGCAGACGCGCGGAGAGCGAGTCGAGGGTTTCGCCGGTGAGCGGCGGCTTGGCGGGCGTGTAGTTCATTCGAGCGCGGGAGAGTAGAAGGCCGAGGGGGCGGTGCAAGCGGGGACACGCGGACAGGACGGTCGCTGAGGTCGGGGAGTGACTTGGTGATTGAAGACGTCGCACAAAAAAATAGACCGGACCCGCCCCTATGAAAATCAAACTTGCCCTGTTGCTCGCCCTGACATCGTCCTGCCTTTTCGCCGCCGATGATCCGCCGCATCCATTTGTTGGCGTGATCGAGCGGCTTGATCCGGCGTTCGACAATCTCCTGGCGCCGGGTGCGACGATCGAAAAGCTGGCGGAGGGTTTTCGTTGGTCCGAGGGGCCGACGTGGTATGACGGCGGTGTGGTGTTTTCGGATGTGCTGGCGAACACCGCTTATCGTTGGAAGCCCGGTGCGAGCGTTGGCAAGGTGACCGGAGCGGATATTTTTCTGCGGCCGAGCGGGCTGTGGCAGGCAACGCCGGGATTTCGCGAGCCGGGCAGCAACGGTCTGACGCGCGACGCCCAGGGCCGGTTGCTGCTCGCGCAGCACGGCGAGCGGCAGATCGCACGCTTCGACCAGGGCGTGTTCACCACGCTGGCCAGGCGTTTCGACGGCAAGCGCTTCAACAGCCCCAACGACCTGGCGGTGCGAAAAAACGGCGACATCTATTTCACCGATCCGCCTTATGGCTTGGAAAAGGTCGTCGATTCGCCGCTGCGAGAGCTGCCGTATGCGGGCGTCTTTCGGCTGGCGACCGACGGCAAGGTTACGCTGCTGACGAAGAATCTCACGTTTCCGAATGGCATCGGATTTTCGCCCGACGAGAAGACGCTCTATGTCGCCGTGAGCGATTCGAAGGCGACCCGGGTGGTCGCGTTCGACGTTCAGGCCGACGGCACGCTGGCCAACGAGCGGCTGTTTTTTGACGCGCAGGCGCGCAAGGACAAGGGCGGCAAGGGACTTTGCGACGGCCTGAAAGTTGACCGCGAGGGCAACGTGTGGGCGACCGGTCCGGGCGGCGTAATGGTGATTTCGCCGGCAGGAAAACTACTCGGCGTGATCAACACGAACGAGCCGACGGGCAATTGCTGCTGGGGCGACGACGGCAGCACGCTCTACATCACGGCGAATTATTTTCTGGTGCGCGTGAAGACGCTGACCAAGGGCGCGGGTTGGTGAAGAGGTGAGCAGGCCGCAGGCGTTGCGATTGAGCGGCGAGGGGGGCGCCGGCGTTTTCGACTTTGGCGCGGCTGGCGTCGTGGGCGCTGCAGCGCGGGGTTCCGCGTTTTCCTTTTCCGGCTCCACAGAAATCTCAGCCTGACCCCGTTCGGCTGGTCCGTTCGGCTGGTGGTGCGAGCCGGCGATAGGTCACCTTTTCGGGCTGGGTCTCTCCCGTGCAAAAATCCGTCGCGCCGGACAGTCCTGCGGTGTGAAAAGAAGATCGCTCCGGGCCGCGCGTGGCATACGGTGGGTGCCTCCCCATGAACTTGCGCACCCTCCCGCTTGTCCTCCTCGGCTCGATCGTGATTTTTTCCGTCGCCACCGCCCAGCCCGTCGCGCGCGATCTGCGCTACGCCGATTCGACGCACGAGCGGCACGTTCTCGATGTGTATGCGCCGGCGGGAGCGAAGGACCTGCCGGTGGTGTTTTGGGTGCACGGTGGTGGCTGGCAGGGCGGCGACAAGTCGAGCGTGCAGCTCAAGCCGAAGGTTTTCGTCGAGAAGGGATTTGTCTTCGTGGCGCTCAACCACCGGCTCTGGCCGACGGTGGAGATGGGGGCGATCATTCGCGACGTGGCGCAGGCCTTCGCGTGGGTGCAGGTCAACATCGCGCAGCACGGTGGCGATCCGCGGCGCGTGCTGGTGATGGGGCACTCGTCGGGCGCACAACTCGCGGCGCTGCTCTGCACGGACGACCGTTACCTGAAGGAACGCGGATTGTCGCTCGCGCCGATCAAAGGCTGCGTGCCGGTGGATGCGGACACATTCGATATTCCCGCGATCATCGAGGTGGCGGAGACGCGCGCGCGGGCGCACGGTCTGCCGCTGCCGAAGACCGGGCACCGGGTGAAATTTGGCCACGACCCGGCGCTGCATCGCGATTTCTCCGCCGTGACGCACGTGGCGAAGGGCAAGGGGCTGCCGCCGTTTCTGATTCTCCACGTGGCGGGCCACCCGGACAATACGGCGCAGGCGCAGCGGTTCGGCGCAGTGTTGAAGGACGCGGGGGTGCCGGTGCGGGTCTTTGGGGCGAAGGACACCGACCACGGTCGGATCAATGCTAACCTCGGCGTGCCGGACGATCCCGCGACCGTGGCGCTGTTTGAGTTTGTGGCGACGGCGTTGAAGAAGTGACGGGAGCGGGCGATCCGAAGTGGTCCGGCTGCAATTCGCAATTTCCCTGGCTGGTCAATTGTCCAATCAACCCCTTTCCATGAGCACCCCATCAATACCCACCGACGGCGTTTCGACTCGCGGCGGCGACTGATAGGAAATCGGATTTTCAGTGGAAGGGGTTTGCTGGCGGATTTTCCCGTCCCACGCGTCGCCGCCGACGAGTTCGCTCTGGTCGAACCACACCTCGATACCGGCCGCGCGCAACGCCTCGCAGATACGACGCGCGGCGTCCGCGTCCTGCGACGCATACGACAAGAAAACCGCTTTGGAACCGTCGGGCATGGTTTAGCGCTTGCCGCGCCGACTTGTCGCGCCGCAGCCCAGCGCAGGCGGAAGGCTCGGCGAAGGCGGGTAGCTGAGGAAGATCGCGCCGCGGGACGCGGAACGCTCAACATTCAACGCTGAACGCTCAACGCTCAAGTGACGATCCTCCTATTCACGGCACGCGGCTGCTTCGTTGAACGTTGAGCGTTATACGTTGAGCGTTGAGCGTTATGCCAGGGCTGACGGGGCATGGGACCAGTCCGGAGAGTTGGCCCCGCGCGAGGACACGTCGAGACTGGAAACGCACGGTGACGAAGGAAGGGCGCTTTCCCAGCGCCCATCGTGCGGCGGCGGTGAGAAACCGCCGATCCGCGATTGGTTCGAACCGCGCGACCTCGCCCACCGGCCAGTCTCGTCAGTCGAGCCGAAAGAAATCGCGGGCGTTTTCGTGGAGGATCCGTCGCGCGAGCCGTTCGGCGGTGGTGCGGTTGAAATATCCTCCGGCCAGTTTTTCCTCGAGCACCTCGGCAATCAATTGCCGCGCCGTCTGCATCGCGCCGTAGGTTTCCTCGACGTGCCAGTTGTCGCCACCCAGCATCATGCGGGTTTCGTTGGGCAGCACCTCAATCGCCTCGTGCAGCGCCAGCTTGAAGTGCGACGGACTCAGCAGGAACGACCAGGTCAAATCCAACCAGATATTGCGATAGACGAAGGCCATGCCGAGCAGGTCGCGGCTCCAGGGGTAGGCGAGGTGCATCAGCAGGAAGCGGGTGCGCGGATGCCGTTCAATCAGCCCGGCGACGCCGAGGGGGTGCGAACTGCGAATGATCCCCGTGCCGAGATGCATCTGCACCGGAACATTCCGCGTGGCGGCGATCCGGCACAAATGATCCACGATGAAATCACCAAACGCCTTCCGTTCGACCGGCGGTGGCGCGGCCTGGCCCCAGGCGGCGCGGGCGAGTCGTTCGTCCGGTTCGTCGAAATTGATGTCGCGGTCGTAGGCGAGTGAGTTTTTCAGCGCGACCTGGCCCCGCGCGGCCAGGCCGGCCACGAGTTGATCGAGGGCGACCAGATATTCATCGAACGAATCCGCCTTCAGGCCGACGCGTTTCAGCAGTTCGTGCGCGCAGTTGCCGTTGTGATCGCGCGAAGCGGGATGCCAGCCGAGCGCGAGCGAGTTGATGCGCATGACCGAACGGTAGTTCGCCCCGAGCGCGGGCCGGGGATCGAGCAGCGGGTCGTTGTAGGCGTCGGTGATGACGGTGGTGACGCGCGCGCGGTGCAGGACCTCGCGCTGCCAGTCGGGCCGGCGATGGGCCGCGCGCACCGCCGCATCGAGCGCCTGCCAGTTGTCGCGCGTGATCTCCGCGGGGCCATCGCCATGCAGCTCGACGATGGCCCGCACGAGATTTCTGACGAAGGAGTTCGAGCCGCTATGATCCAAAAACGGCACGAGTGATTCCCACGTCGTGGGGCCGGCCCCAGCGAGCATTGGATCGGAATCGCGCGACTCGGACGGCAGGCAATACGGCCGAGCCTGCGCCCAGCCGGCGTAGCTCTGCTGGAACAGTTGCAGCAGGTTGACGTCGCGCTGGAGGATGATCTCCGGCAGATGATGCTCATGCACGTCAACGATCGGGAGGTGTTTGATGAATTCTCGCATGGGGGCGGTTCAGGTTGGGTTGGCGATGAATCTGAAGTTTTCGGATGGAAGTCCAGTTTTGCCGCCCGCGCTTCTCGTTCAAAGTTGCTGGCGTGGCGCATCGTCGGCGGCGATGGGGGCTTCGCCAGCATCGAGACTGAAGCCGCTGTGGCGCCAGTTTTGCAGCTTGGCGATTTGCCAGTCGGCGAGGGCGCCGGCGGTGCGCAGCCGGTGGAGGACGGCGGTGCGCCAGAGCTCCCGCAACTCCTCCCAGCCGCCAGCGCCCCATAGCAGGGGTCAAACTTTGCACTTTGCACTCGCTGAGTCGCAATGATCCAGCGGCACAGGCCACGCTAGCCGCGAGCGGCTATTATGAGGCGCTGGGAGAGGGACCTTACTCTGCGGACGGTGCTTCACGTTAGAGTGCAAAGTTTGCCCCCTTCGACCCCTTCGAACCGAGTCTGGAGTGAGCAGCGGTAGCAGATTCGGGGCGATTGGCAGGAGGCTGAAGAGATGAAGGTAGCGACATTCACCGAGGTGTTTGATCGGTTGCAGCGTTGGGTTGGTAGCGCGCAGTGGGCGCGGAGGCGGGACGGGGTGGCACGGTAACCGGCGGAGCTTGGGGAAATGCGGGCGCAGGGACGCGCCCGCCCACCTCGGAGTGAATCGTGGCACGCGACGGGGGCGTCGCGTCTCCAAAAGGAAAAACAGGCGCGGGCATGGTTGTTTGCGGAGCACAGCGGCAGGTCGTCGAAATGGCTGCTTGCTCCCACGAAGTGCTCGACCGTTTCCGGAAGCCGCGCGACTGGTTGGGGCCTTTCCCGTTTTGGCTGGCGGATCGCAAGTGTCACGATGGAGCGGGCGTGAGGGCTGCAGGCGGTTACTGCTTCGTCGCTGGCGTCGTGGGGCCGCAGGGGCCGGCGTTCCGCGTGGTCCGTTCCCAGTGCCACCGCCGGGGCCGCGTGGGGGCGGTTCACGTGGATGATGACATCCTTGGCGGCTTGCGTTTCGACGCCGAGTTTGCCCAGGAAGCCGAGGTCGCGGGACCAGTCGATGAAACGGTCTGGCTAGGTGCCGTAGGCGATGAAGCCGTGGTTGGTGAGGCCACCGGTCGAGGGTGGGTCGCCGGTGTTGAGCGTATCGCCGGGATGGCGGCCGCGGGTATAGATGTGCGTTTCGACGTTCGCGAAGGGCGGCGGGTTGCCGCGGTTCACGGCTTCAGCCATCTCACGAACCATTCGCGGGCCGCGAGCATCGAGTCGGGATTTAC
>SIBG01000085.1 GCA_009695305.1 Opitutus sp. | reverse complement strand
ACTTCCACGATGCTCTTGCCGCCATCGGCTTCCCGCAAAATGCGGATCTTTTGTTCTGTCGCGTGTCTTTTTCCTTTCATGGTCTGGGCTCCTTCTAGGGCCGCAGACTAACATTACAAGTGGCCCGGATTTCGGGGGATCACCGCAGTTCGCCGACGCGGCGTGGGCGCGGGGGCTGGGCGTGCCCTTGCGGACCTATGCGGTGCGGATCGCGCGGCTCGGGGCGGTGCCGAAAATCGCGGTGCTGTTTGCCGGAGCCGAGGCGGACTTGGTGATTCAGCCGGCGGCGAAGCTGCGACTCGCGCGGCTCGCGATGGCCTTGGGGCTCCACCGCCGGGAGGGGGCGGTGCGGCGGCGGCTGCAGGAACTCGCCGTCGTCATTCGTCCCGGTTGGAAGTTTCTCAAGGGGGCGGAGGCGTGGGAGCCGTTCTATCGGCGGGTCGTGGCCGAGGTGCCGGACGCCCGGCTCAACGGAGCGGAACTGCAGGCGTTGGCGGATGGCTTTGTCATTGATGCGGTGTGGACGGTGCGGAAAATCGAGCGCGGCGAGTTGCTGGCGGCGCAGCGGATGATTCAGCGCGAACTGGCCGAGGTGAATTTCCGGTTGCTGCACGAGTGGCGCTTGCGCCGCGGCGAGCGGAGTTTTCCGGAGGCCCGGCGCATCGAGCGGATCGCGGCGCCGGCAGAGTTGGCGTCCGTGACGGTCCACGCGGCGCTCGCGGCGAGTGCGTTGCGGGCCGCGGTGGAGGAGAGCAGCGCAACGTTGCGCGGGCTGATGGGCGCGCTCGAAGCGGACTGGCGCTGGCCGTCGTAAGGCGTCGGGTCGGGCGGCCGCCGCGGCGCGGGCCCGACCCGCGCCCTATTTCTGGCTGGTGAACAACTCGGCGATCACGTCCTCGAGTGGGACGTCCTCAATCGTGATATCGGCGACGGGACCGGTGCTGAGAATTTCCTGGGAGACGGCGACGACGTTTTCCCCCGGGACACAGAGGGTGAACTTGCCGTCGTCGGCGCGCTTGGTCTCGCCGTGGCGCGACTGCCACGTCTCGGGAAACGCCGCGTCGGCGCCCGGCCTTTCGGCCGTGCTCAGGGCAGGCAGAAAGGTGATGATTTTCTTTTTCGCACCGCCGGCGTTTTCGAGGCGATCAAGGGCGCCGTCGTAAATCTTTGCTCCCTTGTGGATGACGATGACGCGTTCGCAGAGTTCCTTGATGTCGGCCATGTAGTGGCTCGTGAGGAGGATCGTGACGCGGTGTTTGCGGTTATACTCGCGGAGAAACTGGCGGACGTTGCGCTGCGACACGACATCGAGGCCGATGGTCGGCTCGTCGAGGAAGAGGACGCGCGGGCGGTGCAGCAGGGCGGCGATGAGTTCCATCTTCATGCGCTCGCCGAGGGAGAGCTCGCGGACCATGACGTTGAGTTTTTTCTCCACGTCGAGGAGCGTGACGAGTTCGTGGAGCGTGGCCTTGAATTCGTCGTGTGGAATCCCGTAGATCGCGCGCAGGAGCGTGAAAGACTCCGCGGCGGGGAGATCCCACCAGAGCTGGTTTTTCTGGCCGAGCACGAGGGCGAAGAGGCGGCGGTAGGCGTTTTCGCGCTTGGTGGGATCGAAGCCGGCGACGCGCGCGGTGCCACTCGTCGGGTAGATCAGACCAGAGAGCATCTTGAGCGTGGTGGTCTTGCCCGCGCCGTTGGGGCCGAGGAAGCCGACGAACTCGCCCTCGGCAATCGTGAACGAAATGTCTTTGGCCGCGGCAGTCTCCTCGAAGTCGCGCTTGAATAGACCCTTCACGCCGCCCCAGAAGCCGGGGATTTTTTTGTAAGTGCGGAAAACGCGGGTGAGATGGGAGACTTCGATCATCGAAGCGCGGAGTGAACGGGAAACCGGCGGCGATGCAAAGAGTTTAGGGTAGGGTGAATGATCCTTCATCCGCCGCTCAGCCGACAAAGGAATATCCTGGCGGCGCGTTAAGGATAACGCGCCCTACCTTCATAATCGCTTCATCCCTGCGTGAACGCCGGGAGCTTGACGATTTTTCCGCCGGCGAGGGCGGATTCATGGGCGCAGAGGCCGACGCAGGTCCAGTTGGCGGACTTCACGGCGTTCGGGTAACACTCCCGGTCCTCGACGAGCGCGGTGAGAAACTCGTGCGCGAGGTGCGGGTGCGAGCCGCCGTGGCCGGCGCCTTGGGTGAAACTGAGGTGCGTTTTCTTACCGAGGTCGTAAACGCCCTTGGTCGTGAATTTGCGAATGCCGGCCGGCAGCCGCTTGGCGTAGTCGGGCACGGTGATTTTCTTCGGAATTTTGTGTTCGGCGAGTTTCGCGGTGTGGAGGACGTGGGGCTCGCCTTCGACGAGGGACCACTCGAAGGATTTTTTCGAGCCGTAGACGTCGATGCTTTCACGGTATTGGCGGGCGGTGTCGAAGAGAGACCGAATGATGCGGGCGGTGACGTCGGAGTCCTTGAACTTGATGTGCGCGGTCTCGACGGCGAAAGGCGAACCGTAGTGTTTGATCAATTCCTTGCGGACCCGGCCGGAGCCGAAGCACGAGACGTATTCGGCGGTGGCGTCGGTCAAGGCGAGCATGGGGCCGACGCAGTGCGTGGCATACCACATCGGCGGCAGGCCGGGCCAGTAGTTCGGCCAACCATCCATGTCCTGCTGGTGACTCGCCTGGAGAAACTGGATTTTGCCGAGGGCACCGCGGTCGTAGAGTTCTTTGACGTAGAGGTATTCGCGGGCGTAGACGACCGTCTCCATCATCATGTATTTGAGGCCGGTCTTTTTGGTGAGATCGACGATGCGTTTGCAGTCGGCGATCGAGGTGGCCATCGGGACGGTGCAGGCGACGTGCTTGCCGGACTTCAACGCTTTGATGGACTGCTCGGCGTGATCGGGGATCGGGGTGTTGATGTGGATCGCGTCGATCTCGGGATCACGAAGGAGTTCGTCGTAATCGGTGTAGCCCTTCGGAATGGCGAAGGCTTCCTGGATGGATTTCAGTTTCTTCGCGTCGCGTTGGCAGACGGCGAGGAGATTGGCGTTGGGGTGTGCCTGGTAGATCGGAATAAATTCTGCGCCGAAACCGAGGCCAATAATCGCGATGTTGATTTTTTGCATGAGGGAGAAGGATCTAGGAACTGGGGTCTTGGGTTTAGGAACGGAGATTTATTTCAGGGTTTGGAGGAAGGCTTCAAGATCGGAAATTTCCTGGGGGCTGAAGATGTCGGCCATCGGGGGCATGGGGGAGATTTTGCCGAACTGCTCGTAGCCTTTCGCGATGACCTTGCTCGGCTCAAGCAGGCTCTCGCGGATGTAGGCGGGCGTGGCGCGGGTGGCGATGCCGTCGAGGGCGGGGCCGACGGTGCTGCCCGCGCCCTTGATCGTGTGGCAGAGGATGCAGGCGGCGGGGTGCTTCGTTGCGAGTTGCTGGCCGCGCGTGGGGTCGCCGGGCTTGAGGCTGCCCGACTCGTCGACGAGGGAGAGTTCCACGAGGCGCACATCGTCGAAGAACGACTCGCCGCGCGCGACGTGGAGGACGTTGACGCTGGCGGTCGTGAGAGCGCCGCTGTCGAACTCGATCTCGATCTCGGTCCAGTCAGTGTCGCGGCGGATGATTTCGGTTTCGATCCGGGCGTTGTGGATGTTGAAACTGGCTTTGCCGCGAATGGAGCGAATCCGGAGCCAGCCGGCGAGGCGATAGCGCGTGTTGGGCTTTATCGCCACGTCCGCGTGAAAACTCGTGTCGGCGTCACCGCTGCTGACGACGCGGAGCGCGTGTTTGCCGCCACGAAATTCCCTCTCCGCGCCGGCGATGGACCATACGGCGGACGTGGTGCCCTCGCGGTTGCCATAGTCGCGGCGCTTCCAGCCGACCGGGAGGTTATCGGCGCCGATGTCCTCAAAACCCGGATTCGGCAGGAGGTTCGGGCCCTCGCGGAAGAGCGCGGCGCCGTGGACCCTGCCGAGGACGCGGGTGGCTTCGCGGAGCCATTCGTCCTGCTGGTTGGCGGGGTTGCGCGCGAGGCGCGAGACCACGCTCTTGATCTGCGGGGTGGTGGGAAACTCGCCGAGCTTGGCGAACGCGGCGAGGCGCGTGAGCGGGTCGGCGTCGCTGATGACGGCCGAAGCGAAGAAGAGCGCGACTCCCGCGGCATCGCGGCCGAGGGCGCGGGTGGCGTTGCGGCGCACGGCGGCGTCGGCGTGCGTGAGCGCGGCGCGGTGGGTGGCCTCGTCGAGCTGGCCGAGGCCGTGCAGCGTCCAGAGCGCGTGCAGCGCGGCGAGCGGGGCGGGGGCGGCGACGAGCTTCTTCAGCGCGGGTGCGGCGTCCGTGCGCTTGCCCTCGACGAGGAGGCGCTGCGCGGTGAGCCGCCAAAATTGGTTGCCGTCGCCGAGGGCGGTGACGAGTTGCGCGGTGGTGGCGCCCTGCAGTGAGGTGATCGCCGGGGGCTTCGCTTGGTCCCAGACGACGCGGTAAATGCGACCGCGGCCGTGGTCGCGGAGGGGATTTTCATGGGCGCCGCCGACCCCGGTCGTCGCGGTGTAGCCGCCGCGATCCAGGTTCGGGGTGGGGTTGTGTTGGATGATGTAGTTCTGCCAGTCGGAGAACCACACGGCACCGTCCGGGCCGACTTCAGCGAAGACCGGGGACATCCATTCATCACTGCTCGCGACGAGGTTGAAGCCGTCGTGGGCGACGTAGCCGGCGCCGCTGCGCTGCACATCCATTAGCGCGATGTTTTTCATCGTCGGCTCACAGATCATCGCCTTGCCCTGGAGGCGGGCCGGGAGGTTGCGCGAGTAAATGAAGGCACTGCCAGCGGCGGCGGTGTAGCCGCCCATGACGTCCACCTGGCGGTAGTTGGGTGTGATCGTGTGGGTTTTGTCCTCGGTGTTGATGCGCTTGGCCGTCATGCCGCGGGTGCCCTTGGGCACGATGGTTGCGGGGATGCCGCCGAAAAAAATCGGGGCGTTGTTCGCGGTGCCGCCGAACTGGTCGCCAAACTCGTTCGCGCTCTGGCCCCAGGAGTTGTTGGTGAACTGATGGAGGAATTCGAGGGCGGAGCCGTCGGCCTTGAAACGATAGGTGCCCTGCGCGAATTGTTTTCCGACACCGCCGACGGTGCCCTTGAAACCGGAGTAGCCGACGCAACCGTAGAGCCAGTTGTCGTAGCCGTAGTGGAGATTGTTCGCCTGAGCGTGGGTGTCGTTGATGCCCCAGCCGACGATGATTTCCTGGCGGAGGTCGGCGTGGTCGTCGCCCTTGCTGGATTTGAGAAAGAGAAAACGCGGCGACTGCGCGACGATGATCCCGCCGTTGGCGAACGTGAAGCCGGTGGGAATATTGAGGTGGTCGGCAAAGATCGTGAACTTGTCCGCCCGGCCGTCGCCGTCGGTGTCCTCGCAAATCTTGATGCGGTCGGTGCCCAGGCCGTCGGGTTTCACGTCGTGCGGGTAGTCGCGGGCCTCGGCGATCCAGAGGCGGCCGCGCTCGTCCCACGCCATGAAGATCGGCTTGGAAATGTCGGGCTCACCCGCGAACAACTCGAGCCGGAGATCGGGCGCCACTTGCGTCCGCTCCAGGCTGCCTTTTACGCCGAGGGGAAATTGGAACGTGACGGGCTGCGCCCGTTTCTCGTAATTCGCGATGGTGGGTCGGGCCTCGCGTTGCTCCGGCTCGCGTTGCGCGATAAATTTTTCCCACGCGGCGACGCGGGTGGGACCGGCGGCGGCGAGGAGTTTCGGTTTGGCGGAGAGGGCGTAGCCGTCGGCCGCGGCGTCGCCGAGCGCGGACGCCGCCAGCACCTTCGCGGGGAGCACGGCGGCGAGCGTCTGGAACGTGTTCGCCGAGGTGTCGAGGATGACGACGTCAAACCTGGCGACGAAGTCCGGCGTGGCGGCCGTCGGGTCCGAAAGGTAGTCGAACCAGATCGCGTCGCGCCCGAGGTCGCGCATGAGCACGTGGCAGGTCATGCGGGCCGGGCGGTCGGCGGTGCCGAGATAGAGCACGCGGATCGGGCTGGCCGCGCCTTGGAGGGCGAGTGCGACGAAGAGGGTAAAGCAGAGGGAGGATTTCATCAGAGAACGGTCGGGGCTGAAAGGTTGGCGGAGAGAAGGGAGGAGAGGCATTTCAAAGGGTCATCGGATTCGAAACATCGGGAGCGCCGGCGTCGGGACGGCGGCCATCCTAGCAGGTTTGCGCGGGGATGCCATGAGAGTTAGCGCCGATCAGTCGAGTTTTTTTCACCGCCCGGGCGAAGGGCGAGCCGGAGGGCCGGCCGGAAAAGCCACGGCGCACTTTACGGCGGGCGCGTTTAGTGCATGATAGTCGCACTATGAGTCGCAATCAGCAGTGGGGCGCGGCCGGACTGGGAATATTCGCCGCGATTTTTCTGGGCGGATGCTCTTCGTCGCAGATAGGGCGCATCGACTCGAACCGGGATATCTATGAGTCGTGGCCGATCGAAACGCGGCAGGCGGTGCTGGATGGAAAGGTCGAGCAGGGCATGACGCCGGACATGGTGCAAATGGCGATCGGCAAACCCACCGAGAAGGTCGCGAGTCCGGGAGCCACCGGCGAGGAGATCTGGATTTATCGGAAAGGTGGCGTCGATGATTCGATGATGGGGTATCCGGGCTCGTATCCCAGCGCATCTTATCCGGGCGGCGGCTATCCGGGTTCCGGCTATCCGAGCAGTAGTGGCAACACCATTGGGATCACCACGGGGCGCGGCGGCACGGGCATCATCACCGGGGGCGGCCTTGGCATTGGCGGTGGGATGGGCGGCCTCGGCGGCATGGGCGGCAGCGGGCCGATGGTCATGGGCCCACCGATGCGGCGGACTCCGGCCGAGGAACGCGAAGTGGTGTTTCGCGACGGCGTGGTGTTTCGGGCCGATCAACCGGTCAAGTAATCCGCCGCCGCCGGCGCGGGAATTTATTGCCCGAGTTTCTTGTAGTCGAGGATCGTGTGGCTGATAAACTTGGCCGCGAGCGCGGCGCGATCAGTCAACGGCTCGTCCGGCGAGAGATCGTCGCCGAGGCGGAAGATGAGGCGGTGGGTGCCATCGTCGGCCGCCGGGCTGAAGAGGCCCGGCACGACCACGCGGGCGGGCACGGTGCGGCGCAACTCGGAGTCGGCGCGGCACGGCAGCGGAAAATTGATATTGTGCACGATAAAATTGCGCGGCGAGGTGGCCGCGAGCAGCGGCGGGACCAGGCGGGCGGCGTGGCGCGCGGAAATCTTCAGGATCGCGTGCAGCGGAGCGTCGGGCACATCGCCGGACGCCTTGAGGTGGTCGTAAATTTCCGAGGTGAGGTCTTGCGAGAGCGCGATGGCGGGGAGGCCGTGCAGCGCACCCTCCCACGCGCCGCCGATGGTGCCGCTCGCGATGATGAAACCGAGGCTGGCGTTGAGGCCCACATTGATGCCGCTGACCACGCCGTCGACCGAGGCCTGGCCGTCGGCCGCCCGGGGGAGCAAATGGTCGAGGGCGATGTTGACGGCGTCGCTCGGCGTGCCGTCCACGATCCACGTCGGACAGTCGAGCCCGCGTTCGGCGGCGGTGGCGTGGACGGGGCGGTTGCGGGACTTGGCCGCACCGATCCAGCTTTGTTCGCGCTTGGGCGCGACGACGAAGAGTTCGTGGCCGGCGGCGTGGAGCGCGTGGACGAGTTCGTGGAGGAAGACGCTGTCGATGCCATCGTCGTTGGTGACGAGAAATTTCATGATGGGTGCCGTGCACCACACGCCAGCTCCGAAAAGGAAACAACAGAAAACGCCACGCGGGCCGCGCCGTTTCATTCTTGCGCCCCGGGGTCCTTCTTGCGGCCATGGTGCTCCACCATGGTCTCCACCGAAAATCTCAACCAAATCGAAGTCATCAAGAAACGCGCCGGGCATCTCTGGAGGTTTCTTTGACTGCGATCAAAAACAGCGGGAGATCGAGGCCATGGACGCGCAGATGGGCGCGCCCGATTTTTGGAACAGCAACGAGCGGGCGCAAAAACACATCGCCAAACTCAACGGCCTGAAGAAAGCCGTCCTCCCGGTCGTCGCCTTTCAGAAAAAAATCGACGACGTCGGGGTGATGCTGGAGCTGATCGAGGGCGAAGCGGCGGCGGCGCAGGAAGCCTACGATCAGGAACTCAAGGGCACGCTGGGCACGCTCACGGCCGAACTGGACGAACTGGAGATCGCCTCCTTTCTCACCGGTCAGTTCGACCGCAATAACGCCATTTTCTCCCTCCAGGCCGGCGCCGGTGGCACCGAGTCGAATGATTGGGCGGACATCATGTTCCGCATGTATGCGCGTTGGGCCGAGCGGCGAAATTTTTCGATTGAGCTCATGGACGTGCAACCCGGTGACACCGCCGGCATCAGCAAGGCCACCATCCTGATCAAGGGCGAGAATGCCTATGGCTACGCCAAGGCCGAGCGCGGGGTGCATCGCCTCGTCCGCATCAGCCCGTTCGACTCGAACAAGCGCCGGCACACGTCGTTCTGCGCCGTCGATGTGGTCGCGGAAATCACCGATGACATCGTCATCGAAATCCCCGAGGGCGAAATTCGCGTGGATGTCTATCGCTCCTCCGGCAAAGGCGGCCAGGGCGTTAACACCACCGACTCCGCGGTCCGCCTCACGCACCTGCCCTCGGGCATCGTGGTGGTTTGTCAAAACGAGCGCTCCCAGATCAAAAACAAGGCGACCGCGATGAATGTCCTCAAGGCCCGCCTCTACGAAAAGAAACAGGACGAGCAGCGCGCCGAGATGGATAAGTTTTACGGCGAGAAAGGTGAGATCGGTTTTGGCGCGCAGATCCGCAGCTACGTCCTTCAGCCCTACCAGATGGTGAAGGATCTCCGCACCGGCATGAGCACGAGCGACACGCAAGGCGTGCTCGACGGTGACCTCGACCGCTTCGTCAACGCCTGGCTTCGCGCCGGCAGTCCGCGTCACCGGAACAAGGACATCCAGATGGAGGAGTAGGCCGAATGGGCGATTTTCGATCTACGATGGCCGATGAGAATCCTCCTCCAGCACTGGTGAAAATCGGCCATTGGCAGTCTACCATGGGCAATTCATGAGCCTCTCCCACGAACACATCCGCGCCACGCTCGACGCGCAGCCGTTGTTTGAGGCGAAGACGTGGCAGCTCTCGCCCGAGGCGTGGCCGCTCACGCCCGGGCAGCTGGCGCAACTCGAGGCCATCGGCCCGGCCTGTCTGGAGTTTCACCAGGCGCTGGAGACCCTCTACCTCCGCTCGGTCGCCGGGAAAAATCTCCTGCGCAACAAACCCCTCGTCGCCCCGTGGGTCGCGGACTACCTCGACCGCGGCAAACCGGCGCCGCTCATCGCCCACGCGCGCGACCCGAAAAACCGCGGCACCTTTCCCACCGTCCTCCGGCCGGATCTGCTGCTGACGGACGAGGGTTTCGTGCTGACCGAGCTCGACGCCGTGCCCGGCGGCATCGGCCTCACCGCGTTTCTCAACCGCCTCTATGGCGGCGCCACCGATCCCGCGGTCCTCGGTCACGGCGACGCGATGATCAAAAATTTCTACGCGGCCCTCGTCGCCCTCCGCCCCGAGACGCCCAATCCGCTCATCGCCCTCGTGGTCAGCGACGAAGCGGCCACCTACCGCCCGGAGATGGAATGGCTCGCGCTGCAGCTGCAGTTGCTCGGTCATCGGGTGTTCTGCCTCCGCCCCGCCCAACTGTTTCCGCTCGGCAGCGGCCTGTTCTTCGACGTCGAGGGCAACCCCGAGAAGATCGACATCATTTACCGCTTCTTCGAGCTCTTCGATCTCGCGAACATCCGCACCGAGCGCTTCGTCTTCGAAGCGTGGGCCGCGGGCGAGGTCACCCTCGCGCCGCCGATGCGGCATTTCCAGGAGGAGAAACTCACGCTCGCGCTCTTCCACCACCACCTCCTCACCGATTACTGGGCGGAGGCGCTCAGCAGCCGCGCCTTGAAACTGCTCCGCGCCCTTATCCCGCCTTCGTGGATCATCGACCCCGCGCCACTTCCTCCCGGGGCGGTGCTGGACGGCCCGCGCGTCGGCGGTCGGGCGCTCAACGACTGGCGCGATCTCAGCGGGGCGTCGCAAAAGGAACGCGACCTCATCATCAAGATCAGTGGCTATCACGAGACCGCCTGGGGCGCGCGCAGTGTCGTCCTCGGCAGCGACTGCTCGCGCGAAGACTGGCAGGCTGGCGTCGAAAACGCCATCGCGCTGGCCCCGGCGAACCTCCACGTCCTCCAAGCCTACAAGAAACCGCGCCGCGTCGAACACCGGGTTTATGCGGCGCCCAGTGCGGCCGGTCTGCCGGCGGTCGCTGCCACCAAGGAGGGCCGTCTCCGGCTCTGCCCGTATTATTTCCTCGTCGGCGGGCAGGCCCGGCTCTCCGGTGCGCTGGCGACGTTCTGCCCCCCGGACAAAAAAATCATCCACGGCATGCAAGATGCCGCCTTGCTCCCGAGTAGGGTTTTGTCCTTAAACGAACCTCGTGCCTAATCTCGCCGCGTCGTCCTCGAGCCTTGCTCTCTCGAAGAAACACCGCGCCCTTCTCGCGGCGGCGTTGCTCGCGCTGGGCCCCGGCGTCTTCCCGGCGCGCGCCCAGATCGATCTCGCGACCCTCCGCACCCGCGCCGACCAAGGTGATCCCGACGCGCTTAACGCGCTGGGCAACGCTTATGCCAGCGGCCAGGGCGTGCCGGCCAATCTCGCGGAGGCGATCCGGCTCTACCAGCAGGCGGGCGCGGCTGGGTCCGCCCCAGCGCTGTTCAACCTCGGCATGCTGCACGAGCTCGGCCGGGGCGTCGCCACCAACCTCGCGTCCGCGTTTCGGTTTTATCTGAAGGCCGCCGAGCAGGGCTTCGCGCCCGCGCAGTTCAACGTCGGCAACATGTATGCCGGCGCGCTGGGCGTGAAACAGGATTTCTTCTAGGCCGCGCTGTGGTTTCGCCAGGCCGCCGACCGCGGCGTGCCCGAGGCGCAATATAATCTCGCGCTCGCCTACGAACTCGGCCGCGGCGTGGGCAAGGACGAGGTCGCCGCGCAGAAATGGTATCGCGCCGCTGCCACGCAAGGCTACGCCCGGGCGCGTTACAACCTGGCGCTCATGCTCGAAGAGGGCCGGCCCGCCCCGGCCGATGCCGCCGCCGCCGTGGAATTTTACCGCGCCGCCGCCGCGCAGAATTACGCCCCGGCCCAAAACAACCTCGGCATCTTGCTGGCCGAGGGTCGCGGCGTCGCGATCAATTTCCCGGAGGCCTATGCCTGGCTCGCGCTCGCCGTCGACAACGGCGCCAAGCCCACCGGTCGCGACATCGTCGCCCAGCAGCTCAGCTCGGCGCAACTCGCCGAGGCCAACATCACCATCGCGAAACTCCGCGCGCAGATCGGCGTGCCCGAGGCTCCGCCCGCCCGCGCCGAATCGCCCGATCGCGTCGCGGCGGCGGCGGCGCCGTCGACCTCCTCGGCCGATCTGGCCGCCCTCAACTCCCGCATCCTGGACGCCCAGAGCGAACTCGAAAAATTCCGCGCGGAGAACGCCCGCCTCACGGCCACCGCGCAGTCGCTCGCTCGCGAAAAACTCGCGCTCGAACAGCGGCTTTCGTCGGTCGCGGCCGCCGTCCCCCCGACGGCGAAGCCCGACGACGCCCGCGAAAAGCTCGCCCAGCAACTCTCCGGCCTGCAGACCGCGCTCAGCGAGGCCCGGGACAATGCCGGGCAACTGGCCGCGGAGAACAAGCGCCTCCGTTCGCTGCCCACCGTGGCCGACGCCACCAAGCTCGAGACCGCGCGCGCCAGCGAGCTCGCCGCCGCCAATTCACGCCTGGCCGCCGCGTCGGCCGATCTCGAAAAGACGCGGTCGGAAAATGCCCGCCTCGCCGCCGCCGCGTCGGCCGCGCAAGCCGAAAAATCTGGTCTCGACCAGCGCCTCGCCGAATCCGCCCGGGCTTTTTAAGCCGAGCGCGCCACACTGGAGCAGCGCGCTGGCACCGCCGAGGCCGCGGCTCGCGCGGCCGCGACCGTGAAGACCGCGCCCGAACCGGCGCTCGCCGACTTGCGGACGCGGGTCGAGCAACTCACGCGCGAGGCCGATGGCCTTCGCGCCGAAAAAGATCAAGCCCAGCGCCAGGCCGTCGATCTCACGCGCAATTGAAATCTGCCCGCGACTCCGCCGCCTCGGCGGCGGTCTCCGGCCCGCGCCCTGCAGCCCCCGGCGGGGCTGCGACTCCCGCCGACGACAGCCGGCTCGCCAAACTCACGGCCGACAACGTCCGCCTCAACGAAGAGGTCAAGCGTTCGACCATTCAGCTCAGCAATCTCAACCGCCAGCTCCGCGAGGCCCAGGGCAAGGTGGCCAAGTCCGGGGAGAGTCCGGCCTCCGGTTCGCCCCCCGCCGCGGGCGATGATCGATTGACCGCCGATCTCACCCGCCAAGTCGGAGAGCTGCGGGCGGCAAATCTAAAACTCCTGGCGGATAACAACCGCCTGCAGTCCGCTGGCCCCGCCAAGGCGGACGCCGCGTCCCAGTCCGCGGCCACCGAACTGGCGAATCTCACTCAGCGGTTCGCCACCACGCAGGCCGAGTTGCTCAAGCTGCGGACCGAAACCGCTCGCCTGCGTGAGGGCAGCCAGGCCGCTGGGGCCAATCTCTCGACGTTGCAGCTGCGGGCAGCGCGCGCCGAGCAGACGCTGGCCGACTCCGACCAAGTGCGCTTGGCGCTCGCCGCCGATAAAGCCCGGCTCGAAGCCCACGTCGCGGAATTGTCGGCAGCCCGGCCGGCCACCGGTCGGCCGGACAACGCCCCACAGCTTGCGAAATTGCAGGGCGAGCTGGAGAAAACCCAAAGCGATCTGGCGACCTCCCGCCGGGCGACGGAGGAACTGCGCATCGAACTGACGAAGACGCAGGAAACGATGGCGGCCAAGTCCAGTCCAGCCGCCGCCGACCCCGCGCCGCTCAATCAATTGAAACGCGAGCTGGCTGCCGCCCAGCAGGCGGAGTCGATGAACCTCGGCGAAATCACCAAGCTCACCGCGCAACTGGAAGCAGCGAACCGCTCCCTCACCCAGACTGGCCAGTCCGCGGGCGAACTGGTCGCGGCACGGGCGCAACTCGCCGGCGCCCAGGACGAACTTTCCGCCGCGCGCCGCGCGGCGGCCGATCTGCGCACCCAGCTCGCCACCGCGCAAGAAACCTTGGCGGCTAAAGCCAGCCAGCCGGCCGAGTCGGCCAATCTCAGCGAAATTTCGAAACTCCGCACGCAGCTCGACGGGGCGAATCGCTCGCTCGCCCAGAGCAGCCAGCTGGCCATCGAACTTGCCGCCGTGCGCGCTCAGCTCGCCGCCCGCCAGGCTCAGGCGCTGATCGCCGGCACCGCCGGGCAGGATGCGCTGACCGCGAAAGCGAGCCAGCTGACGGCCGAGCTTGAGCGGACCAAGCAGGCGCTCGCCAGCAGCGAAGCCAACCGCGCCGATCCGGCGCAACTCAGCCAGTTGAAACGCGACCTGGCGGCCGCGCAGCAGGCGGATTCGGCCAATCTTGGCGAGATCGCGAGACTCCGCACGCAGCTTGAGGGGGCGAACCGTTCGCTCGGCCAGAGCAGCCAGTCAGCCGGTGAACTGGTCACCTTGCGCTCTCAGCTCGCCGACGTGCAGGCAAAACTCGCCGCGGCCCAGCGGGGCCAGACGGCGGCCGCCTCGACGCAATTGGCGGACCAACGCACGCTCAACCAGCAACTCGCCCAAACCAACGCGACGCTCACCACGCGGCTCGACGCGATCACCGCGGAGCGGGACAAGTTGGTGGCCACCCAGCGGGCGGAATCCGCGGATCGCGACGCCCAACGAGGCGATGAAGCTCGAGATGACGACCATTCAGAATCAGGTGCGCACGGGCGAAATCCAGATCGACGACGAGCGAAAGAATTCCGCGCGCGAAATCACCGCGCTCGCCGCGCAGCTCCAGCGGTCGCGCGAGGCCAACAATGCGCTCACGGACGCCAACCGGTCGCTCTTGAGCGCCAAGGGCTCGGACGATTCGGCCGTGAAGGCCGAGGCCGGTCAGCTCAGCGCGAAACTGGCGGCGGCGCAGGATGAGGTGGAAAAATTCCGCACCAGTCAGGCGCGCCTCACGGCGGAGCTCGCCGCGCGCACGCAAGAACTCGAGGCGGCGCGGGTCGCGACGCGCGCGCCCCTGCAGGAACGCGACGCGCTCCGGTCGCAGATGAGCGATATGTTTACGAAGCTCTCCGACGCCGAGCGCCGCCTCGGGCAGCTCACCCAGGCTGCCGGCGAAGCTGAGAAAACGCGCGGCGACCTGGCGGCGCGGCAGGAAAAATATCGCGGCGTCGAAAAAGCCGCCGAACAGCACGGGGCGAGTGTCGCCGAGCTCACTGGGGTCAATGAAAAGATTACCAACGAAAAGGCGGCGCTCGACCAGCAGCTCGCGCAGTCCCGGCAGTCGCTCGAACTCGCCCGCGCCGAGACCACCGGGTTGCGCGCGGAGAATGCCAAACTTGGCGCTGCGGACCGACAACACGAAGCTCGCGCAGAGTGAGGAGGCGCGACAGGCGGCGGAGCAGCGCGCGGCGAGCCTCGCGGCCGCCGCGGGCCAGCTCACCACGGCCCAGCGCGACCTGGCGGGCGTCCGGGCGGAGAACGCCCGGCTCAACGACTCACTCCAGACCACCGAGCGCGACCGCGGTGCGCGCATCGCCCAGCTTCAGCAGGAAAATGCGGCGATCGGCGCGCGGTTGCGCCAGGCGCAGGGCACCCTCGACCAAATCGCTTCCGCCGCGCGCCTCATCAATGGGGGAGGGTCGTTTACGACCGCGGCGCCGGGCCTCCCGCTGTCGGCCCCGGCGGTGGTGGCGGCACCAAGCGCGCCGCCCGCCCCGGCGCAGCCGCGCGCGCATGTGGTGGCGGAAGGCGACTCACTCACGCGCATCAGCATGCGCTACTACGGGACGAGCAGCCGCTGGCAGGAGATCTACGATGCGAACCGCGATATCCTCAAAGGCGAGAACACCCTCCGCCCGGGGCAGCGGTTGAAGATTCCGTGAGTTGATTCAGGCGCGGCGTGCTCAACCTGCTCAACCGTTCGCGTCGGAGCCGGCGCTCGTTGTTCAAGTGAAAAAAAGGCCGCGCCAAGGCGCGGCCTCTTGAATGGGCCCTGAGGCTGGGCGCGGGCTCAGGCGGCGAAGGCCTTGCGCGCCGGGGCGGTCGCGGCGGCTTTTGCTGCCTCCAACGTCAGTTGGGCGAAGAACGAGTCGCGGCGTTCCCGCGCGATCGCCAGATCCTTCGTGCCGAGCGAGCGGCGGATGCGCTCCTTGGTGAACGGCGTGGGGTGGATGGTATAGTGCAGAAACCAAGTCCCGTGGTTGTTCCACAGGTGATGGTTCTCGTTTTCCGTGCGAACACGGATGCCAGGCAGGGATGTGATGGTCATGATGCGTGATGTTTCTGGTGGGAGCTATCGCGCAGCAGGGTTGAAAACAAAAAACCGATCTGGGCATCAGATCGGTTTCGCCTTCGGGAGCGTTCTTGGTTCGCCCCCCTTGCGGGTGACGCACATCCGAGCTTTCGCTCGATCCACCGTGGCCGCTCCCGGCCCGGTTGGCGGAACCGACTTTTGGAGGGCCGATTCGTTCCTGATGCGTCGGCGAAAATGCCGAACCCGCGGGCGTCGTCCAGACTTTTCTTGGCCTAAATTGCCAGAATCGCCTAGGTCACGGTCGGAACGTGACTAGCGCCCCGAGAAATTTGCCCGGGCGCTCCGACGTTATGGCTTCGCGTGGTCGCGCGCGAGGTGCTCGGCGAGGACGTCGCGGCCGAAGTCGCCGCTGAAATCGCGCCACGCGGTGTGAATGTGGTTCGCGTTGTTCTGGGTGTTGTCGTATTCCACCAGAAACGTGGGCCCTTGGATGCGGTAGTAATGGCCCTGGCCCTTTTCCAAACCACCCGCCCAGGCGAAATGCACTTTCTCCCAGCCGGCGGCGCGGATCTTGGCGAGGGCGTCGGTGCCGATCTCGGCGCGGTAGCGATCGAGGTAAAGTTTGAGCAACCCCAGGCATTGCTCGCTTTGGGCTGGCGTCATCTGCGCGACAGCGAGGCCGGCGGGGGCCAGCGGATTGGCGCGCTTGCTGTTGCCCGTGACAATATCGTTGGGCGACTTCTCCGCGAAGATCGCGACGCCGCGCTGGCGGTCGTCGAGCGCCTTGATCAAGGCGCGGCCGAGGTCCTCTTCCTCGGGGAGGGTGCGTTTGCCGGCCATTGGTCCGGTTTTTACCTCGGCGGGATTGTCGCCCATGAAAGAGGGGGTGACGGCGGTGAGCCGGCCGTCGACGAGGGTGAAGTTGAGGGAGCAATGGTGCCCCTCGTAGCGCCAGCCCCACGTGGCTTGCGCGCCGGGCGAGCCGAAGATCGTGAAATAGTATAGCCCGGAATCGCGGACGTTGGTGCCCTTTGGGCCTTCGATTTCGCGCAGGACATTTTCGAGCGCGCGGATGGATTCGGTGCGCATCGTGCCGCGCTGGCTGAGGGCCGAGCGCAGGAGCGTGAGGGCGAGTTCGCGCTGGGGCTCGGACATGACTTTTAGCGACAGACCCTCACGGGCATGGGGCACAAAGATCCAGTTCTCCCGTTCGGCGTGGGCGAAGGGGAAGACGGCCTTGGCCGTTTGTTCGGGCGAGAGGGTTGAGAGAAAGGCCTGGGCGGCCTTGAGCATGTCGGCCGCTGGTTCGGCGGCGCGGGCGACGAGGGCAACGAGGAACAGGGCGAGGAGGCCGCCGACGCGGCGTGAGGTGGGGCGCATGAGCCATGAGATGGCGGAGCCGCGGGCCGTTGCAAGCCCTCCGGTGGCGGCGTCGCCGCGCCTGCTTTAGAGTTTGCGACGCGGCCCAGGCTGCGGCTTTTTGGCGTAACCCCAATCCCCATTATGCGCCTTTCGCACTCGGCTTCAAAAAATCGGGCGGTGGGCCGCGTCTGCGGCCTGCTGTGGCTCGCCGGCCTAGTCGCGGCGCACGCCGTCGTCGCGGCGGACGCCGTGCGCGAATTTCGCGCGGGCGCGGCGCGGGGCGATATCACCCCGGATCTCGGGATCATGATCGTGGGCGGATTCAGTCCGTTTCCCGCGAAACACGTTCACGATCCACTGTTCGTGCGGGCGCTCGTGCTCGACGATGGCCGGCAGCGACTCGCGTTCGCCATCTGCGACAACCTTGGCATGCCGCGGGAGGTGTGCGACGAAGCGCGCCGACTGACCGCGAAAGCCACCGGCCTTCCTGCCTCGCACGTGCTCGTCGCGGGCACGCACACGCATTCGGCGGGCTCGGCGCGGCCCTCGCTCGGTCCCGCCACCGATCGGCCGGGCGGTGCGCTCGTCTCGTCGGCGGAGCTGAACGGCTACCAGCAGCTCATCGCGCGGCGCGTCGCGGACACCGTGCAGTGTGCGATCAACAACCTCGCGCCCGCGCGCATCGGGTGGGGCGCGGGCAATCTGCCGGGACAGGTGTTCAACCGCCGCTGGTTTGTCGCGTCCGAGGCGAACCGGCGCAACCCGTTTGGCGGTGTCGATCAAGTGCGCATGAATCCGCCGCCCGCCGCGCCCGATTTGATCAAGCCCGCGGGCGTGACTGATCCGGAAATCACGTTCATCTCGGTGCAGTCAGCCGAAGGCCGGCCGATCGCGCTGCTCGCCAATTACTCGCTGCACTACGTCGGTGGCGTGCCCGCCAACGCCATCTCGGCGGACTATTTCGGCTATTTTTCCTCGCGGATCGAAGAGCTCCTCGGCGCCGAAAAACAGGATCCGCCGTTTGTCGGCGTGCTGACGAACGGCACGAGCGGCAACATCAACAACATCGATTTTCGCACCAAGCGGCCGGCGCGTGCGCCCTACGAGGCGATGCGCGCCGTGGCGAACGAAGTGGCGGCGGAAGTTTTCCGCGCCGCCCAGGACGTGAAGTATCACGATGCCATCACGCTGGACGCCCGCTTCGAGGAACTCCCGCTCGCCTCGCGCCGCGCGACTTCCGCAATGATCGCGCACGCTCGTGAGGTCATCGCGAAGCCCGCCGGCGCGCCGGTCTGGCATCCCAACGAGCGCATCTACGCCGAGCGGGTGCTGCAGATCGCGGAGCTGCCCGCCAACCTCACGATTCCGCTGCAGACTTTTCGCCTCGGTGACCTCGGGATCGCGGCGATTCCATGCGAGGTGTTTGCCGAAACCGGACTCGAATTGAAGGCCACGACGCCCTTCGCGAAGTCGTTCACGATTGAGATCGCCAACGGCTACTACGGCTACCTGCCGACGCCCGAGCAGCACCAGCTGGGCGGCTACGAAACGTGGCTCGGCACCAACCGGCTGGAGGTCGAAGCGTCGACGAAGATCGTCGTGGCGCTCCAGCGGATGTGGGCGCAAATGCGCGCTGAAACACCATGATCGGCTGGCCCTGCCATCAGGCATTAAAGCTGCCATCTTTTGCCTCCCCGCCCGGATCCGAACCCGCTGAAAATCTAGTTTCCGGTCCGAATCAATGGCTTGGTCCGGCTCACAGCAGCCCCTGATACGCGAGCCAGAGCGAGCGGAAATATTTCATCACTCGCACCGGGTCCTGGCTCTCCGGAATTTCGGCGAAGGTGAAACCGGTGAATCCGGTCTCGACCAGACCGTTTAGTAGTTTCCGAAACGGATAATCCTCCAGGTAGAGATCGCGCAGGTGCACCGTGAAGATTTTTTTCTTAATCAGATTGAAATTATAATCCCAGCCGTCGCCTTGAAGGTCGGTCTGGTTCGAATTCCAACAGGCGCCAACATTGGGATGATCGGCGAAGTCGAGAATCGCCTTCGCATTGGTCACGAGCTGGGTGCCGGCCCCGTGCACTTCCATTCTGATTTGTTGCCCGTGGCCCTGGGCAAACTCGCCGATCTCCCGGAGCGACCGGCCGATCTGTTCGAGAGTTTTCTCCACCGGCACCTCCTTGGGCAGCCCGTTCGGTCGCACCTTGACGCCCGTCGCACCCACGTCCTGGCCGAGGAGGATGTATTCTTTGGTGGCCTCGATGTCTTTCCGCAATTTGGCCTGATCGGGCGTGTGAAAATCGAACGCGCTCCCGAGACTCCACAGGGCCACGGGTGAATCGGCGAAGCGCTGCTTCACCTCGGCGCGTTCGGCCTTGCTCAGCGTGACCTCGACCCCGTGCTTGTGACTGGTCCGCAACTCGACGCCGTCGAATTTGGCCTCGGTGCAATTGCGGATGATGGTCGGCACATCCCAGTCCATCGCGATGTTGTAGGTGACGGCGCCAAGTTTCATCGAGGATTTTTTCGCAAAGCTCGGGCCCGAAAGGCCGCCGACCTTCGCGGTCGTTTTGGACTTCGGCTCGGCGGCGAAGGCCGTGGTCGACAGGAGGCCGAGCGAGCCAAGGCTAAGCGAGGCGTTTCTTAGAAACTGGCGGCGATTGGTATTCATGGGGCGAAATCGGATTCAGGGTCAACGGACCAGGGACCCGCCAAGTTCGGAAGGACCGCCGGCCCGGCGCAAGATTTTAGTTTTCTTCCCCGGTCACGGTCCCGCGACCGGTAGGCGGTCCAGCCCACCGCTCGGCGGCCAAAAAACAGGCGAAAAAGACCAGCGGAAGGGGTCTGGCTGGAATGTCTGTCGAAGCGTCCATCGACGGAAAATCGACAATGGCACACGAGCGGTGGCGAGGTGTCGGCGCTTGAGTTCGAAAAATATTCCGACCAATCAAATATTCCCACCCGATCTTTTCGGTCACCCGGTTTGCGATGCCGCGGAATTTTGGGTAGGAAGAATTGGTGGTTTGGAAGATTTCAAACCACGAACAAAAACGAGAGCAGGCGCTACACGGCGCAGGTGCCAATCGCTTCCACGCGATGATCGCGCTCACCGGATCGTGGTCCGACGGGCCATGGCCGGTGCGTGAGGGTCGGTCGATTTCGGCGGACTGGGCGGTGAAGTGGGACGAGTGGAAAATGAAATCAATCCGTGAGCCTTTCACTGTGCCCTTGACCGCATGCCAGTTCGCTTCGTCGGGCCGCGTTGCGGATGCACCGTGCGGTAGGCGTCAATCCAGCGGATGGCATCCGCGGCCTCGGGATGCACGAGCACGGTGCAGGCGGAGGTGTCTTCGCTGAGGTCGAGATCGCCGGTGAGCCGCGCGGGCGCACCGGCGGCGAGGACGGCGACGCGGCGGGCGACCAGGTTGCTGGCTTCCTGCCGGGCGACCGTGCCGACGTGATCAAAGTGCGTGTTGGCGTAGATGAATTCGCGGCCGTTGGTCCTGCCGCGCAGGCGCACCCCTGCGCCGATGCGCGTGAGCGCGGAGTCCCACGATTTACGGCCAAGCACCTCGGAGGTTTCTGAAAGCCGGAAGTCGCCGTGCGCGAGCTCGATCAAGCGCGCGGTGCGGTATCCGACCGTCGCCCATTCGCCGGCGCGTCTGCCATCGTTGCGCGCGTCGCCGGGCATCTGTGTCACGATGGCGTCGTGCTGATCGGCGAGCACTTCCTGAAAACCAACGAGGTCGGGATCGAGCTGCTTGAGCGTGCCGAAGAGCAACTGCGTGCGCTTCGGCCACGCCGCTTCGCCGTCGTGCGCGGCGGGCAGGATGAGGGTGGGGGCGCGCGACGAGAACTAGGCTGGGGCACACGATTGGAGTGAAGGAGTGAGGGCGAGAGGCGGCGGAGTCATTTGGGCGCCGGCGGCTTGGTGGCGAGGCGTCCTGGTTCGCGCAGGGCGTGGCCGGTGCGCTGCGAGAGCGCGTCGCCGAGCTGCTCGCGCATTTTTTCCGCGAAGGCTTCAAGGCGGCCGACGATTTCCGGATGCTGGGCGGCGACGTTGGATTTTTCGCCGATGTCGGCGCGAAGATCGAAGAGTTCTTTTTGGGTCAGTTTGACCATGTCGTAGGTGACGGGGAGTCCGTCGCGGCCGCCCGGACGGTCGCCGAGGCCGCGATAGGTGTGAGGCAACTGCAGTTTCCAGCGGCCCTCGCCATCGGTCACGGCCTGAAGCTCGTTGTTCTCAAAATAGAAGACATACGCTTCGTGGGGATTTTTCGCGCCCGCTTGGCCGGCGATGAGCGGCCAGACGTCGAGCCCGTCGATGGCATGGGCCGGCAGCGTGGCGCCGATGAACTTTGTGAACGTGGGCAGCAAATCGATCGTCATGAACATGGCGTCGCTGGTCGTGCCGGTGGGGAGGCGGCCGGGCCACCGCATGATGCACGGCACGCGCGTGCCGCCTTCCCAGCACGTGCCCTTGCCCTCGCGGAGCGGCCGGGCGGAGCCGCCGTGGTTCCCAAAGCGGAGCCACGGGCCGTTGTCGCTCGTGAAGATGACGAGCGTGCGTTCGTCGAGGCCGTGGCGTTTCAGCGCGGCGAGAATCTCGCCGACGGACCAGTCGATTTCCTCAATCACATCGCCGTAGAGGCCCTGCGCGGATTTGCCTTTGAACTTGTCGCTCACGTAGAGTGGCACGTGCGGCATCGAGTGCGCCACGTAGAGAAAGAACGGCTGCGCGCGATTCGCCTCGATGAACTGCACGGCGCGCTCCGTGTAACGCGTGGTGAGCTGCGCCTGATCTTCGGGCGTGAGGCCGACTTTTATCGGCTGCTCGCCGTCGAGCAACGGGAGCGGCGGATAGGCGCCGGGCTTGGCCTCGGGGTTGAGCGGCCACATGTCGTTGGAATAGGGCAGACCGAAGTATTCGTCGAATCCGTGGTAGGTGGGCAGGAGCGGCGCTTTGCTGCCGAGATGCCACTTGCCGACCATGCCGGTGGCGTAGCCTTTTTGCTTCACGATTTCGGCGAGAGTGGTCTCACCGGGGCTGAGTCCGTGCTTCGCGCCTGGACCGAGGGCCATGTGAATGCCGATGCGGTTCGGGTAACACCCCGTGAGCAAACCGGCGCGCGACGCGGAGCACACCGGTTGCGGGACATGGAAATTGGTGAAGCGCCGGCCCTCGGCGGCCATGCGGTCGAGATGCGGCGTGGTGAATCCTTCGGCGCCGAAGCAGCCGACGTCAGAGTAGCCCAAGTCGTCGCAGAGGATGACAACGATGTTGGGGCGTGCCGGGTCGGTGGCAGCA
>SIBG01000084.1 GCA_009695305.1 Opitutus sp. | reverse complement strand
ACTTCCACGATGCTCTTGCCGCCATCGGCTTCCCGCAAAATGCGGATCTTTTGCTCCGTCGCGTGGTGTTTTCCTTTCATGGTCTGGGCTCCTTCTAGGGCCGCAGACTAACATTACAAGTGGCCCGGATTTCGGGGGATCACCGCAGTAACGGGGGAGGCTGCTGCGATCGCCGCCCTCGATGGCGGTGCGATTCTGCGCGAGTGCGGCGTCGATGAGGGGCAGCGCCCGTTCGCGATCGCCGGCTTTCGTCCACAGGAACGCGCGCAACGTGCGCGTGGTGTAGCCGGAGAAACCGATTCTCGCGCCCGGACCTCTCTTCATCGCTTGGTCGATCCGATCGCTGGCGTCGGGCGCGCCCGTCAAGACCGCGAGGTCCGTAAGCATTCCCTGACATTCTGCATTCCGGGGCAGGACCGCGACCGCGTTTCTCATCCGTTGGAGGGCCGCTGCCGACTCGCCTCGCCGCAGTTCCCCGATCGCCAGCATTAGTTGGAGACGATGCCCGGCGGTGGGATGATCGACGGGAAAGCGCGCCGCTCCGGCCCGGAGCCATCGCTCGGAGGCCGCGTCATCCAACGCCTGCAAGGGCACGCCCACGTGATAGTAGGAATTGGCGAGGTTGGGCGCGGTTTGAAACGCGCGTTTCGCCCAATAGAGTGCTTGATCCAGGTGCCCCGAGTTCGTTTCCAAAACCGAAAGATCGTTGAGCCCGGCATGGGTATTATGATCCAACTCGATGGCGCGCTGAAACGCCAGGCGGGCCTCGTCCTCGCGCCCGCTGCTCAACAACGCCGTCGCCAAAACTTGATGAGTCTGGGACGCCTGCGGATCGAGCGCCACACCCTGGCGGGCGGTCTGGAGGGCGAGGTCGATATCTTCGCGTCCGGTCTGACGGGAGCGGTGGGTGTAGAACCAGGCCAGGGCGCTGTAGGCCAGCGCGAATTGCGGATCGAGCGCGATGGCTCGCTTGAGTAACTCGATCGACTCAGCGGGCGGTTTGCCTCTGGCCATGAGATACAGCTCGTAGGCTTTAGCATTCCCAGTCGGCAGGCGCTCGATTCGTTTCTGCTCTTGCGGTGAGAGCACGGCCTGAAGCTCGGCGGCGATGGCCTTGGCGATTTCAGCTTGAATGACCAGGACCTCGCTGAGGTCCTTGTCGAAGGCCTTGGCCCACAAATGGGTGTCGGTGCGCGCATCGATGATGCTGGCCGGTCACGTGGACTTTGTTGCCCACGCGCTGCACGCTGCCTTCGAGGATGTAGGTGACGCCCAGTTCTGCGCCGATTTCCTTGATGCTCTTTTTCGTGCCGCGAAACTGCTCGACCGACGTGCGCGACATGACCCGGAGGGCGCGGACGCTGCAGAGATTCGTCAGGATGTCCTCGTGGACGCCATCGGTGAAGAACTCGTTTTCCTTGTCCGCGCTGCGATTGGCGAAGGGCAGGACGGCGATGGATTTGTCGGGCGCCACTGGAGCGGGAGCGGTCGGTGGAACGACCGGGGATTTTGTCGCGGCGACTGGTTTTGGGGCGGGGGCGGCGTCCTTCCCAGCGGGCCGCATCACGAGGAAAACGACGAGAGCAACAACGACGGCACCCAACGCCCCCACCACCCACCCCAGCCGGCTCGACCGGCGCGCCGGAGCGGCTACGACCGATGGCATGGCGGCGGGCGGCGTTACGGCGTCCGGACCGTCCAAGAGTGTTTGCACCCGGGAGACAAATGCAGCGGAGGTTTCCCCTCCGGGCAACTTCGTCCATTGCACCGCGGTGAACGCATCCGGGACGAGAGCCCCGCGCTCACTGGTGGCGTCGATACTCACCGGAACAATGAACGGCCGGCCTTTCGCGATGAGGAGCGAGCGTTGTTCCGCCAAATGCCATTCCAGCCGGAAATAACCCTCCTGCCGCGCCTGCGTGCTCGCTGAAATCACCGGGAGAAACAACGCACACGTGTTGACCTGCCCGCGGATTTTCCGGTCCCACGCATCGCCACCGACGAGTTCACTCTGATCGAACCACACCTCAACTCCCGCGGCGCGCAGGGCCACGCAAATGCGCCGCACCGCTTCCGTATCCTGGGAGGCGTAGCTGAGAAAGACCGCTTTGTTGGCAGGTTCGGACATGCGCAGTGGGAGGTGGCTGGGACTGGGAACGGCGCAATAATCCAAGGACGCCCGCCGCTGGCGAGTGCATTGTGCCCGGTTGGCCGGCTCAGGCTGGACCTGATTTTCATCCGCACCAATATCCTCTCTGAGTGGAACGCGTCGTTGTCCGGAATGTTGCACCGCGTTGCCGCAGACGACGCCGTCCGCGCGGCTGGCCGCGATCCCACGATGGCTGCCGATCGGGTGCGCCCCACGCGATCAGCTACCGCGGTCACCTCAGGCAAATTCCGGATTTGATTGATTCGCTGCGTGACAACCGCGCGGTGGCGATTGACGGTCGTGAGGCGCACCAAGCGGTCGCGCTGATCCGGGCGCGCGATGCTTCCACCGAGCAGCGGGCACCGGTGAAATTCCTGTAGTTCGATTCGCGAAGATTTTTTCCCATGTCATCCACTGCCGTTTCCCCCGCCCAACCCTGGTATCGCACGCTCACGCGCGAGCACTGGTTCGTGTTCAGCATCGCGTCTCTGGCCTGGCTCTTCGATTGCCTCGACCAGCAGCTGTTCATCCTCGCCCGTGACAATGCCATCAAGGCGCTATCCGCGCCGGGCACTGAACCGCTCGTCCTCAAGCAACTCAGCGGCTGGGCGCAGAGTGTGTTCGTCGCCGGTTGGGCGCTCGGCGGACTCATCTTCGGCTCGGTGGGCGACCGGATCGGTCGTGCCAGAACGCTGGCGATCACCGTGCTGATCTATTCGCTGTGCACGGGGCTTTCAGCGTTTTCGAGAGACGTGACGGAGTTCATGCTCTTCCGCGCGCTCACCGGTCTCGGCGTCGGCGGCGTCTTCGGGCTCGCCGTGGCACTGGTCGCGGATTCGTTGCCCGATCTGGCGCGACCCAAGGCGCTCGGCCTGCTCCAGGCGCTCTCGGCCGTGGGCAACGTGACCGCCGGTCTTTGTGCGATGGCCCTGTCGGAAATGGATCCGATGAACTCGTGGAAATACCTGTTCTGGATCGGGGCGGCACCCGCCTTCCTCTGTATCTTCATCATGTTTCGACTCAAGGAACCGGCGAAGTGGATCGCCGCCCGCGTGGCGAGCCGCACCAGCACGGGCAAACCGATGGGCAGTTATGGCAGTCTTTTCGGCGAGGCCCGTTGGCGGGGCCCGGCCATTTTCGGCATGATCTTGTGCATCTCCGGCGTCGTCGGTCTGTGGGGTGTCGGTTTTTTCAGCGGCGCGCTGGTCGGCCCGGCCATCGAAAAAGCGCTTCGGGCGCAAAACTTGTCCCCGGAAAAAGTGACCGCCGGCAAGCAGTGGTGGACCGCCGCGAATCTCATCGTGCAGAACATCGGGGCGTTCTTCGGGATGCTCGCCTTTACCCGGCTCGCCCAAGTCTACGGGCGCAAGCTCACCTTTTTCTTCGGCTATCTCGCCGCGTTTGCCGTCACGATTTTTTTCTACAAGAATTTCCAGACGAAGGCCGACATCTGGATGACGGGCCTGATGGGTTTTTGCCAACTCGGCATCTTCGCCGGCTTCGCGATTTATTTGCCGGAACTTTTCCCGACCCGACTGCGCAGCACCGGGGTGAGTTTCTGTTACAACGTGGGACGTTTCATCGCCGCGACGGGTCCGATCACGCTCGGCTCGCTGCAAAAATCTCTCGGAGAAACCGCCGTCGCCGCCCTGCCGGCTGCAGCCAATGCCGCGGCCAAAGCCGAGGCGCAGCTCAACGCTTTTCGCGATGCCGCCTGTTGGCTCGCCGGCATCTATCTCCTCGGTCTGCTCGTGTTGCCCTTCCTCCCGGAAACCAAGGGGCGTCCGATGCCCGACGAGTGAGGCACCACGCGCGCCGACCCGCGTCCTCGACTTGGCCCGCTCCCGGACAAGCTAAGTTCCGTTCTGCGCTGAAGCGTTGATGGTTGACCGGGCGCCGCCGTTGGCCGTTCCCTCCCAGTCGAGCGCCGAGCCGCGGACCGCGGCCAAAAAAACCCACGACGATGAAAGCAAGCCACTCGGTTGCACGGTTGATTGGCTGGCTCGCGCTGGCGGTGGCGCCACTGCCCGCGGCTGAGTCCGCGGACGCCAGGTCTACCGGCACCATCGAAGGCCGGGTGTCCAATCCTGCCGCCGGCGAAAATCTCGAACGGGCCCGGGTTACCATCGAAGGCACCGCGCTTGAGACGTTCACGGACGCGGACGGCTACTACCGGATCACGAACGTTCCGGCCGGGACCGCCCAGGTAACGGCGTTCTATACCGGCCTGCTCCGGCAAACGGGCCGCGTGGCCATCGCCGCCGGCCAAACCGTCCGGCACGACCTCCGGCTCTCGGCGGCTCCCGCGCGGGCCGCGGCGGCCCACGAAGGTGCCCCCATCAAGCTTGAGGAGTTCGTGGTCGCCGTCTCGCGCGAGATGAGCGGAGCCGCCCGCGCGATCAACGAGCAGCGGTTCGCCTCAAACCTGAAGAACGTCGTCGCGACCGATGAGTTTGGCGATATCGCCGACGGCAACGTCGCCGAGTTCCTGAAATTTCTTCCCGGCGTCACCATCGGCTACTCCGGCGGCATCGCGCGCGACGTCTCGCTGAACGGTGTGCCCGCCGAATACGTGCCCGTCACCATCGACGGTTTCAGCCTCGCCAGCGCGGTGGGTGGCGGTGGGGGCGGGACCGGCCGGTCCGTCGGGCTGGACCAAGTTTCCATCAACAACCTGTCGCGCATCGAGGTCTCCTTCTCGCCCACGCCCGAGTCGCCCGGCGGGGCCCTCGCCGGCACGGTCAACATGGTCCCGCGCAGTTCGTTTGAGCGCGCCAGACCGCTTTTCGAATACCGCACCTATTTCATGTTGCGCGACAACGCGCGGGATTGGGATCAAACCCCGGGCCCGCTCAATCCCACGCGCAAGATCCACCCGGGCGCGGATTTTTCCTACGTCGCTCCGGTGAACCAGCGCTTTGGTTTTACGCTCTCCGGCGGCTTCAGCCGACAATACGCGGGCGATCCGATGAGCCGGCATTTCTGGCGCGGCGTCCTCGATCCGACGGATGGCGTGGCTTTCCCGCACACCACGCCCGACCAGCCTTACCTCGCCACCTACGTGCTCCGCACCGGTGGAAAGGACACGAAGCGCGGCTCGCTCGGCGCGACGATCGATTACAAGTTTTCCGACCACGACCGCATCACCTTCGCCGTCCAAGGTTCCTCCTTCAACGTCCTCATCGACCGCAATACGCTCAGGTTTGACGTGAATCGCGTGCTGCCCGGCCAGTTCGCGACCACGTTCACTCACGGAGCCAGCGGTGCCGGCGGCCTCCGGCTTGTGACCGCCACCAACGATCGCCGGAACTGGACCTACATGCCGTCGCTCATCTGGCGCCACGACGGCCCGACGTGGAAAGGCGAGGCCGGCGCGGCGTTCTCCCGCGCGGGAAACCGCCAGATCGACATGGGCTCGGGCTTCTTCGCCAACACGACGGCCTCGCGCGCCGGCCTGACCGTGTCGTTCGATGACATCGTCTTTCTGCGGCCCACCGTGGTCACGGTGAAGGACGGCGTCACTGGCGCGCCAGTGAACGCGTTCTCACTCGACAGCTATGTGATCACGGGCGCGGGGGGCACCTTCCGAGCGACGGACGACACCCAACGGACCGCCTATGCCAATGGCCGCCGCGACTTCCACGGCCAGGTTCCATTCTCGCTGAAGGGCGGGGTCGATTTCCGTCAGGGAATCCGCGATCAGCGAGGCATCACGCCCGCGTTCACGTTGGTTGGTCGCGACGGCCGGGCGAGCACCGTGCCGGCAGGCAGCGACGATCTCGCCGCGCCCTTTGTGACGGCCAGCCGCATCGAACCCTACGGATTTCCGGCCTTCGACGGCGTCGGGGCGGGCAAGCTTTATCAGCACTACCTGGCGAATCCCGCCTACTTCACGATCAACGCGAACACCCTCTATCGTTCCGAGATCAGTCTGGCGAAACGCGCCGAGGAGCTCATCTCCTCCGCCTATGCGCGCGGCGACCTGAATTTGTTCGAGCGTCGCCTGAAACTGGTTGGCGGCGTGCGCGCCGAGCAGACGAACATCGAGGCCGAGGGTCCGCTCACGGACCCCACGCGAAATTTCCAGCGCAACGCCCAGGGGGCCCTGATTCTCGGCGCGAACGGCCGGCCGCTGGCCATCACCGCCGATGCGCTGCAGAGCTCGGTCCTGACCTTCCTCGCTCGCGGCGCCCGCGCGGAGAAAGAATATTTGCGGATCTTCCCCAGTTTCAATGCGAGCTATAATCTCCGGGAAAACCTGATCGCGCGCGCCGCGGTCTCCACCGCGATTGGCCGGCCTGATTTCAACCAATATGCCGGCGGAGTTACCTTACCGGACACGCAGAGCGCGCCCGCCGCCAACAATCGGATCAGCGTCAGCAACGTCAGCATCAAGCCGTGGAGCGCGCGCACCTTGAACGCGCGGCTGGAGTATTATTTCGAAGGCGTCGGCCAAGTGTCGCTCGGGGCGTTCCGCCGTGATTTCGAGAATTTCTTTGGCGCGACGGTCTTCCGCCCGACCCCGGAGTTCCTGGCGCTCTACGGCCTGGATCTTGCGACCTACGGCGACTACGACGTGGCCACGACGCACAACCTCGACCGCTCAGTGCGGACGCAGGGCCTGACCATCGACTACAAGCAGGCGCTGACCTTTCTGCCCGCGTGGGCGCGCGGCGTGCAAATTTTCGCCAATGGCAGCGCGCAACGGCTGCTGGGGCCGGCGGCCGCCAACTTTTCGAGCTTCATCCCGCGCACCGCCAACTGGGGATTCAGTCTCTCCCGGCCGCGCTACGTTCTCCGCGCGAACTGGAATTACATCGGCCCGCAGCGGAGCGACCAAGTCGAGGGTGCCAGCATCGGACCGGGCACCTTCACGTGGCAGTCACGCCGACTCTATCTCGACGTCAGCGGCGAATACCACCTCGGGAAGCGCTTCGCGGTGTTCGCCAACTTGCGCAATATCAGCGATGCGCCCGACGACATCGAAATTTATGGTCCGAGCACGCCCGCCGTCGCGCGTTTCCGCGAGCGCATCGAGTTCGGCTCGCTCTGGACGTTTGGCATCAAGGGATCCTTCTAACGGAGACCGGCGGCTTCCGGTTTCACCCGGCCGGAATGATCCGGCATTTTTTTAGAAAATTGGCCGTGATGCGTTGCACGCGTTCGTCGACGCCATGCGGTCGACCGAGGTGAGAGTAGGGCGGGACCAAACCGGGTGGCTGCGCCAGACCCATTGACCAAAAAATCGTCGCGGCGTTGAAGACCCAGTTGGCCTTCGGGCCGGGATACACCGTCGCGGCGTAGGAGGAGTGATCACCGTTGGCCTTCAACGCTTCGCCGGCGGCGATGACTTCGAGGCCGGGGATTTTGGCGGGATTGCCGTGGTGCTCCCAGCCGACGAGGCCGGGAATTAGATCGCCGTTTTTCATGCCGGTGCCTTCGAAGATCCAGTGCGCGGCGTTGGTTACGATCCAGTTTGCGGAGCCGTTGGCGGGATTCATCGAGCGCGCGCCGATGAGCAGGCCCTCGTCGGGGCCGTGCTGCTCCCACGGCTCGGTGTTGTTCTGGGCTTTGGGCCCGCCGAAAATTCCCCGGCGATAGAGCAGGCGATGCGGACGGCCCGCGGAGTTTTTCTTATCGAGCGGCACGACGCCATAGACGCTATTGCCGCAGAGGAACGCCGCGTTGAGTCCTTTTTGAATCGCGGCGTGCACGTGGTCATACATCTCGAGACTCCAATATTCGTCGTGCGCGACCGAGAGAAAGCACTTCACCCGCGCGAGCCCGCCGCCGTCCACGTGCGTGTCGATGTTCGACGAATAGGTGACGTCGTAGCCATGTTGTTCGAGCCAGAAGCAGAGCGGAAATTCCCAGAGGAGAAACTCGCCCGAGCCCTGCGAGAGCGCGTTGCTCACGACCTGCGGATACCAGCCGTAGGGGCGGTCGTAGCTGACCCACGTCGTCGCGTTCCACGGGCGGACGGGCGCGTCCGAGTCGTAGAGCGAATAGGCGTCGGGCCATTTGTTGTAGGCCTGCCACGTGGTGTCGCTGGTTTGAAATAATACGTCTGCCGGCCGGTCGTCCCGGACGACAAAAATAATATAGCTCTGATAACGGTGCCCGGCGCACGAGAGCTTGCCGAGATACACTCCGCTGACCCAGTCCTGCGGAATCGCGATCGTGGTGGCGCGCGCCCACTGGCACTCGCGCAGGCGATGCTCACCGACCAGTGGAGTTGGCTGCGTCGTCACGGGAAACGGCCCGAGGCGCGCCACGTGCCGGCCGCCTTTTCCGCCGTAGTAACCCATGCGATAGAGGTCGATGGTGACATCGGTCGCGGGTTTTGCGCTGAGAAAGACCTCAATGCTTGCGCCGGGTCGGACGCTCGTGTGCGAGCAGTAACCCTCGATCATGGCGGAACGAAGATTATCGGAACGGACGAACGACAGCTGCCAGTCGGTGGTCCCGGGCCGGCGGTTTTCCCCGGCGATCACGCCGCGAGCGGCATCGGCGGCGCGCGCGGTCCCGATCGCTAACGGAGCGAACGCACTGGCGAGGCCGGCTTTGGCGGCGTTTTTCAGCAGTGCGCGGCGCGTGAGTGGCGCAGCGGATTCTTGGGGGCGGCTGGGCATGAGATTATTTGGCGGCGCTGGTTTTTCGCTCCATGGTCGAGAGATCCCAGTCTGTCGGGTTAAAGGCTCGGCGGGTTTCCGCGACCACGGGATAACCGCCGACTTGCTCTTCGCTATCGATGATGCGGCCGGTGCGGTCGCGGGCTTGTTGCACGATGCGGCGGTCAATGGCGTCGCGATCCCAAGGCCGGGCGCCAGCGTCGCGGAGGACGGACTCCTCGACCAGCGCGGAGGGCCGAGCTTTCAGTCCGGGCGGCCAGTGCACCGGTCCGGCGCGCTCGAGGATTTTTCCGGTCGCGCCTTTGGCGAGGGAGGTGAGAGGGGCAGGTTTCCCGTCGGCGGCGAGCGCGACATTGTCGACCGCGTGAAGTTCGAGGTCACCGATGCCCTCGAGAGTCAGCAGCGAAAGGCCGACGCGGGTATCGGCGCCGCCACGCAGGACGTTGCCGACGAGCTCCATTTTCCCGAGCTCGAATTGGCGGTCATGCCAGAGCACATCCGGCAGGCGATAGCCGACGGCCTGCGCGCCGGGATTGATCATTAGATTATTCACGACGGCGACCCAGGTGCCGCCCTTCGCGAGGGGATGACGCTGCGAGTTGTTCGCGTAGAGGTTGGCGTAGATCAGGACGTCGGTGACGTTGTCCATGATGAGCGAGCCTTTGGAGTGCTCGCCGCTGGCATGAGTGGAATGGCTGAGGCCCTCGGCGATGATGTTATGGCTGAAGGTGACGCGGTGCGACGTGTTGCGCCGCCACTCCTCGGCGTTCGCCCCGGTGAACGCCTTGCCGGACGCGCTGAGATTTTCGTCGACCGACCACGTGAGCGAGCAGTGATCGATGATGATGTTTTGGGCGGCGCTCGAAGTGTCGATGCTGTCGGGCTCCCAGCCAATTTTCTTCGCGTAGCCGGCGGCGCCGGGGCGCACGCGGACATGGCGGATCACGACGTCGTGCGTGTCGAGGGCGAGGCCGCCGCGGATGAACGTGATGCCGGGCGATGGCGCGGTTTGGCCCGCGATGGTGAGAAACGGTTCCTTGATCGCAACCGACGTGTTGCGCGGCCCGGTGAGCTTCCCGAGATCGATCACGCCACCGACCTCGAACACGATGAGGCGTGGGCCCGGCACGTTGAGCGCGGCGAGAAACGAGCCCGGGCCGTCGGGCGCGAGGGTGGTCACGCGGAGAATTTTCCCACCGCGCCCGCCGGGCGTCGTGGCCGCCCAGCCCTCGGCGCCGGGAAACGCTCGCTCGGGTGCCGGCGGTTGCGCGTCCGCCGTGAAGGCGAGCAGGGCGAACGCGAGGGGGAGCTTCACGGGTGCCATCACTCCACCGGAGATTCGGCGATGAGCCGGCGATAGACCTCGCGGGCGTGGCTGTAGGCGTCCTTGGCGTCCGACATCTCCGCCGGCTTGATGAAGCGTTCCTTCTGCGACCAGCAGCGATCGACGCCGGCGAGACACCATTCGGCGCTGCGCCGAGAGGCACGAATCGGTTGATCTCCCACCACGACGAAAATCGGGTTAGTGTGTGACGACGGGAGAATCCGCAAGGCGACCCAACTGCTCCGCTCGATGGCGACGTCGAACGCCACGTCCTGAGCCGTGCCATTGGCGGAGATGTTTTTCTTGGCGACGGGATAACCGTTCACGATCAATTCCACCGCGACTTCGCGCGACTCGCCGATCCGCGCGCGCTCGATATCCCAGTAGGGTTTGGCGTTGATGGGGCGGCGCTTGATGTCCGGCGCGGGTGCGGGATTGAGTCGGGCCGCGACGTGCGCGGTGGCGTGAATTTTTCCCGGCGCCGTGAGGCGCAGCTCACTGCCGTCCTCGCCCATCACGATCGTGCGCGGGCCGGCGCTCGCTTTGAAATCCATCAGGTGGCTCTTGCCGTCGCCGACGTAGTTGCGGCCGGCGCGGATGCCTTCGCACCATTCTTCATAAGTCCATTTCGCCGGCAATTTCACGTAGCTCCGGCCGAGCCCGACGCGCTCGCCGTAGATGCAGGGGAAATCCGTTTCGCCGCTGATGCGCGTGCGAAAACCGACATTCAACGTGTGATACCAGATGTTGAGCTCCCAGAGATACGGCGTGTCCACCATCGAGAGAAAATCCACGGCCGGCACCGGTTTGCCCTCGGGACCCGGGACGAGATGGGTGACATCAACGATGTATTCGTTGGCGCCGATGCCGTTGAACGGCGGGACCACGTAGTTCGGCAGCGCGTCGGTGATGCTGAGCCCGTCGCCCGGTTTGTTGGAGCCGCCCTTTTCGTCGGTGCCGGGTGCCGCCGGTTGCAGGCCCCAGCCGGAATGCGCGGGCCCGACGAGCGCTCCTTGTTTCTTGGCCCAGCGCAGCGTGTTGAGCCCGAGCGTCGGCCAGTGCTTACTCGAGTCGCCACCGGGATACATCTGATCCTTGAGCTGCAACAGACAGAGGTGCCCGCTCTGGTGCGAACCAAAGCCACTCACCTCGATATCGTAGCGCAGGATGTAGGGGAACGTGGAGACCTTGTCGTCGGCACCGGTGAAAAACTGCTTTTGATAATCGAAGCACGGGCCCCAGGTGAGATTCGCGCCGACCTTTAAGTCTTCGCCGAGGCAATGCCGCATCATATCCGGCGCGTGCACGCCCTCGGAGGGATTGGTGTAGTGCGCGCAGCCGGCCGCGTGAATGTGATGGTCGCCGGAAACCCAGCCCGTGAGCGAGGGATCGATCCAGCGCTCGACCTTGAAGTCCCACTGTTGGCGTGCCGCCGTCGTGACGTTCAGCGTCGCGGTCTTCAGCACCGATTCGGGGCCGCGCTGAAACTCCACGACATAGGTGCCCGCGGGGAGCCGGAGGTCCTCGCCATCGGCGCGGTAGATCTGCGGGTGAAAAGCGAAGTCGGGCGCGAGTCGCTTGGCTTGAGACGGATAAACGCGTTTCTGCTGGTCGCGAATGACAAAGCCCGCGGTGGTGGGCTGATTGTTTTCATCGCGCACGCGCAGCGTGACCGCGTGGGCGGGCGCGCAGCGAAACAGGAGGTCGGTCTCGTTGCGAAATCCGATGTCCTGGGTGCCCTGGCCGACGTCGAAGGAAAACTTCGCCTCCCGTTGGCCGGCGTCGCGACTGTAGAGCTGGATGATCCGATATTCGAGTTCGAGCCCGCTGAGTGCAGCGCGAAGCGGTTGCGCGTCGAACATTTGCAGCTCCAGCCAGCGCGCCGGCACGTCGGCGGCGGGAGAATTGAACAGGCGCTGCGCGTTCGGACTCGTCGCGTGGAGCACCCCGGTGGCGCCGGCCTCGTTCTGCACCTTCACGAGAAACAGCCGCCAGCCCTGCTCGACGAGTTCGGGCTTCGCCGGACCAGCGGCGACCTTCACGCGCATCTCGGGATTGATGTTAACGAAGAAGAGGCAGTGCCGATCCAGAATTTCCTGCGCCCGCGCCGCGCCATCCTCGGCGGTGGGCGAAATTTGCTCAAGCGCGCGCCGGTCGGCGGCGGCCAGCGGCACGCCCTGAAAGTCCAGCGCCTCGAGCACCCGCTTGATTTGTGCGGAGAGCGGTTGCCACTCCACCGGTGTGACGACGGGGAGGGAGGGCTCCGCGGCGCGGACAGGGGTGAGCAGGACTAGCGCGACGAGGCTGCAAACGGGGAACAGAGTTTTCATGGTGATCAGGAATTTTTAGCCGTCATAGTTCAAAGGTTGCCGTCAAAATGAATTGTCGTGGATCGACGATCCGGAAACCGCTCGCGCGCCCGTTGGGGTAGGCGCTGATCGGTTGGAGCCGGCCGTCTTCCTGGAGATTGCGCACGTTGAGCTGCAGGGTGGTCGAGACTTTGTCGGAGAAGAGTCGCACGCGGCAAGTGACGAACGCGTCGAGGTAGAGATGGGCTTGGTCGTAGATGGGGTGATTCGGATCGAGGTGGGTGATAAGGGCGGGGAGCTGTTGGACGCCGTAGTAGCCGATGGCGCCCCGATCTTCCCAGCGAAGCGCGCCACCGACAGTGAAACGCTTCAGGACATTTTGACTGGTCAGTCCCGCGAGCCGGTAGCTCGTGCTGGCGTTGACGCGGTATCTCCGAATTTGCGGGCGACTCTTGCCTTGGCTCGCCAGCGCGACGCCCAGCGGGGCGGTGACGTTGGCGGCGAGCAACTGGGACGCGGAATTGATATTGCCGTAGCGTTCCGTGAACCACGGACGGTTCAGCTCCGGGTCGATAATTTTCTGCCAGAGGGGCATTCTCTCCGCGATCCACAAGCTCAGGCCGGGGGCGATGTTGGAGTTGATCGATTTCTGCTCGGTGACGTTGAGTTTGGTCGTCCAAAAATTTGTTGGGTTGAAATTGAGTTCCACCTCCGTGCCGGTCGCGACCACGTTTTCGGTCTCGCTCAGATCGTCGGTGAGAGTGGGGAGATACTTCCGCTCGAGGCCCGTGATGCCGGCCACCTGCGTGTCGATCTGCTCCTGAGTGAGGGTCTGGCCACGGGCGCGGGCGGCGTTCGTCACCCAAGTGGTCGCGAGTGGCACGAGATTGAAAGGGGTTTGGGCGCGATTCTGGGTGTCGAAATCGAGCCCGCGCACACGGGTGGCGAGGGTCGCGGTCTGACCGTTGCGGGAGTTGAGCTGCTTCGTCTCGTAGCGGTTCACGCGGGCGACGAGCTTGCCGTCGAAAAGTTTGAGCGTGAACCCGTAGTCCGTGCCCTTACCGGAGGGATCCGAGAGCGGCTGGAGGTGAAGATCGACGGCGTAGGTATTGGGTTGAAAACTGTCGGACGCGTTGGCGTGGAGATTTAGCCAGCGCAGGGGCTTTAAGACTGCACCTGCCGTTTTGGTCTGACCTTGGTTAAACGCCCAGTCGCGCGTGGCCCACTGGTTCAGTGAACTCTCGTTCACGTGGATGCCGTCGCTCTGCAAAGTCGGCGTCACGCCGGTCGTGTTGTAATTGCGATCATTGCGCAGGCCGAACGTCGTCACCAGCCGATCATCGAAGAAGGTGCTCTGCACCACGCCACCCCGGGTCTTGAGAATCCGGCGGGTGTTGCCGCCGGCTGCCGTGGCGTCGGTGGCGACGGCCTGGCCGAGCGTGGCGTTCTCGGTGCGGATCGCATTGGTGAGGGCGTTGCCCCACCGGTAAGGATACTGGCCGAGCGCAAACGGCGCCGGGCCATAGTCGACATTTTGTCCGACCGCGTCGCCGACGTAGTAGCGAAAATAGTTGATCGTGACGACCGTGGATGGGTCCGCGCGCGCGACGCCGGCGGGCAGCCACGCGTGATCGGAGGTAATGGTGTCGCGATAGGAGATGCGGCGCTGCACGGCGGATTTGTATTCGCTGTAACCGGAAAACTGGTGATGGCCGAGCCAGTGCAGTTCGGATTTTTCGCGGCGCAAATCGAGTTGGTAGGCGAGTTGCAGGCGATACGTGTTGCGCAGGAGCGGCTGGTCGTAGGACGAGGGCCGCCAGACACCGATGTAGGGCCGGCCGAAAAACGGATTCACGGTGCCGTCGGAGAGACGTTCATTGGCATCGATGAACAGATTGCCCGCCGAGCCCTGACTGTCGGCAGTGCCGATGAGGTCGCGGCGGAAGCGTTGAGTGTCCTCCCGGAAAAATCCAACCTGCGCCGCGAAGGTGTGGCGCGGTGTGCTGAAGAAAATCTGGTCGACTTCGACGCGGGTGGTGAGCGCCGAGTCTTTCAGGCGGTTCACGGCGGCGAGATTGAGAGAATTCCAGTCGTAGAGCGCGCGGCTGCTGACGTTGGGATTGTTCGAGAAGAGCGGCTGGCCGGTGCGGACATCCTCCGGCGCGGAGTTGACGAGAAAGACCGCCTGATTGCGGTCAGAAGGGTTGGTCGAAGCCGTGGCCTGCGTCGGGCCCCAGAAGCCGATGGCGCCGCTGCCGTCGACGAAGACCGTGGAGTTGGTGCGGCCGCTGCCGGCGGTGTTGGCGAGGCCGGCCGGCAAAGCGGCGATGCCAAAGGTGCCGGTGCTCGTCGCGCCGTTGATCGTGACGCGCGACGTGACCGGATTCCACGAAGGGGAGCCGGCGTTTTTCCAACCAGTGATGGCGTCACGCGGCGTCGTGGTGTTGGGGCGGTTGCCCTCGGTGCGGAAATAAGAATAGGCCGCGCTGATCGTGGTGAATTTGAAGGGCTGATATTTCACCATGCCGTTGAGCCGGCGGCTATCGGTGCCCGAGGGTTTGCGGTTGAAACCGTCGTGCTGGTAGACGGCGCTGCCGCGCACGGCGAGGACGCCCGGCTTCAGCACGCGGTTCAAGTCCATCGTCGTGCGGTAGCCGTCGAAATGGTCGGCGCGAAAACTGACCTGCGAACGGTTGCGCGTGAGGCCGGCGGCGGCGGGCTGGACGTTGACGGTGCCCGCAGCGTTGCCGAGACCGAAGACGTTGGCGTTCGGCCCGCGGCTGATTTCGACCGAATCGATGTTGATCGGATCGATGGGAACGCGGCCGCTCGTCTCGAAATTGCCGAACGAAAGATTGGCGGGGCCGACGCCCCGGATGCGGTTGGCGTTGCCAGGATCGAGCTGAGTGTTGTCGATTGGCGCGCCGTTGCGGTCGAAGGAGTAGTCGGTAAACGTGCCCGTGCCCTCTGTGCCGGCCTCGTAAAGAAACACGTCGTTGAGATCGAGCATCGCAAAATCAGACATCTGCTCCTTGGTCACCACGGTGAGCGAAGAGGCGAGGTCCTCGATCTTGGAGTTGAGCCGCGTGCCCGACATGGTGGAGGAGGCGAAGTAGCCCCGGACGTCCTGGCGAACCTCGAACGGGGAGAGGAGCACGGGCTCGTCCGCGACCGGAGCCGGAGTTTTTTGCGCCGAAGCGGGGGCGGCGGTGTTAGCGGGAACGGCCGTGCTTTGCGCTGGCGCTCGCAGTCCGGCAGCGAGAACGCCCACGGCGGCGACGAGGCGGATCGCGCGGAAGCAAGGCAAGGGAGTCGGCATAGAGATAGTCGGGCGGGGGTAACCTGTCGCCGCAGCGATCGCGGCGATCTCACGGGGAGGGGGATCGTCGTCAGCGTGAGCGACTAGCCCGGACGGTTGCGAGCCGATTGTTACTTGGTGGCTTGACGATCGGTAGAGTAGGCAGGGAGCGCAGCGGAGCACTGACAACTTCGGTCGGTTCAAGCTCCTCCACTGCGCTCCCTGCCTGCTCTACCCCTTGTGCATCCGCGCGCGAAAAACATCTTTTCATCCGTTTCGTCATCCCCCAAAATCACCCAATGACCTCCCACCCCATCCGTCACAGCGGCACCGTTTTGCTCCTCGCCTGGGCCGTTCCGCTCTTCGCCCAGCCCACGCCGCCGCCATCCGCCGTGCCGTCGGCCCTCGCCACCGAAGAGACGGTGAAACTCAATCCTTTCGTCGTGAGCGAAGACGACAACGTCGGCTACGCCGCCACGAGCACGCTCGCCGGCACGCGCATCAACACCGCCCTCCGCGATGTCGGCGCGGCCATCAGCATCGTCACGCCCGAATTTCTTCGTGACACCGCCGCGACCAATCTCGGCGAACTCCTCTCGCTCACCACCGCGACCGAAATCGGCGGCGTGTCCGGCAATTTCGCCGGTGGCGCGACCTCCGGCGGCCGGCCCGACCAATCCGACAGCCGCGAAAATCCGCAGGGCAATAATCGCGTCCGCGGCATCGGCGCCGCCACCACCACGCGCGACTACTTCATCACGGATATTCCGTTCGATTCCTACAACTCTTCCGGGGTCACCATCAGCCGCGGCCCCAATTCGCTCCTCTTCGGCATCGGCAATCCCGCCGGCGTGATCGAGGGCTCGATCATCCATCCGCAACTCTCGCGCAACCGCACCGAGATCGGCACGCGCTACGGTTCGGAAAATTCCTATCGCGGCACGGTCGATCTCAATCGCGTGCTCGAGAAGGGCCGCGTCGCGTTCCGCATCGCCACGGTCAACGAGCAAAACAACTACCAGCAAAAACCCGCCTTCGATCGCAAGCGTCGCGTCTACGGCTCCGTCACCCTCGTGCTCCGCGACGGCAAGCAATCCACGTGGTTCGGCAAATCGTCCATCCGCGCCTCGGGCGAGTTGGGCGACAGCCAGTCGAATCCCGTCAACGTGATCCCGCCGGTCAATTCGATGTTGAACTTCTTCCAGGCGCCCAACCCCGCCATCGCCGCCATCCCGGGCACCGGCATCGATCTGCGTCTCATCGCCGGGTCCCCTACCTACACTTATCGCCCGAAAGTCACCGTCGACAACCGCCAGAGTTCCTCCGCCATCGTCGCCGCGACTCCCGGCATCGGCGTGCCCTACTTCATCCAGATCCCCGTCGTATTTGATACTCCGGGACAGCAGCGCCCCGGCTATGCCAGCTCGACCAATCCCGCGCTCGCCAACATCGCGGGCATTATGGGTCGCATTCGCTACGCCCAAAATCCCAACGGCCGCGAAGCCATCGACACGTTCTACAGCGGCAGCATCGTCCCCACCGGCTTCGTCGCGCAGACGCTGCAAAACACGGACATTTTCGACTACCGCAACCGTCTCCTCAGCGGCGGACTGAACCACATCGATCAGGTTTTCCAGGTCGGCAATCTCGCCTTCACGCAGGAACTCTTTGGCGGCCGTGGCGGCATCGAGCTCGCCTACGACCAGCAGCGCACCCGCTCCACCCGCCTCCTGCCCTTCTCCTTCGGCGACAACGGCGGCGGCGCTCCCGGCGGCGGCATCGCCATCGACGTCGCCCAGTATCTCTCCAACGACCAACCCAACCCCAACGTCGGCCGCCCCTTCGTCGACCAGCAGGGTATCACGGATCGCACCACGATGGGCCTGCGCGAGGCATTTCGCGCCACGGTCTTCTACCGCCTCGATCTCGACGACCGTGGCAAGAAACTTTTCGGCCTCCCTCTCGGCAACCACATCTTCACCGGTCTCCACACGCGCAACCGCAACGACGCCTCCACGTTCAGCTACGCCACCGGTTGGACCAGCACGACGCGCAATCTCAACACCGATGTGTTTCAGGCCTCCAACAGCGGCAATTTCCGCACCACGCCCATCGTCGTGCAATACCTCGGGCCTTCCGCCCTCGGAGCGAATTCCCTCAACGACGTGCGCATCACCAACGTGATCGACGCCCGCGTCCCGCGGACCGGCGACACTTACAATGTCAGTTTCTTCGATTTCACCGGCAAGAAAATGGTCACTGAGCCGCTCTCCGTGCTGCGGTTCCTCAACGGTAATTCCAAGAGCCGCCAACTCATCGAATCGCAGTCCTTCAGTCTCAAGAGCGACTTCTTCAAAAATAACATCGTGAGCGTCGTCGGCTGGCGCTGGGACCACCTGAAAACCTACTCCAGCCTCGGCAACACCCGTAACCCCGACGACTCGCTCAACAACTCCGCCCTTCGCCTCGACTCGAAACCCAACCTCGACGAACGCGGCCGCAACTTCACGTGGAGCACGGTGGGCCGCGTGCCGCGTTTCTTCACCAAACGGCTCCCGCTCGGCATCGAGCTCGGCGGTTTCTTCAACTCCTCCGGCAACTTCAACCCCGTCAACATCCGCTCCAATCTCAACGGCGGGATCATCCCCGCGCCCGCCGGCACGACGCGCGAATACGGTGTGCTTGTCGAATTCTTCGATCGCCGCGTATCGCTCCGCGTCAACGAATTTCACACCATCCAAACCAACAGCAGCAACGGTGCCCAAGGCGCGACGGCCGGTGTCTTCAACTATCCAAGCTTTATGGTCGACCGCTACGTCACCGCGCAGACCCAGGGCATCGCGTTCAACACGATTCCGGGCGTCACCGCCGCCGGCTACAGCTCCTACCAGCAACTCTACGCCGCGCTCTTCCAGCTCCATCCCGAGCCCACGCGCACGTTGAAAAACATGCGCCTCAACGCCGCGGGCACCGCTCTGCTTTCCGACGGCATCGCCGGCCTCACCGACACGAGCGACATCGACGCCCGCGGCCTCGAAGCCGAACTCGTCGGCAACGTCACCAAGCGCTGGCGCGTGTCCTTCAACGTCGCGAAACAGGAAACCGTCGTCAGCGGTTCCGCCCCGCTCACCAAGCAGGTCGCCGACGCTGTCTACGCGAATCTCGTGAAGTTTAATCTGCTCGGCATCGACCAGGGTCCCGCCCTCCCCGAGCGCCAGACCGCCGCCTCCCGTTTCGCCGGCAACGTGGGCAACGCGCTTGCCGCCACCCTCTCCCGCGACGGCGCCGTCTCGCCCGAACAGCGGAAATGGCGCGCCAACTTCACCTCAACCTACGATCTTCGCGACTTTCAGAATCCCATCTTGAAAGCCATGAGCGTCGGCACGTCCGTGCGCTGGCAGGACAAAATCGCCATTGGGGCGCCCTTCCTCACTGGCCAACGTCTGAAGGAAAAAATCGTCGCGACCAACAAGCTCTACACGACGACGAGCCAAATCGCGGACAACGATCCCGTGATGCAAACGCAGTTCCCCGACCTCGCGAATCCCTTCTACGGCAAACAGGAGCTCGCCGGAGATTGCTGGGTGGGTTACCGCCGGAAGATTTTCAACAACATCGACTGGCGCCTCCAGCTCAACGTCCGCAACGCCTGGGGCAACGGCGACGATATCCCCGTCACCGCCAACCCCGACGGCCGCATCGCCGTCATCCGCATCCCCAACGAAACCCGCTGGCTCCTTTCGAGCACGTTTTCGTTCTGAGCGCAGTGCGACTGCGGAAAACGAGCGTGCGCAGGATCCAATTTAGCTTGCGGCGTTGGGTTTTCGATCGGTTGCGTCCTTGCAATGCGGGTCGCTGGCGGCGGTCAAATTGCAAGAAATGTGACGCCGGGTGAGCGCCGGGCGATCCCGCTGGCGCCGAGTTTCCCTTGCCGTGATCGCAACGTATCGCCGCCAGCGCACGCCGGCGCCAGAAGAGCGCAGCGTGAGGCCCGCCGGATCTTTCGTCGCAATCCAACGGCAGGCGATTCACGCCGTCGAGCTCCGGATCGGCGGGCCGGCCCGCGATCGCGACGGCGGTGCTTCATGGATTGGCTTTCTGCTTTTTCCTTTTGCCGGCCGCGCCGGGCTCAGGTCCATCGTTGTCGCCCGCGCCGGCACCCCAGAGGGGTTTGACGTTGGCGGTATTCCATTGGTCCCACTGCGACTGGAGTTCGCGCACTTTTTCCGGCAACGCGACGGACAGATCTTTGGTTTCACCGACGTCGGTGCGCAGATTGTAGAGTTTGGTGGCAGTTACGCCCTGATTCCGTCCACCAGTGTTGGTGTCGGCGTTGATGTCGTAGCGGACGAGTTTGAAGTCGCCGGCGCGAAGGGCCATTTGCTCGCCGAGCCGCCAGTAAAGCGCGGCGTGCGGGGCGCCGGTCTGTTCGCCGCTCAGAAACGGCAGCAGGTTCACGCCCTCGAGTTTCCACTCCGGCTGCGCCGCCACGCCAGCCGCGGCGAGCGCGGTGGCGTGGAGATCGAGCTGAATCGCGGGTTGCTCGAACACGCCGGGCTTCACGTGGCCGGGCCAGGACACGATGAACGGCACCCGGATGCCGCCTTCGAGCGTGGTGCGCTTGCTGCCGCGGAGCGGGTCGTTGCGCGAGCCGTTAATCGTCACGCCCTTCATGGTGGGGCCGCCGTTGTCGCTGAGGAAGACGACGAGCGTATCGCGCTCGAGACCGGCGGCGGCGAGTTTTTGGCGCACGCGGCCGATGGCTTCGTCCATGGCCAGCATCATCGCGTCGTAGGTGCGGCGCTGTTGGTCGGCGATGTGCGGGAACTTCGCGAGGCGGTCGTCGGTGGCGTCCATCGGAGTGTGGACGGCGTTGAAGGCGAGGTAGAGAAACCACGGCGCGGCTTTGTGGCGCTCGATGAACGCGACGGCCTCGCGTCCGAAAGCGTCGGTAGTGTAATCCATTTCCGTCAACGGCTGCGTGCCGCGGAGCATGCCTGACTTCGAGAAATAACTGTGGGCACCGCCGAGGAATCCGAAGAACTCGTCGAAGCCACGTTTTTGCGGGTGCATCGCATCGGTGCTTCCGAGGTGCCATTTGCCGACGAGACCGGTGGCGTAGCCCGCGGCTTTGAGACGGTCGGCGAGGGTGGTCTCGGTCGTCGGCAGGCCCGCCACTGCACCGGCGGGATTGAACTCGTGGCCGAAGCGCTGCTGATAGCGCCCGGTCAGCAGCCCGGCACGGGTGGGCGAGCAATAAGGTCCACTCACGTAGCCGTTCGTGAACCGCACGCCGGAGGCGGCAAGGGCATCGAGGTTGGGCGTGGGGATGTCTTTGCAGCCGTGGAAGCCCACGTCCGCGTAACCCATGTCGTCGCCGACGATGAGGAGGAGGTTGGGTTTGGGGGCAGAAGCCGCGAAGACGGGCCCGGCCGCGAGCAGCAGGGCAGTCGAAATAATATTTTTCATGGTTGTTTCTTTTTGGCGCCGGCGGGGGTGATGATTGTGACGGGCTCGCCGAGGAGGAGGGGTTGGCCGAAGACCGTTTGGGTGTCGCCTTGTTGTTTCATCCACGCGTCGAGGTCGGCGCGCATCGCGGCGAGACGAGCGGCGTGGCGGGGATCGGCGGCGGCGTTGTGCAACTCAAAGGGATCGGCGGTGAGGTCGTAGAGTTCCTCCGCGGGGCGGGTGGTATAGCGCCGCACCGTCGCGGCGGCGGCCGGATTGGTTTCGGCGGCGCTGAGCCAGGTCTTCCAATACCCGAGCCCGCTTGGGCCGGCGGAGCGGGAGATGTGCGTGTGATGCTGAAATTCGGGGTGCAGGTTGCGGATGTATTTCCATTCGCGGGTGCGCACACTCCGGATGGGGTAGACGTTGAAATCGCCGTCGCCGCTGTGCGTGGAAAAGACGCGGTCGCGATGGGTGGCGGTCGTGCCACGCAGGATCGCAGCGAAAGATTGGCCGTCGAGGCCGGCGGGGACTTTTCCGCCGGCGAGTTCAATGAGCGTCGGCAGGAGGTCGGGCCAGCAGACCATCGCGTCAGTCGTGGTGCCGGGTTTCAGCTGGCCGGGCCACGCGAGGAGGAGCGGGATGCGGATGCTGGCATCGTAGAGGTTCCATTTACCGAAGGGCCACTGGGCGCCGTGGTCGGCGGTATAGACGAACAGTGTGTCGCCGGGAATTTTTTCGCGGACCATGGCGCGGACCTCGCCGAGGAGGGTGTCGGCCTTGGTGACGTCGGTCAGATAGCTCGCGCGCTGCTCGCGGGTGGTGGGCGTATCGACATGCGTGGGCGGAATTCTAACGGCGGCGGAATCGTAGGTGCGTTCGTCGCTCCACGGCACGTGGGGGTGCCGCGTGCCGACGAAGAGGCAGAGTGGCTTTGTGGCGTCGCGGGTGGAGAGAAATTTCGCGACCGCGGCGGCGTCGGAAAATCCCTGATTGGGTCCTTCGATAAAATCGAAGCCGTGGTCCTTGGCGTAGGTGCTGTGCGCGACCTTGCCGATGGCGGCGACCTCGTAGCCGAGGGCGTG
>SIBG01000008.1 GCA_009695305.1 Opitutus sp. | reverse complement strand
GACCTCGACAGCGCGTGCGGTGAACGGCCACGGAAAGCCGGATGCGGGAAAACCGCCTGTCCGGTTTGATGAGGGGCGGGGAGTTCCGCGGAGCACTGACAACTGCGGTCGGTTTAAGCTTCATGCGTGAACTCTCTGCCTACTCTACTAGATCTCCGCTCATGAAAACACGCGTGACCGGCCTCGGGGGAATTTTTTCAAGGCGACGAATCCCAAGAAACTTCAGGCGTGGTATAAGAAGCATCTCAAGCTGCCGATCGATCCGAGCTGGGGTGGGTGTTCGTTCGAGTGGCGCGAAGCGCGGAATCCGAAAAAGAAAGGCAGCACGATCTGGAGCGCGTTTGCTGCCGACACGACTTACTTCAGGCCCAGCAAGAAGCCATTCATGATCAATTTCCGGGTCGCGAACCTGAAGCGCGTGATGGCCGAGCTGAAGAAGGAAGGAGTGAAAATGGAGGGAGAGATTCAGGAATCCGAGTTCGGGAAATTCGGCTGGGTGATGGACTGCGACGGCAACCGAATCGAACTTTGGGAGCCGCCGGCGAAATGACGGGTTGAATTGGCCCGTGGTTCAGGCTGCATTGTTTTTATGAAACGGATCCTTTTCACCCTGATTCTGGTTGGCGGCGCCGCCTTCGGCAGTTTCGCCGCCGATCTTCCAGCCACCAAGCCGACCCTGGCCACGCTGGCTTGGCTGACGGGTTCGTGGACGTGCGAGAAAAATGGCCGCGTGGTGACGGAACATTGGCTGGCGCCCGCCGGCGGCACGATGCTGCAGGTGGGCCGCACGGTCGCGAAGGGGAAGACGGTCGAATACGAATTTGTCGTGCTGCACGAGGAGGGGAACGGCGATATTCTCTACACGGCGAAACCATCGGGTCAGCCGGAGGCGACCTTCAAGCTGGTGCGCGGCACAGCGACGGAAGCGGCGTTTGAAAATCTTGAGCACGATTTCCCGCAGCGGGTGCTCTACACGCTGAAGCCGGACGGCACGTTGCTCGCGGCCATTGAGGGAACGAAAAACGGGCAGATGCGGCGCGTGGAGTTCCCGTATCGACGGGCGGCGCCGTGAGCAGTGCCGGAGTTTCTGATCTGCGACCGCTCTCCGGCCGCCAAACCAGCGAGTTCTTGCTGGCTTATCTTTTGGCGCTGCAGGATGGCCCGGATGATGCCTATCGCGCGACGATGGCCCGCAAGATCGACGAGCAGGATTCCAAGCGCTGGATCACACTCGACGAACTCGATCAGCGTCTGGCCGCCAAGAAAAATTGAGCCGCTGACATGGGTTCGTTCCGGCGGCTCATCGATTACGACGTCGTGGTCTTCGTTGAAGGGTTGCCGAAGGTGGCTCGGCAGGCGATTCGCAGCCGGCTGGTTGAAATTCGCGATCACCACGTCCCTCGTTCAGACTATATGGAACACGATGCCGTCGGACGCGAAGTCGCGATCAACATCTGCGGCGCGTTCGCCGTCAAGTTCTGGGTCGATCACGCCGACCGGCAGATCAGAAATCTCGACCTCCATCCCGCGGATCGTTTTCCGATCCGTCTCCGCCAAGATTTCGGCGGGACGAGAGCGCCGGCCGTTACCGAGCGGTGAGCACCGCGTAGGTCCTCTTGCCTTTTCTGAGCAAGAGATATTTTCCAAACAGCAGATCGCCGGTCGTGACGGTGCGGGCGGCTTCGGCGACGCGGGCGTTGTTCAGATAGATGCCGCCGCCTTCTAGGTCTTTCTTCGCCTGACCGCGCGACGGGCACAGGCCGGCGTGGACGAGCAGGTCGAGGAGCGACCCGCCGGGCGCAGCGAGTTTGACGGTCTCAATGTCCTTCGTCGGGACTTCGCCGACGACGTCGTGGAATATGGCCTCGGTCACGCCGTCGAGTGGGCCGCCGAAGAGGATGTCGCTCGCTTTCATGGCCGCGGCGAGGGCGCCGGCGCCGTGGACGAGGGTGGTGAATTCGCGGGCGAGCGCCTTGTGGGCGACGCGGGCGCCGGGATTTTTGTCGTGTTCAGCGGCGAGGGCGTCGATCGCCTCCGGCGCGAGGAAGGTGAAAAACTTCAGATATCGGACCACATCGCGATCGTCCACGTTGACGAAGAACTGATAGAAGCGGTAAACGCTGGTGCGCTGAGCCTCGAGCCACACGGAGCCGCCGCCGGTGGATTTGCCGAATTTGGTGCCGTCGGCGTTCGTGATGAGCGGGAGGGTGAGGCCCCACGCGAGCGCGCCGGGATTTTTTTTGCGAATGAGATCGGTGCCGGCGGTGATGTTGCCCCACTGGTCGGAGCCGCCGATCTGCAGTTCGCAATGATAGGCCGCGCTGAGATGATAAAAATCAAACGCCTGCAGCAGCATGTAGCTGAACTCGGTATAACTGATGCCGTTTTCGCGGTCCTCCATCCGGGCGCGCACGGATTCCTTGGCGACCATGACGTTGACCGTGAAATATTTTCCGATGTCGCGCAGAAACTCGAGATAGCTGACCGGGGCGGTCCACGTCGCGTTGTCCACGAGTCGCGCGGGGTTGGTGGGCGCGTTGAAGTCGAGGAATTGGGCGAGCTGAGTCTTGATCGCGGCCACGTTATGCTGGAGCACGTCGGGGGTGAGGAGCTGGCGCTCGCTGGTGCGGCCGCCGGGATCGCCGATCATGCCGGTGGCGCCGCCGGCCACGATGATGACGTGGTGCCCGGCGAGCTGGAAGCGGCGGAGCGCGAGGAGGGGGACGAGGTTGCCGACGTGCAACGAATCGGCGGTCGGATCGAAGCCGCAATACAGGGTGACGGGCCCCTTCGCCAGGCGCTGGGCGAGCGCGTTGGCGTCGGTGCAGTCGGCGTAGAGGCCGCGCCATTTGAGTTCGTCGAGGAGCGTCATCGGCAGGGGCGAGTAAACGGGGCGGAGGAGGGCGCGTGCAAGAGCGTTTCTAATGGGCGGTGGGGCGAAAATAGTAATGCTGCTGCTTTCGGGAAAAACAATTTGCCGCGGCGGGGGCGGCGGCTTAACGTGGCCGCTCTGTCCCGGGCGACGGTCGCGCGGGACGTTGTTTCCAACTCAATCCAATCCAAACTCCTCCTCCCATGCCTATCGCTGTCGGCTCCCAAGCCCCTGATTTCACTCTCAAGTCCAAAGCCGCCGACGGTCTAAAAGACGTCAAGCTGAGCGACAATTTCGGCAAAAAGCAGACGGTGCTGCTCTTCTTCCCGCTCGCCTACACGGGCGTTTGCACCCAGGAAATGTGCGACCAGACCGGCGGCCTCGCCGAGTATGAGGCGCTCGGCGCGAACGTCATCGCGATCAGCGTGGACAGCCCGTTCACGCAAGAAGCGTGGGCCAAGACCAACAAGATTGGCCTTACGCTGGTCAGCGACCTGAACAAGACGACCACGAAGGCCTACGACGTGCTGTTCCCGATGCTCGCCGGCATTGGCGACACGGCGGCCCGCGCCGCTTTCGTTATCGGCAAGGACGGCGTGGTGAAATACGCCGAACAGACGGCGACGCCGAAGGATCTGCCAAACTTCGCCGCCGTGAAGGCCGCGTTGGCCAAGTGACCGCGCCTCGGCGCGGTCATCGCGAGCCCCGCAACGGCGGGGCGTGGCGATCCAGCTGGATTGCTTCGTCGCTCCGCTCCTCGCAATGACAAAACAGAATCTCATGTCCCTCCCGAATCCCTTCCACACGCTCCAGACCTTCTCGGTCAACGGCGCCTCGCATAAATTCTACTCGTTGCCCGCGCTGGAGCAGGCCGGCTTCAACGTCAAGCGGCTGCCCGTCTCGATCCGGCTCGTGCTGGAGTCGCTGTTGCGGAACTGCGACGGCAAACGCGTGAGCGAGCCGGCGATCAAGGCGCTCGGCACGTGGGCGGCGAAGGCGGCGCGGACCGAGGAGATTCCGTTCGTCGTCGCGCGGATCGTGCTGCAGGATTTCACCGGTGTGCCGTTGCTGGTCGATCTGGCGGCGATGCGCTCGGCGGTGACGAAGCTCGGCAAGAATCCGAAAATCATCGAGCCGCTCGTGCCGGTTGATCTCGTGGTGGACCACTCGGTGCAGGTGGATTTCGCGGGCAGCGCGGCGGCGCTCGCGAAAAATCTCGAGCTGGAATTCTCGCGCAACCGCGAACGCTACCAGTTTTTGAAGTGGGGCATGCAGGCGTTCGACACGTTCAAGGTCGTCCCGCCCGGCATCGGCATCGTGCATCAGGTAAACCTGGAGTATCTCGCGAAGGGCGTGCTCCACGCCGGTGGGATCTACTATCCCGACACGCTGGTCGGCACGGACTCGCATACGACGATGATCAATGGCCTCGGTATCGTGGGCTGGGGCGTCGGTGGCATCGAAGCCGAGGCCGGCATGCTCGGGCAGCCGGTTTATTTTCTCACGCCCGATGTCGTCGGGGTGCAGCTCACGGGGGCGCTGCGCGAGGGCGTCACAGCGACCGATCTGGCCCTCACGCTGACGCAGACGCTGCGCCAGGCGAAGGTCGTCGGGAAATTTGTCGAGTTCTACGGCCCCGGTGCCGCGGCTTTACCGGTGGTCGATCGGGCGATGATCGCGAACATGGCGCCCGAATATGGCGCGACCATGGGCTTCTTTCCCATCGATGCCGAGTGCTCGAATTACCTTCGCGCCACCGGGCGCGACGAGCAGCACGTCGCCCTTTACGAAGCCTATTATCAGGCGCAGGGACTGTGGGGCATCCCGCAGCAGGGCGAGATCGACTACTCCCAGGATCTCGCACTCGATCTCGCGAGTGTCGTTCCGAGTGTGGCCGGCCCGAAGCGTCCCCAGGACCGCATCGAGCTGCCGAATTTGCAGCGCGAATTCTTCGCGGCGTATCAGCGCCCGGTGAACGAAAACGGATTCGGCAAACTGCGCGCCGACTTTTCCAAGTCAGTCAAAGTCGAGACCACGGCGAAGAAGAAGGCCAGAATCAGCAGCGGATCCGTCGTGATCGCGGCGATCACGAGTTGCACGAACACTTCGAATCCGTCGGTCATGCTGGCCGCCGGCTTGTTGGCGAAAAAGGCGGTGGAGAAAGGGCTCAAGGTTAACCCGGCGGTGAAGGCCTCACTGGCGCCCGGTTCGCGGGTGGTGACCGACTACCTCAAGAAGACCGGTCTGCAGCCCTACCTAAACAAGCTCCGCTTCAACACGGTGGGCTACGGTTGCACGACCTGCATCGGCAATTCCGGGCCGCTCGACTCCAACGTCGAGGAAGCGATCGTGAAAAACGATTTCATCACCGCATCGGTGCTCTCCGGCAACCGCAACTTCGAGGCACGCGTGCATCAAAATGTGAAGTCGAACTTCCTGATGTCGCCGCCGCTGGTCGTGGCCTTCGCGCTCGCCGGGCGCGTCGACCTCGACTTGTCGTGCGAACCGCTCGGCACGGGCAAGGATGGCGCGCCGGTTTATCTGGCCGACCTCTGGCCATCGCTCGCCGAGGTGCGCGACGCCATGCAGTCCGCGCTCAAACCCGAGGTTTTTCGCAAGCTCTACAAAAACTTCGCCGCGCAGAATCCGAAGTGGAACGAAATCCCCTCATCTATCGGCAACGTTTACGAGTTCGATGCGAAATCCACCTACATCCAGGAGCCGCCGTTTTTCGCGAATTTCGGCCTGACGCCCGGTTCGATCAAACCGATCACCGGCGCCCGGGCGCTGGGCATTTTCGGCGATTCCGTCACGACCGACCACATCTCGCCTGCCGGGGCGATCAAGAAGAGCGCGCCGGCGGGGAAATTCCTCGTGGAAAGCGGCGTCGCGTTCGAAGATTTTAACTCCTACGGCTCGCGTCGCGGCAACGACCGCATCATGACCCGCGGCACCTTCGCCAACGTCCGCATCAAGAATCTCATGCTGGGCGGGGAGGAGGGCGGCAACACCGTCGGGCCGGATGGCGCCAAAGTTTCCATCTACGATGCAGCGATGGCCCACCAGAAAAATGGCACGCCGCTCATCATCCTCGCGGGTCAGGAATACGGCACCGGCTCGTCCCGCGATTGGGCGGCCAAGGGCACCAACCTCCTCGGCGTGAAGGTGGTCGTCGCCCAAAGCTTCGAGCGCATCCACCGCTCCAACCTGGTCGGCATGGGCGTGCTCCCGCTCCAGTTCAAGGAGGGCACGACGGCGCAGACGTTGAAGCTCGATGGCACTGAGAGCTATGACGTCGTCGGTCTCGACGCGTCGATCAAGCCGCAGCAGGACCTCACGCTGAAGATTACGCGCCAGAACGGTGCGGTCGAGAACGTGTCCGTCCGCTGCCGGATCGATACGCCGATCGAGATCGATTACTACCAGCACGGCGGCATTTTGCCCTACGTGCTTCGCCAAATTGTCGCGCGGAACTGACCTGTCTCCGGTGGCGCCGACTGGTCGGCGCCGCCTCAAACGTCTTGCAGCGGGAAAATCCTTGGAAAGTTGCGCCGGGCCATGCTTGCGGCGCGGTCTAAGCTGATATCACTTAAGTCCACGCCCACCGGGGCCGAATTCTTACCGTCACGTCATGCCTGAAACTGCCGCCAAATCTGTTTACCTGGTCGACGCCTATTCCGACCCGGTGGTCGTGCGCATCGATGGCCGCGCCTGTTTTCAAAACAGCCCGTGCCTGCGCGACTTCGTCGCCGAGATGACGCGCCAGGGGAAGACCCGGTTCGTGCTCGATTTCCAGAACTGCGCGAGCATGGACAGCACGTTTCTGGGCGTCCTGGCGGGCGCGGCGCTGGAGTTACGCAAACTCACTCCGGCGGGCAGCCTCGTGCTTGCCCGGGTGGGCCCGCGCAACCTCGAACTCATCCGCAACCTCGGCCTGCATCGTCTGTTGACGGTGGATGCCGGCGAATTTCCGATGAATTTTGACCCGCGCGCCACCGCGCTCCCGTGCTCCGACCGGTCCGAGTTGGAGAACGCCCGCCAGGTGCTCGAGGCGCACGAAAATCTGGTGAGCGCCGACGAGGCAAATCGCGTGAAATTTCAGGATGTCTTGGCGTTTCTAAAGAACCGCGTCGAGCAGAAGTGAGGTCGGGCGGGCGTCAGCCGACGCTTGAATCGCCAGACCATTTTCACCGGGGCTAATGCGGTTGAAGCGGAAAAACCGACGCCTTAAAATCTAGCCGCGTCATCGGCGTAATCGCGGTCGATCGGTTTTGGTCGTTTCTGGGACGGGCGGAAGGCTGCCCTGCTTTTCACTCCGCCATTGCCCGGAGTGGAGCGCGGGGTGAAGTTTCTTCCATGTTTCTGCCGCTTCTTACCGGACTGTTGCTGGGCGCCCTGGCGCTGCTGGTGCCCTTGATCCAGGCGCGCCGGGCGGCGGAGCGCAGCGAGGAGCAAAGTCAAAAACTCGCGCAGGACCGGCAACGGCTGCTCGATTTCATGCAACTGATGACCGAGGCACTGGGCGATGGGCTGGCGCGGCAGGAACTGCAGCAACGCATCGTCCACGCGTCGATCCTCTGCACCGGCGCGCTGAGTGCGTGCCTCTTCGAGCGCACGGAGAAAAACACCATGCGGGGAATCGCGGTCGAGGGTTTATTTCCGCCTCATCGCCCGCTCGAGGGCCTGGCCGCGGGCAAACTCACGACTCGGGCGAAGTTCATCGAGCAGGTGCTCAAATCCGAGGAGTTCCCGGTCGGCGAAGGTTTCGTTGGCCGGGTGGCGCAGACCGGCGAGGGTGAATTGCTCGCGGACGCGGCGGTGGACCCGCGCATCGTGAAACATGAGGATGCCGCGCTGGCCGTGCGCTCCGTGATCGCAGTGCCGCTCACGTTTCGCGACCGGTCCTTTGGCGTGCTCGCGGTGACGAATCCCGCCGGGGACCAGCCGTTCGCGGAGACGGATTTTACGCTCATGCAGTCGCTCGCGGAACAGGCGGCGCTCGCGTTGCACAACGCCGAATTTCTCCACCTGCTGATTGAAAAAAAGCAGCTCGACCTCGACCTGTCCCTCGCGCACGGCATCCAGCAGATGCTGCTCCCGCGTCAGATGGCGACGCTGCCGGGGCTCGAACTCGACGCGCGCTATGCGTCCGCCCAAAAAGTCGGGGGTGATCTCTACGATCTCTTCGCGTTGTCCGCCACCCAGCTCGGGGTGGTGGTGGCGGATGTGTCCGGCAAGGGTATCACCGGGGCGATGCTGATGGCGATCTGTCGGACGAATCTCCGCCAGATTGCGCTCCGCCATACGTCGCCCGCCCGCGCGCTCGCGGAGTTAAACCGCGCCCTCGCGGCGGATATTCGCGGCGGCCTCTACGTCACGATGCTCTATGCGGTCATCAACGTGGCGGACCGAACCGTGACGTGGGCGCGCGCCGGCCACGAGTTGCCGCTCTTCGTGCGCCGCGATCGCGCGAGCGGCGGCCATCGCGCCGACTACGTCGGTTCCGAGGGGATGCCGCTCGGCCTGGTGCCCGATGAGATCTTTGCCGCAGCCATCGCCGACCGCACCGAATCGTTCGAGCCGGGCGACGTGCTGGTGCTCTACTCCGATGGTCTGACCGAAGCGCCGAACGAAGAAGGGCGGGAATTCTCCGGGGCGCGGCTGGCCGATGCCGTCCGCACGTGGCACCTCCGCTCCGCGAGTGAACTCAACGACGGGATTCTCGAACGCATGCAGCACTTCACCGGCGACACTCCGCAGCGCGACGATTTTACGCTCGTGACGGTGAAACGGGTGTGAGGGCCATTTTTCTGGACAAACCGAGAGTTGCCTCCGGCTCGGTCCACTCCTCAACTTTACCTGCCATGCCGACCGCCACCGCACCACTCGACCGTTTTTCGCTGCCCGATGCGGGCGGGCATTTTGGACCTTACGGTGGCGTATTTGTGCCGGAGACGCTGGTGACCGCGCTGCAGGAACTCGGCGCGGCCTACGACGTGGCCCGGATGGATCCGGTTTTCCAAGCCGAGCTGCGCCACCACCTCAAAGAGTTCGCCGGCCGGCCGACCCAGCTGTATTTTGCCGAGCGGTTGACGAAACATTGCGGGGGCGCGAAAATTTATCTGAAGCGGGAAGACCTGCTGCACACCGGTGCGCACAAAATCAACAACGCCCTCGGTCAGGCGCTCCTCGCCCGCCGGATGGGCAAGCGGCGGATCATCGCCGAGACGGGCGCCGGCCAGCACGGCGTGGCCACGGCGGCGGTGTGCGCGAAATTTGATTTCGAGTGCGTCATTTACATGGGCGCGGTCGACATGGAGCGGCAGGCGCTGAACGTATTTCGGATGCGGCTCATGGGCGCGGAAGTGCGCGGCGTCGAGGCGGGGCAGCAGACTCTGAAGGAAGCGATTAACGAGGCGATGCGCGACTGGGTGACGAATGTCCGGAGCACCCACTACATTCTCGGCACCGCTTACGGCTCGCATCCCTATCCGATGATGGTGCGGGATTTTCACCGCGTGATCGGCCAGGAAGCGAAGGAGCAAATCCTCGCGCGCGAGGGCCGGCTGCCGGACGAATTGATTGCGTGCGTGGGCGGCGGAAGCAATGCGATCGGATTGTTCTTCGAGTTTCTCGAGGAGCCAGGCGTCCGGATGACCGGCGTGGAGGCGGGGGGGCATGGCATCAAGCGGGGTGAACATGCGGCGCGTTTTGCCGGCGGGCGCCTCGGGGTGCTGCAGGGCTGCAAGACTTTCCTACTGCAGGATGCCGAGGGCCAGATCGAACCGACGCACTCGGTGAGCGCGGGCCTCGACTACGCGGCGGTGGGACCCGAACACGCGTTCTATCGCGATCGCGGCCGGATCAACTTTGCCTATGCGACCGACGACGAGGTGCTGGAGGCGTTTCAGCTTTGTTCCCGGCTCGAGGGCATCATCCCGGCGCTGGAGTCGACGCACGCCCTCGTCGAGGGCCTGAAGCGGGCGAAGGTGCTCGCGCCGGACCAGGTGATCATCGTCAATCTCTCCGGGCGGGGGGACAAGGATGTCCAGCAAGTCGCCAAGATTCTTGGGGTAAAATTATGAAAAGCATGACCGGCTATGGCCGCGCCACGGCCGAACTCGCGGGTTTTTCCCTGGCCGTGCAGGTCAGCTCGGTGAATCGGAAGACCCTGGATCTGACGGTGAGCGCCCCGGAGGAGTGGGAGAGTCTCGAACCCGCCATTGGCGGATTGGTCCGCAAGTTTGCCGTCCGCGGCAAAGTGCATGTCGACATCGAGCTGACCGGCGACCAGTTCGCCACCGAAGCCACGTGGGATGAGGCGGCGGCATCGGACGCGCTCGACCGGGTGGCAAAGTTTGCGAAGAAGAAAAAGGTGCCGTTTACGCCGACCGCCGAATTGCTCTGGCAGGTGGCGAACGCGCAGAAGCGCAGCACCGCCCGACCGCCGGCCGACGTGGCGCAGGCGACGGTGACGGCCACCCTGACGACGGCGCTGCGGAGCTTCGCGGCGATGCGGGCGAAGGAGGGCGAGGCGCTGATGGTGGATTTTATCAAGCGGAGCGAGCTGCTGCACCGCCAAGTCGAGGCGATCGCGGCGCGCGCGCCGCAGGTGCCGGCGAACTATCGCGATCAGTTGATGAAACGACTGCGCGACGCGGGACTGGAGCTCGACCTGAACGACGAGCGCGTGCTGCGGGAAATCGCGCTCTTTGCCGACCGCTGCGATGTGACCGAGGAGATCACGCGGCTGCGGAGTCACTTTGAGCAGTTTGCCGCCTTGCTCAAATCCGCCGGCGAGATCGGCCGGAAGGCGGAGTTTATCCTGCAGGAAATCGGGCGCGAGGTGAACACGATCGGCAGCAAGGCCAACGACCTCACGATTGCGCGGCACGTCATCGAGTTGAAAAACGAGCTCGAGCGGGTGCGCGAACAAATCGCGAACGTCGAGTAGCCGGGCGCGAAGGCTCGCGCTACTTGGGCGCTTTTAGCGATTGAATCAGGTAGAGCACGACGCCGACGCAAATCCCGGAGTCGGCGACGTTAAACGTCGGATAGACGTAGCTGCCGAAATGCAGGTCGATAAAATCGATCACGTGGCCGTGGCGCAGGCGGTCCACGAGGTTGCCGACGATGCCGCCACAGAGGAGGCCGAAACAGACTTGAGCCACGCGGTCGCGGAGGCCAAGGGCGTGGCGCCAGAAAAAAATCGCCGCGAGGGTCGCGGCCGCGAGCCCGGCGAGCAGCACGCTCTTGCCCGTTAACATGCTCCACGCCGCGCCGGTGTTGCCGACGTGCACGAGATAAAAAAATCCGCGGACAACCGGAATGGCCCCGGCGACCTCGCCGTAGGTGCCGAAGGGCAGCCGCGTGGCGATCCACGATTTGGTAAGCTGGTCGAGGACGAGGATCGTGACGGCCAGCCCGAGCAGGAGCCGGTAGGCCAGCAGGCGGTCCCAGCCGGATGGGCGATGGGCGATGGGCGATGGCGAACTCAATTCCGACCGGGCGGCAGGCTCGTTCACGGGTTGCTGCGCCGGCAGGTTGGGCTCGGTTGGCATCAATCGGGGAGCTTCAATCGCCAAGCGGCAATCTTGCCTCACTCGTCGCCGCCGCTGCCGCCGTGGCCATCCATCATCTTGGCGCCATCCTCGCCGAGTTCGCCGAGGATGCCGGCCTGGGTGCGGGAGTGGTGGCGGTTGCGTTCCAGATTTTTTTGCGCCTCCGCGGAGTAGCGCGTGAAGGGCACGGCGAGCAGGCGATCCTTGGCGATCGGCTTGGTCGTGATTTCGCACACGCCGTAGGTGCCGGCGTGGATGCGCTTGATGGCGGCGTCGATTTCGGTGAGTGCTTCCTGCTCGCTGGATACCAGACTGAGCGCGAAGTCGCGGTCGAAGGTGTCGGTGCCCGCGTCGGCCATGTGCTGGCCATAGGAGGAGAGATCGCCGGTATCATCCTTCGCCGAGCGCTTGAGGGTTTCCTCCGAGTGCAGCTCAATGCCGGCGGTGAGATGCGTGCGCAGATCGAGGAGGAGTTTGTAGTAACGCTTGAATTTTTCCGGCACGTCTTTCTCGAGGGTGGCTTCGACGGACTTGGCGCGTTTCGGATTGAAGCCGAGGATGTCGGCGAGGGACGCCGCCTTGATGTGGCTCGGTTTGGCGGGCCGTTCGAGCGCGGCGAGGGCTGGCTTGGCCGCGCCGAGCTTGGCGGATTTACCCGAGAATGGCGCGTGGGTCTTGCTCGTGACGGTCTTCGCGATCGCGCGGACCTCGTCGAGACTGAACGCGATGGGCTTGGCGGGTGCCTTGCGCTTGAGGAGCTTGCCGCGCAAGGCGGATTTTTTAGATGGTTTTTCCATGGAGGGAGAGGATTTGGGGGGCGCGGCGGCCGCGGCGGTCTTGCCGTGGGGCGCCAGCTTGGCCGGTCGGCCTTTGCTCGGCGTCGCCGGAGATTTCTTGATCGCGGGCTTTTTAGCCGCGGGCTTTTTAGCTGCGGATTTTTTCACGGCGGGCTTTTTCGCGGAGGATTTCTTTTTGGTGGCCATGGGGAGGATTGGGTAAAAAAAGCTTATGACTTGAGGGCGGCAACGCAACGAGGACAAACGTCGCCGTGGAAACTCGTTTCGAAGGCGGGCACCCAGCGCCAGCAACGCGGGCAGCGGACGTGACCGAGTTCTTGACAATGCTGCACTTTGATCTCGCCCGGACCCGGATCGCTGGAGTCCTCGAAGGAGACTTTGGAAACGATAAAAAATTCCGGGAGCATCTCGCGGTATTGGTCGAGGCGCTTGGCCGCCGACGGCGAATTCGGCGTTGGGCGGCCGATCACCACGTGGGCGTCCAACGATTTTCCCAGTTTCCCGCCGGCGCGCAGCGGCTCGATGGCTTCGTTAATCCGCCCGCGAAGTTTGAGGAGTTCGGCGACGTCGGACTCGATGACGGGGTCGGTCCACGCGGCCGGCGCGACGGGCCAATCCTGAAGGTGGATGGAGTCAGGGCAGTATTCCGTCTTCGTCGTGGCGTAAGCCCAGGCTTCGTCGGTGGTGAAGGTGAGCACGGGCGCGAGCAGGCGCACGAGCGCGTGGAAGATGTGGTGAATCGCCGTCTGCGAGGAGCGGCGGAGCGGGGAGTTCGTGCCGAGCGTGTAGAGGCGATCCTTCAAGATGTCGTGATACGTGGCCGACAGCGTGACGGAGCAGAACTGGTTGCAGAGCTGGTAAACGCGGTGGAACTCATAGGCCTCATAGGCGGCGGTGCAGTCGCGGATGAGCGTGGCGGTCTGGTGCAGGGCCCAGCGGTCGAGGGTATCCAACTGCTCGACGGGCACGGTGTCGCGCGGTGGGTCGAAGTCGAAGAGGTTCGAGATCTGGTAGCGAAGGGTGTTGCGCGTGAGCCGGTAGGTTTCGCCGACGTGCGAGAGAATTTCCTTCGAGATGGGGAGGTCGTCGCGAAAATCCTGCGAGGCGATCCACAGCCGGATGACATCGGCGCCGTATTCGGCGACGTAGGCATCGCTCGTCTGCGGTTTTTCGTAGGTGCTGCTCTTGGAAATTTTGTTGCGCTCCTGATCGACGATGAAGCCGTGCGTCAGGACCGCCCGGTAGGGCGCGGCGCCGTAGGCGATGACGCTCGTCCAGAGTGCCGATTGAAACCAACCGCGGTGCTGGTCGCTGCCCTCGAGGTAAAGATCGGCGGGCCACTGCGTGCCGCCTTGGCCGCGCTGGAGCACGGCGGCATGGGACGAACCGGAATCGATCCACACGTCAAGGGTGTCGCGGCCACCGGTCAGCTCGGTCGGCGCGGGCCAGCCGGCGGGCAGCGTCACGCCCTCGAGGATTTGGGCGGGCGTGGCGTCATACCAGAAATTGGTGCCAAGCTTTTCGAGCTTGGCGGCGACGGCCCGGGCGACGCCGGCGTCGAGGTAGGCGATTTTTTTCGCATCGAAGAACGCGGGAATCGGCACGCCCCACGAGCGCTGGCGGCTGATGCACCAGTCGGGTCGCGTCTCGACGGCGCCGCGGATACGCGCTGCGCCCCAGGCGGGGATCCACTGGACCTGACCCACTGCAGTGAGGGCGGTGGCGCGCGTCTCGTTTTTGTCGAGTGAGACAAACCACTGGTCCACCGCGCGAAAAATGATGGGCGTCTTGGAGCGCCAGCAATGCGGGTAGCTGTGGGGATATTTCGCTTTGGCGAGGAGCGCACCGGTGGCGGCGAGCAATTTCAGGACGGCGAGGTTGGCGGGCGCGGGTTTTTTAGCGGCGAGATCCTCGACCGTCTCCAGCGTCGTTAGTCCAACGAGATCGGCGGGAATTCGGCCGTCGTCGAGGTAACGACCATCATCGCCGACCGGACAGTAAATTTCCAATTTGTATTTCAGGCCGGTGAGATAGTCATCCGCGCCATGGCCGGGCGCGGTGTGGACCGCGCCGGTGCCGCTATCGGTGGTGACATAATCGGCCAGAACGATGGGTGCGGCGCGGTTGATGAACGGGTGCCGCGCCGCGAGGTGCTCAAGCACGGCGCCTTTGACGGCCTGGGCGATCGCGGGTCGGGTTTCGATTTTCGCGGCTTTCAGGACCGACTCCAGCAACGCGCCGGCGACGATGATCCGCTCCGCACCGAGATCGGCGATGACGTAGTCGACGTCCGGATGAAGTGCGATCGCGAGGTTCGCGGGAATGGTCCACGGCGTCGTCGTCCAAATTACGATGAAGAGTGGTTTATCCGCGGGGAGGCCGAATTTTTCCGCCTCGGCCGTGGGCACGGCGAACTTCACCCAGATGGCGATCGCGGTGTGATCCCGGTATTCGATTTCGGCCTCGGCGAGGGCGGTCTCGAAGGGGATGCTCCAATAAACGGGTTTTTTGCTGCGATAGACCAGGCCATTTTCAACGAAGGCGGCGAAGGTGCGGACGATATCGGCTTCGAAGGCGGGTGCCTTCGTCTTATATTCGCTTTTCCAATCGGCGAGGATGCCGAGGCGCTTGAATTGCACCGTCTGCTTCGCGATCCAGGTTTCGGAAAAAGCATCGCACTTCGCCCGCAGTCCGGCGGTCGAGACGGTTTCGTTTTTTTCGCGCAGCTCTTGAGTGACCTTTTGCTCGATGGGCAGGCCGTGGCAGTCCCAGCCGGGGACATAGGGCGTGCGGAAGCCGCGCATCGTCTTGTAGCGGTTGATCAGATCCTTGAGGACCTTGTTGAGTGCGGTGCCGATGTGGACGTCGCCGTTGGTGAAGGGCGGGCCGTCGTGCAGCACAAAGACCGGGGCCTGGGCGGCGGCGCGCTTCTGCTGCAGGGCGGCGTAGAGGCCGAGTTTTTCCCAGTGCGCCACGCGGCCGGGTTCGCGTTGCGCGAGTCCGGCGCGCATCGGGAAATCCGTTTTTGGGAGCTGCAGAGTGTCTTTCAGGTCTTGGGCCATTCCGAAGAAAAGTGGGCGAGGCTAGGTCCGGTGGGAGGGGAGTCAAGGGCGGCTTCAGGGCGAAAATCCTGACCGCCGGGCGTCGGATTGGTAGACGTCAAATCGCCTCCCCGAAGGTTGGGAAACCCAGCATCAGCCGGACCGACGCCTTACGCGGAGGCGCGCGCGGCGAGCTTTTCGCCGGCGGCGAGGCAGGCGGGGAGCGCGATGCCGTCGCGCGCCTGACCGCCGAGCAAAAAACCGGCGTAAGCGCGTTCGCAGGCGGCCATGGTTTCGAGGTGGCGCTCGTGGCCGAGGTGGTATTGCGGAATCGCGCGCGGCCAGAACGTGTGGCGGGAAAAAACCGGCGGGCCGCTGACGCCGAGCAACTCGCGCAAATCCGGCTCGATGGCGGCGAGAAGTTTTTCCGGGGAGAGGCGGGCGAGTTCGGGCTGGCGCATGCCGCCAATCATCACCGTCAGGGCGACGTGGCCGTCGGGCGCGCGGCCCGCAAAGAGGCTCGAAGAAAACAGCACCCCGAGGACCGACCGCTGTTCCACGGCGGGCACGAGCACGCCGAAACCGTCGAGGGGATGGGCGACCTGCTCGCGGCGGTAGCCGAGAAAGAGCGAAGAGACCGGGGGATGCTCGATGGCGTCGAGCGAGGCGAGCGGGCGCTCGCCGTGGGCGCCGAAGCGGAGCTGCGCCAGAGCGGACGCGGGGAGTGCGGCGACAACGGTATCGAAATTTTCCGTGTGCGCGCTGGTGCCGTCGTGCCAGATGACGCTCCACTGCGCACCGGGCAGGAGCGCCTCGAGGCGGGCGTGGAGCGCGAGCGTGCCGGCGGGGAGGCGGGCGGCCAGGGCGTCGGGCAGGATTTGCAGGCCGCGCCGAAACGAGAGGATGCCGCCGCGCGGTTCGTCGCGGCTCTTTCGCGCTTTCGCGGCGGCGAGCTGGCCGCGGATGATCGAGCCATGCGTCCGCTCAATTTCCCATAGCTGGGGGAACGAATGGCGGGCGGAAAGTTTTTGGGGGTTACCAGCATAGACCCCCGCGACGAACGGGTTGAGCCCGTAGTCGACCAGTTCCTGGCCGAAGTGGTCGCGGACGAAGTCTTCCAGACTGACATCGCTCGGGCGGAGTTTCCGGCGAAAGAAAATTTCAGTGAGCAGCCGAAATTTCGCGCCGGCGGAAAACAGTGATGAGGCGACTAACGCCGGCGGTGATCCCGGAGCGGCGACGAGGCGGCCGCGGCGGACGAGGTAGCGGTTTTTGGCGGCGGGATTGGCCGGGACGAGCTCGGCGCCGAGGCCGAGTTCGGCGACCAGGGTGGCCAGCGCGGGCTCGCCGGAGAGGAGGGAGTTGGGGCCGCCTTCGATGAGCCAGCCGGCGGTGCGCTCAGTGCGGACGGCGCCGCCGACGCGACCGGTCGCCTCAAAAAGGCGGACGCGATGGCCGAGTTGCACGAGCCGGTGGGCGGCGGTGAGGCCGGTGACACCGGCTCCGAGGACGGCGATGGATTTTGGATCAGGATGAGCCACAGTAGGCACAGGATACGCGCAGGAGGCAGACCGAGCTGAGCACCTTTTGGGTTTCTGGCGTCGTTGGTGGCGATTATTTCCAGGCCATCACGGTTGCGAGCAGCGCCTCGACGCATTCGATTTTCGCCTGCGGCGTGATGCCGTGGCCGAGGTTGAAGATGTGCCCGGTGGTGCCGCGCATCGATTCGAGGAGGCGGGTGGCTTCGCGCCGGACGATGGCGGGCGTGGTGTTGAGGAGGACGGGATCGAGGTTGCCCTGGACAGCGAGATTGGCGGGGACGGTGCGGCGGACCATCGCGAGGTCGCTCGTCCAATCGACGCTGATCACGCGGGCCCCGACGAAGGACTGATCGCTGAGGTGGGCGGCGGTGCCCTTGGCGTAAAGAATGACGGGGAAGTCGCGCGGGAGGGCGGCGATGATCTGGCGAATCCATTTGAGCGACGCGGCTTCGTAGTCGGCGCCGGCGATGACGCCACCCCACGAATCGAAGATCTGAATCGCATCGGCCCCGGCGCGGATCTGCATCTGGAAATACGCGATGAGCGCGGCCGTGAGTTTCTCGAGCAAAGCGTCGAAAGTCGCGCGCTCGGTGTAGTAGAGCAGTTTGATCCGTCCGAATTCCTCGGAGCTGCCACCCTCGACCATGTAGGTGGCGAGCGTCCACGGCGAGCCACCGAAGCCGAGGAGCGCGTGAGAGCCGGCGAGTTCTTTTTTGACGCGAGTGAGGGCGTCGGCGACGTAGGAGAGACGCGAGGGGACCACGTCGGCGGGAGCGAGGGCGTCGACTTGAGCGCGCGTTTCGATGCGATACTCCATCGCGACGCCCCCTTCGTCGCGGAAACCATAGCTCTGACCAAGCGCCTCGGGGATGACGAGGATATCGGAAAAAAGAATCGCGGCATCGATGCCGGGAAACCGGCGGAGCGGCTGAAGCGTGACCTCGGTGGCCAGGGTCGGCGTGCGAATCATTTCCAGGAAGGAGGATTTCGCCTTGAGCGCCCGATATTCGGGGAGGTAGCGGCCGGCCTGCCGCATGATCCAGATGGGCGGACGGTCGAGAGGCGAGCAGGCGCAGGCGGCGAGAAAGCGTTCACGGGAAGTCATCGCATGGGGGAGTTGAGGGCTGGGATTTGAGCGTCGGTCAGCGAAGACCAGTCGCGGGGTGGAAGGAAAATTTCATGGAGCCGGGCCTCAGGGGAGCCGGGCTCCGGGTGAAAATCGTAGTCCCAGCGGACGAGCGGGGGGAGCGACATCAGGATCGACTCGGTGCGGCCGCCGCTTTGCAGGCCGAACAGGGTGCCGCGGTCCCAGACGAGGTTGAACTCCACGTAGCGGCCGCGGCGGTGGAGTTGGAACTGGCGCTCGCGATCGCCGTGCGGCGTGGCCTTCCGGCGGGCGACGATGGGGCGGTAGGCCGGGAGGAACGCGTCGCCGACGGCACGAAGGAGCGCGAAGGAGCGGTCGAATCCCAGTTCGTTAAAATCGTCAAAGAAGAGGCCGCCGATGCCGCGCGGCTCACTGCGGTGCTTGAGAAAAAAATATTCGTCACACCATTTTTTGAAGCGTGGATGAAGCGCGTCGCCGAAGGGTGCGACGGCGGCCCGGGCGGTGCGGTGCCAGTGGACGACATCTTCCTCGAAACCGTAGCAGGGTGTAAGATCGAAGCCGCCGCCGAACCACCATGTTGGATTTTCGATTTGAGCGCCCGCGCAGAAGAATCGCACGTTCAAGTGCGAGGTTGGAACGTAGGGGTTGCGCGGGTGAATGACGAGGGAGAGGCCCAGTGCCTCCCACGGCTGGCCGGCGAGTTCGGGGCGGTGGGCGGTGGCGGAGGGCGGGAGCTTGGTGCCGCGCACGTGCGAGAAGGCGACGCCGGCTTTTTCAAAAACGGTCCCGTCGGCGAGCACCCGGGTGCGCCCGCCGCCGCCGTTTTCGGGGCGGGTCCATTCGTCGGTGCGGAATTTCGCACCGCCATCCTCGGTCGTGAGCGCGGCGCAGATCGAATCCTGCAACGCGAGGAGGTAGGACTGGACGGCGGGGACGTTGGGGGGCGTGGGCATGGGGCGTTCGCGAACGAAGGAGAACGAGAACGAGGAACGAGAACGAGAACGATTATTGAGGAGCAGGCGGGACGGGTTGGCTAGCTTTCACGTTCGACAGGGCCGCAGGTGGTGTGCTGCCTCTACGGCCCTGCATGAACTCCACCGCTCTCTCGACCATCGCCGCGACCGGCTTTACCGTGGCGTTCTTTCATGCGGCGATTCCGACGCACTGGCTGCCGTTCGTGCTCGTGTCGCGGGCGCGGGGATGGTCGCACGCCAAGACGCTCGGGGTCGTGGCGCTGGCCGGCGCGGGGCACGTGGCGTTGACGAGCCTGCTTGGCCTGGTGATTGCGTGGTTTGGTTTCAAACTCGATGAACGGGTGGGCGCGGCGTTTCCGTGGGTCGCCGCGGGATTTCTGGGCGCGATGGGCTTGCTTTATTTCTGGCGGCAATGGCGCGGCGGCGGCATCTGCCATCATCCGGTCCCCGGTGGGCATCATCATGTGAGTGAGCACTGCGGGCACGAGCAGGACCATACGCATTGGGACGAGGAACTGAAGGACACCGCCCTCGTGTCGGCGACGAGCGGCGACCGGGCCGCGGTGGGCGGATTGTTCCTGATGCTCACCTTGTCTCCGTGCGAAGGCTTTCTGCCCATTTACCTCGCGGGCGTTAAGTTTGGCCGGATGGGATTCTTCACCCTCAGCGCGATTCTCGCGGTGGCGGCGCTGGCCGCGATGTTGTTGTTCACCTCCCTGGCATTGCACGGGCTGGAACGCTTCAAGGTAAAATTCTTCGAGCGCTACGAGGCCGGCCTGCTTGGGGTGCTGTTTACCGGGTTGGGCGTGCTGGTGCTCGTGCTCGAGCGGTAGACGGACTATTTTTAATCCGCCGACTCAACCCGCGCGAAAATCCTGAGCGGCGCGTTATACCTCCGGCTGTTGTGAATTAGACTTTTGTCATCGCGAGGTGCGCGAAGCGCGCCGTGGCGATCCAGCTGGATGGCTTCGTCGCTTCGCTCCTCGCCATGACAATCCAAATATTAACAGACGTTGGTATTAGGGATAACGCGCCCTACCTTTTCGCCGGCGGAATTGAGAACTTGATCGCGGGGCCGGCGTCGGGTTTGGCCGCTTTCGCAGTAGGAGCGGGCAGCGGCGCGGCGGCGATGGGAGAGGATTCCGCGGCGGCGAAGGCCGGGCCACCGACCGGCAGCGCAGCGAATCCGCGGTCGAGCAGCTCGGTGACCTTGAGGTCGCGGACCTTGGACTCCGGGGCACCCATGAGAACCACGATGACGCGGCGACCGTTGCGCAGCGCTGTCGCCGTCAGGCAGAAACCAGCGCCGTTGGTGAAGCCGGTCTTCAGGCCGTCGACGCCGGCGACGCGGCCGATGAGATGGTCGCTATTGGTCAGGTCGAAGGGCTTGGCGCGCACGCCGGCCCCGAAGGAGCGCGTGCGGATGGAGGAGTATTTTAAGACGTTCGTTTTTTGGACGAGATAGCGGGCGAGCAGGGCGAAATCTCGTGGCGTAGTGAGATCGCCTTCCTCCGCGCGGCGGGTGGCGGGCGGGAGGCCGTGCGGCGTGTGGAAAGTGGTGTGCGTCATGCCAAGCTCGCGGGCCTTGGTGTTCATCAACTCGACGAAGGCGTCGATCGAGCCGGCCGCGGTGCGCGCGAGCGCGTGGGCGGCGTCGTTGGCCGAATGGATCATCATTGCATAAACGAGTTCTTCGACGGGAAACGTCTCGCGCGGATCGAGGTAGACCTGCGAGCCGCCGATTTTCGCATCGGCGTCAGTGATGCGGACGGCCTGATCGAGGGTGACGGCCCCACTGGCGAGTTTGTCGTGGAGCACCGCGAAGGTCATCAGCTTCGTCATGCTCGCGGGCGGACTGACGTTGTCGGCGCGATCCTCGAACAACGTGTTGCCGGTGGCGGCGTCGGTGATGATGGCGGCCTTGTAGGCGGTGGAGTCAGCGGGCGTGGTGGGGCGCGTGGGTTTGGCGCGGACCGGGGTGGCGGCCAGGGCCACGGACCCGAGGGTGGCGAACAAAATCACGGCGGGCAGTGGGCGCGAAAAAATCATGGGGGCGAGCAAGAGATTTGTTTTCCGCGGGGCGAGTCGAAACGCGCGCCGCTCACGGAAAACGCCGGTGCACGGCCGAGGCCGCGATGATGCGGGCGAGCCAGCGTTGGCGGGTGGCGGCCTGTTTCGGGCTGACGATTTTGTGGATCGCGAGGCGTTGATACCACGGCGCCTGCGTCGTGAAAAACTTCCACGCCGGCCGGTTGGCGCGAAATTGCTTCGCGTCGGCCGGCGGGAGGTTTTTCGCGGGCTGCTCATACGACGCCAACCCGGTTTTTCCCGCCGCGCGGCCGGCCAAGGCGGCGAGGCCGGCGGCGTGCATCCGGCCGGCGGCGGTGAGGCGGGCGACATGGCGGACGTTGAGGTTGCTCCAATGGCTGCCCGGTTTGCGCGGCGTGAAACGGTGCGTGTATCGGTCGGCGTCGATTTTCCGGACGATGCCGTCGATCCAGCCGAAACAGAGGGCTTCGTCGACCGCCTCCTGGTAAGTGAGGCCACCGCGCCCGGAGGCCATCTTGTAGAAACCGACTTGGAGTGCGGTGGCCGTGGCTTGATTTTGCTCGAGCCAACGGCGGAACGCGGCGGCGGACTCAAAGTGGATGACGTTCACGGTTTCGATTTGCAGCTGCGATGAGAATGCGCGGGGATTCTTCGTGAGGCGAACCAGAGCATAATTCCGCAGCGGGTTGAGGTCAACTCGCTCCACCATTCGAGCTATTTCGTCTGCTCCAACGGGAGATCGTGGAGTTTTACCTCGGGGTTTTTCTCGAGGAAATAACGCATCGTCCATTCGTTCGGGAACAGGCCTACGGGATGGCCGAGCTTGTCGGTCGCAAAGGCGACCCCACTGGCGACGATGAAACGCGTGACATCGGGGAGCTTCGCATCGGCGACCGCGGGCGCGAGCCACTTCATGATGGTCCACGGCGAGGGATCGAGGCGCGAGGCGGCGTTGTATTCGCTCTGAAGGCGGAACTGCACGACTTCGAATTGTAGTGGGCCGACCGCGGCGAGGAGCGTCGAGGTCGTCATGCCGGCGCGCAGCGTGATCGATTGCACGACGCCTTCCTGCAGGAGCTGCTCGAGACCGGCGCGGAATTTTTTCGCGTCGGCGGGAACCGGGTTCGCGATGAAGGTGAAAACCTCGGGTGGGAAACGCGGGATTTCGTCGTAGCTGATCGCCTTGTCCTCGGTCAGCGTGTCGCCGATGTGGAAGGAGTCGTGGCCGACGAGACCGATCACGTCGCCGGGCCAGGCTTCGTCGACGGTTTCGCGTTCCTGGCCGAAGAGTTTGTGCGACGACGACAGGCGGACGGTGCGGCCGGTCTGCGCGTGGAGGACGCTCATATCGCGGTCGAATTTGCCGGAGCACACGCGGAGAAACGCGATGCGGTCGCGGTGCTTCGGATCCATGTTGGCCTGGATTTTGAAAACGAAGCCGGAAAATTTCGGGTGCGTGACTGGGATTTCGCGAGCGGGTTCGTCGGGGCGTAACGCCCCTCCCACCGTGACGGACTGGCGCGGTGCCGGCGGGACGGAGTCGTGGAGAAAGCCGTCGAGCAGGAGTTGGATGCCGAAATTATTCACGGCGCTGCCGAAATAGACGGGCGTCTGCTGGCCGGCCCGGACCGCGGTGAGATCAAAGGCATGGCCGGCGCCGTCGAGCATTTCGAGCTGCTCCTTCACGGTCGCGTAGGTGTCATCGTCGAGTTTCGCCCGAACCGCATCGTCGTCGAGGGAGGTGACGTTGACCGGCGCCTGAAACGCGCCACCGGGGACGCGCTCGAACAGGTGGACCTGGCGCGTGCGGCGATCGAAGACGCCCTTGAACTGCGGGCCGTTGCCGAGCGGCCAGATGACCGGCGAGGACTGGAGGCCGAGGACGGTCTCGAGTTCGTCGAGCAGCTCGAGCGGATTGCGCGTCGGGCGGTCGCACTTGTTCATGAACGTGAAGATCGGCACTCCGCGGCGGCGGCAGACTTCGAAGAGCTTGCGGGTCTGCGCCTCGATGCCTTTCGCGGCGTCGATGACCATGATGACCGCATCAACGGCGGTGAGGACGCGGTAGGTGTCCTCGGAAAAATCCTTGTGGCCCGGGGTGTCGAGGAGGTTGACGGCGTAACCGGCGTAGTCGAACTGGAGGACGGTCGAACTGATGGAGATGCCGCGCTGTTTCTCGAGTTCCATCCAGTCGGAGGCGGTGGCGCGCTGATTTTTACGCGCGGTGACGGCGCCGGCGAGGTGGATGGCGTTACCGTAGAGCAGAAACTTTTCGGTCAGCGTGGTCTTGCCCGCATCAGGGTGCGAGATGATCGCGAAGGTGCGACGGCGGGCGATTTCTTGAGCGGGCGACATGACGGAATCGGGCAGGCAACAGGGCCGCGGCGCCGAGGGGAAGACTATTTCTTCGGCCGATCCTTCAGCCGCCGGACGAATTTCAGGCCAGAGTAGGTGTCGTTGACGGAGCAGACCTTGATGTCGACCAGGCCCGTGGCGAGGAGGGTGGCGCGCACGACGTTTTCGCGGAGGTCGGTGATGACGCCGCTCGCGAGTTTTGGCCACGCGATCCAGAGCGCGCCGGCGGCCGGAAGTTTCCTGATCAGCGTAGGCAGGTGGGCGGTGAGCGGCTTGAGGCTGGCGGCGAAGAAGACGATGAGGTCGGCCTCGGTCGCACGGGGCGGAACGGCGACGGCGGTCGGCGGCAGCGGGGCGAGCTCGCGATCAAAGCCCGGCGGGGCGTCGATGAGCAGGTAGCGGGTGCCGTCTTTGAGGCCGAGTTTCCGGGGTAACGGGGTGGAAGAATAGGCGGGCATGGGTTAAGATTCTACGGAATGAGCCGATTTCTTGGGGATGAAGGCAATCCTCTCCGTGGTCGTCTACCTTGTGCTGTTGCTGGCGTTTGGCTTCGTCACGGCCATGACAAGGCCGCGGGCGGGCTGCGAGCAAGACGGGCCGGACGACGACCAGTAGTCCGCGCGGCGCTAAAGCTGGCGCCACAATGGGCCGATAATTTTGTCATGAAAGAAATTCTTTGGCTGGCGGTTTTGGTTCATACGGCGTGTTTCTGCGGAATAATCGTCGCGCTACGGCGGGCGTGCGCCAGCGATCGGCCGCAGGCGCGGGTCGGAGAAGCGTAAGCGGTCGTAAATTATTTCGTCGCGACGCGCCGCAAACCCGCAAGCGTGGCGGGGTGGCCGAACAACCTGCGCTCAAGCTCAAACCCAACGCCAAGCCGCGTGTGCTCAGCGGGCACCCGTGGGTGTTTGCGAACGAAGTCGAGACGCTGCTGCCGCCGGAGCACGATGGCGAGGTGGTCGAGTGCCGGGATCGCACGGGGCGGTTCATCGGCAGCGGCATCTACAATTCGAAATCGCAGATCATCTGGCGGCGATTGAGCCGCGATCGCGTGGTGCTGGACGCGGCGTGGCTGCGGGGAGCGATCAGCCGGGCGGTGGCGCGGCGGGGCGCAGGCTTGCTGCGCCCTGGGGCGGTGGCCACGGAGGGCGCCGCAAGTTTGCGCCCCGACACGGTGGAGATCCGCCGGCTGGTTTGGAGCGAGTCGGACGATTTGCCCGGCGTGGTGGTTGATCAGTTTGGCGACACGCTGGTGGTGCAGATTCAAACCGCCGCGATGGAAAAGCGGACGGCGCTGATCAGCGACTTGCTGGCGGAGGCAGTGCAGCCGGGGGAGATCATCTTTCGTAACGACGCGCCGATCCGCCGGCTCGAGGGCCTGCCGTTCGAAGTGCACACGCGCTCGGGAAAAACGTGGGAGCCGCGCTGGCTGCGGATTGATGGATTCGACTACTGGCTTGATTTGCAGGGCGGGCAGAAAACGGGATTTTACCTCGACCAGCGCGCGCAGCATGCGGCGGTGGCGAAATATTGCGCGGGCCGCCGCGTGCTCGATGCGTTCTGCAACCAGGGGGCGTTCGCGCTCCATGCGGCGAAGGCCGGCGCGACCGAGGTGCTGGGGCTCGACAGCGCGGAGGACGCGATCGCGGCCGCGCGACGCAATGCGGAACGCAACGGCGTGACGGCGAAATTCTCCGGAGCGAATGTGTTCGACTGGCTGAACGACCCGGCGCGCGCCACCGAGCCGCGGTGGGACGTGATCATCCTCGATCCCCCGCCGTTCGCGAAATCGAAGAGTGCGCTCGAGGGCGCGCTGCGGGGCTATAAGGACATCAACCTGCGCGCGCTCCAGCAGCTCGCGCCGGGGGGAGTGCTGGCGACTTACTCGTGTTCGCACCACATGCAGGATGCGGAGCTGCGAGGTGTTCTGGCGGCGGCCGCGACTGACGCGAAGCGCCGGCTGCGCGTGCTGGAATGGTGCCACCAGCCGCCCGATCACCCGGTGCTCGCGACGATGGCCGAGAGCGAATACCTGCGCGGCTACATTGTGCGGGCGGAGTGACGGCGATGAATTGAGCCGGGCATTAAGCCCGTGGCGATTCGTGCCGATGGTCAGGCATGCAATCCACTCGGTCCTGGACCACTTCACCTGCGTGGGCAGGCGGGGCACCCACGGCGCTCATCGTTGCTGATGAGCGGCACGTTCGGTCATATCTCCGGATGTTGCTCGGGACGCTTGGCGTGACGGCGGTGCGGGAGGCCTCAGATGGTGAGCGGGCCGTCGAACTCTATCACGGGCACCGTCCCGACTTCGTGCTGCTGGACGTGAGCATGCCGGCGATGGCCGGCGACGACGTCCTGCGGCGGATCAGGCAGCTGGATCCAGCTGCGGCTGTGACGGTGCTAGTGGCGCAGGACTGCACGGAGACGGTAAATCGTTTTACGCGACTCGGCGCGTTGGGTCACGTGCTGAAGCACGTGCCGCGGGAGCAAGTCCGCGCAGCGATCGCCGAGGCGCTGGATCGTCTGGTAAGAAACGACCAGGCGACCAACGTAGCGGCGTGAAAAGTTACGGAGACTAGCGGAGCGACTTCTCCAAGTCGCGGCGCATTGCTTTGAGCTCGTCGAGTTCCTTTTGGAGCTTCTGCTTCTCCTCCTTCGTTCTGGCGTGGGCGATGGCTTCGATGAGATCCTTCTCATCTTCCATCAGGCTGACCCGTTCCTTGGCGATGGTGGCCCGATGCTGGGCTGAATCACCGCCCAGCGCGGAGAGGGTGGTGGAGACCTTGGAGCCGTTGAGTGCCTTATCCAATTCGGTGGGCTTGGTGTTCTTCTGTTCGCGCGCGATTTCCTTTTCCTGCTCCTGCAACTGATGGTCGAGGACGGTGACGCGGTCTTTCCTCACCTCAACCTTGGGGAGAACCGTGGGCGCTTGCTTTTGAGCCGCTGTAACACTCGCCGCGGCGGCGGCTTTTTTCGTTGGAGCGGTGGCCGGCGCGGAGGTCGGTGCCGCTGGCTCGGCGGGAACTTCGGGTTTGGCGGCGGTAACCGGCGCCGTGGGCGCTGGCTTGGCGGACTGATTTTTGGCGTCCGCGGCGAGCTGGGCTTTCAGGATTTCCTTCATGCGCGCGCTGGTGGTCGTTTCGTCGGCGGCGAACACGCTGGCGGCCAGTGAAGCGGAGACCAAGGCGGTGCGGAGAAGGAGCGCTTTCATCGTGCTGAGGCGAAGTGTAAGGCGCGGGGAGGCGGAGTCGAGGGGATTGGCGGTGGATAAAAAAAAGGCCGGGCGAGCAGCCCGGCCTTGATGAAATCGCGGGATAAATCCGGCCCTACATCTTCCCACCATAGATCGCGCTGGCGCCGAGCTCTTCCTCGATGCGGAGGAGTTGGTTGTATTTCGCGACCCGGTCGGTGCGGCAGAGCGAACCAGTCTTGATCTGGCCGGCATTGGTCGCGACGGCGATGTCGGCGATGGTGACGTCCTCAGTCTCACCGGAGCGGTGGCTGATGACGGCAGTGTAGTTCGCCTCTTTGGCCATCTCAACGGCGTCGAAGGTCTCGGTGAGGGTGCCGATTTGGTTTACTTTCACGAGAATTGAATTGGCGGTGCCGGTGTCGATGCCGCGCTTGAGGAAGGCGGTGTTCGTCACGAAGAGGTCGTCGCCCACGAGTTGAATCTTGTCGCCGATGGCATCCGTGAGCTTCTTCCACGTCGTCCAGTCGCCTTCGGCGCAGCCGTCCTCGATGGAGATGATGGGATATTTCGCGGTGAGCTTTTTGTAGAACGCGACCATGTCGTCGCCCGAGAGCACCTGGCCGGTCGATTTCTTGAACACGTAGTGGTTTTTTTCCTTCACGTAGAATTCAGAGGCGGCGACGTCGAGGGCGAGGTTGATGTCCTGGCCGAGTTTGTAGCCGGCGTTTTTCACGGCGAGGGCGATGACGTCGAGGGCGGCCTCGGCGGAGGCGAGTTTCGGGGCGAAGCCGCCTTCGTCGCCGACGGCGGTGGCGAGGCCCTTTTCCTTCAGAACTTTCTTGAGCGAATGGAAAACCTCGCAGCCCATGCGGAGCGCCTCGGCGAAGGATTTCGCGCCGGTAGGCATGATCATGAATTCCTGGAAATCGATGGGCGCATCGGAGTGCGCGCCGCCGTTCATGATGTTCATCATCGGGACGGGGAGCACTTTGGCGTTCGGGCCGCCGAGATATTTATAGAGGGGCTGGCCGAGGGCGGCGGCGGCGGCGTGAGCGGTGGCGAGGGAGACGCCCAGGATGGCGTTGGCGCCGAGCTTCGACTTGGTCGAGGTGCCATCCAGCTTGATCATGGCGTGGTCGATGCCGATTTGGTCGCAGGCGTCGGCGCCGATGAGAGCCGGGGCGATTTTGGCCTTCACGTTGGCGACGGCTTTTTGGACGCCTTTGCCGCCGTAACGGGCCTTGTCGCCGTCGCGGAGCTCGATGGCTTCGTGCTCGCCGGTGCTCGCGCCCGAGGGCACGGCGGCGCGGCCGAGCGTGCCGCCGGCGAGGCGGACGTCGACCTCAACGGTCGGATTGCCGCGCGAGTCGATGATTTCGCGGGCGGTGATGGCGGAGATCGTGGTATTCATGGATTGGAAGTGGTCGGGAAAGTGGCCGAGTGGCGAGGACGCAAGGAGGCCGGAAGGAACGAGCAGTGAAGCAGGCGGCGCGCCGAGGTGAAGGCGAAAGTGCACCCAACCAAAGTCCTAAGACTTCGGTTTCCAGGCGGGTCAAGCGCTGCTCAGAACGGCGCTTTCGCGCGGCCGATATTGTGCAGGAAGCGGCGGAAGGGAGTCATCGTCTTCGGCCGGGCGTTGGCGGGAATCTGATTGAGATAGCCGCGATCGGCCGCAGTCCGCGCGACCGACAGGCCGTCGTAATTGCGAGTCGCGACGTGGTCGGGCGTCAGCAGGTCGTCAGATAGCTGGTTGAGATGGCCTTCAAAGGCGGCGGCGTGGAGTGGAGTGTCACCGTTGTCATTGCGGGTGAGCAACAGATCCGGCGTGAGCGACGCGCGGGGAATCTTGTCGAACTGCCCGCTCTCGGCGGCGGCGTGAATGGCGGTGAAGCCGGTCTTGCTCGCGAGGACGAGATTGTCGTGCGTGAGGAACTGGGCGGGGATTTGCTCGAGGTGGCCCGAGATCGCAGCGGCGTGAAAAACGGTGTCACCAGCGCTGGTGACATCGCGGAGGGCGGCGGCCGTGAGCAGCGTGGGTGGGATCTGATCGAGGTGGCCGTTGAACGCGGCGACGTGGAGCACGGTTTCGCCGCCGATGTTTTTGAGCGTGAGGTTTTCGCCGGTGAGGAACACGGCGGGAATGACCCCGAGGGTGCCGTTCTCCGCCGCCTCGTGCAGCAGCGTGTTGCCGACGTCGGTCTGGCGCAGGACGATGTCGGCGGTGAGCAGGGCGGCGGGAATCTGGCCGAGATGGCCTTGGGCGGCCGCGAGGTGGAACCCGGAGTAGCCGGCGTTGCTGCGGGCGGAAAGGGCCTCGAGGGTGAGCCGGGCGGGTGGCACTTGATCGAGATGGCCGCCGAGTGCGGCGTGATGCAGGGGCGTGTAACCGGCGTCATTCTTCACGGCGATGGTATCGTCCGTGAGCAGGGCGGCGGGCAGTTCGCGCAGCAGTCCGGTCTTGGCGGCGAGGTGGAGGGGGGTGTTGCCCGCGGCGTTGCGGGCCGTGAGCAAGTCGGCGGAGAGGGCCGACGGCGGAACCTTGGCCAGCGAACCGGAGCGGATGGCGGCGTGCAAATCGTAGGTTTCCATCGCGAAGAGACGCTACGGAACGGTCGCGACCGAAAAGTGGCAAACCAAAAGCCATGGGAATGACCCTTAGACGGGCGCAGAGATTTGGATTTGCCAAGCCCGCCGCAAGAAACACCATGGCCCCTTGATGTCAGCCACCAACCCGATCCCCGCCAGCGCCGACCGTTCCGTCAAGGCTGCCGTGCTGCTCGTCGATGATGAGAAACCCCTGCTTGATGTGTTTTCCGCGGCGCTGACGGCGGCGTTTGAAGTCACGACGGCGACGACGGCGCGCGAAGCGGATTTTATCCTCCAGAAAAAGGCGTTCAAGGTTGTCGTGGCCGACCACCTGATGCCGGGCGGCAATGGCATGAATTTTCTGGTGCGCGCGTGCGAGGAGTTTCCCCACATGCAGCGGGTGCTGGTGACGGGCTACATGAAACCGGAAATGCTGCTGCGCAGCGTGAACGAGGCGGCGCTGTTCCGCTACCTGCTCAAGCCGGTCGCGCTGGCCGAGCTGGTCAAGGTGGTGCAGGACGCCGCGAAGGCGCACGACGCGAGTGTGGTGGCCGCCGCGAAAGCGAAATAGGCGCAGTGGGCGTGCCCAAGATTCGGAGAGGAATTATTTTTTTAGCCGCGCGCGCAGGTAGGGCGCGGTGGGACTGCCCTTCACCTTGAGCAGGCCGGCGAGTTCGCCCTGATAGAGTAATTCGCCACCCGCCGGACCGCCGACCGGACCGAGCTCGACGATGTAGTCCGCCTCGGCGAGCAGGTCGAGGTGGTGCTCGATCACGACGACGGTATGGCCCTGATCGACGAGCGAGTGGAGGACGCGGATGAGTTTTTCGCAGTCGCTCAAGTGCAGGCCAATGGTCGGTTCCTCGAGGAGGTAGAGATTGCGGGGCAGGGTGCCACGGCTGCGTTCGCGATAGGTGGCGAGACCGTGCGAAAGTTCGGTGACGAGCTTGAGGCGTTGCGCTTCCCCGCCGGAGAGTGAAGGGGAGCTCTGGCCGAGCGTGAGGTAGCCGAGGCCGCAGTCGATCATGAGCCGGCAGACTTGGGAGAGCTGCGAGTGGAAATCGAAAAACGCGGCGGCTTCCTCGAACGTGAGCTGGAGGACCTGACCGATCGTTTTGCTTTTCCACGTGAGGTCGGCGAGATCCGAGCCGTAGCGGAGGCCGCGGCAGTCGTCACACGGGAGGTAGGTATCGGGCATGAACGCCATTTCCAGACGGATGCGGCCGGCACCTTCACAGGTGGGGCAACGACCGCCGGCGGTGTTAAACGAGAAACGGCCGGCGGCGTAGCCACGGATTTTTGACTCAGGCAGGGACGCGAAGAACTGCCGGATGAGGTCGAAGATCCCGAGGTAGGTGGCGGGGGTGGAGCGCGGAGTTTTGCCGATGGGGGACTGGTCCACCTCGATGACGGAGCGGAAGCCGCTGGTGCCGCGCAGCTCCGCAAACGGCAATGGCGAAGGATCAGAAGCGGAGGCAAAGGCAGTGGCGCGGACGAAGTCGCGGCCGGTGAGTTTCGGCTTTCGTGTTTTGATCGCGTGCGTAACGGCGGGGTAGAGGACGTCGCGAAACAGCGTGGATTTGCCGGCGCCACTGGGACCGGCGACCATGATGAGGCGGCCGAGAGGGAGGCGCAGGTCGAAGTTCTTGAGATTTCGGAATTGGACGTCGCGCAGTTCCAGCCAAGGGGACTTTTTGATTTTTGCGTTTTGGTGGTCGATGGGGCGATATTCGCCACGGAGCGGATGCACGAGACCCTTGGCGAGGAAGAGGCCGGTGAGGGATTGGGCGTTGCGCTTGATTTCGGCGGGCGTGCCTTGGGCGAGCAGTTCGCCACCGTGGATGCCGGCGGCGGGACCCAGGTCGATGATCTGGTCGGCGCGCGCCATCAGTTCCTCGTCGTGTTCGACGACCAGAAGGGTGTTACCTTTGTCGCGGAGCGTGAGCAGGGTTTCGATCAGGCGTTCATTGTCGCGGGCGTGGAGGCCGATGCTCGGTTCGTCGAGGACGTAGAGGACGCCGGCCAGATTGGTGCCGAGTTGCGCGGCGAGCCGGATGCGCTGGGCTTCGCCGCCGGAGAGCGTCTGCGTGGGGCGGTCGAGCGAGAGGTAGCCGAGGCCGACGTGATCGAGGAATTTCAGGCGCTCGGCGATTTGCGGGACAATATCCTGCGTGATGAGCTGGCCGCGGGCGTCAAGGTCGAGCGCGTGGAGGTGAGCGAGCAGCTGGGCGGGGGTGGCCGCGAGCAGCGCGGGCAGCGAGAGCGGCGCCTGCTTTTTGCGGAAGTGGAGTTTGACGGCCCGGGCGGTGCGGTTGAGGCGGGCGCCGTGGCATTCAGGGCACGGGGTGCCGGCGTCGGAGATGTCCTCGGCGGAATCGACGCCGAAGGCGCGGAGCTTCGCGAGCGGGTCGGAGTTTTCCTCGTCATCATCGGGGACGAGCATCCACGGGAAGATCCGGCCGTGGCCCCGACAAGACGGGCACCAACCGCGCGGAGAGTTGAACGAAAAATGCTTCGGATCGAGCTCGGGGAAACTTTCACCCGTCTCGACGTCGGTGCGCGTGGTAGAGAACCAGGAAAGAATTTCTCCCGCGGGCGTGAGCAGAAAGCAGGCGCCTTGGCCGAGGCGGAGGGCCACGGCGAGCTGACGATCCAGCCACTTGGGGTCTTGCTGCGCAGCGTCGGTCAGATCGGCCACGACCACTTCAACATCATGCTCCTTGTAGCGATCGAGTTTCTGGAAGGCATCGACGCGCGTGATTTTGCCGTCGGCGCGGAGGAGGGGATAGCCCTGGTTCGCGATCCAGGTGGCGATGGGCTGGTGGTGTCCCTTGCGGCCGCGGATGAGCGGGGCGCAAAGGTAGAGATGCCTGGCGCGTTTTGCCTTCGGGGTGGCGAGGACGCGGGTGAGAAGTTTCCTGAGCGCGCCGGGCGAAAGCGGTTTGACGGCCTGGTCGGTGTCGGGGTGATGCTGGACGCCGAGGCGCGCGTAGAGGAGGCGGAGGTATTGTGCGACCTCGGTGATGGTGGCGACGGTGGATTTGCGCGAGCCGCGGGTGACGCGCTGTTCGATGGCGACGGTCGGCGGGATGCCGGTGAGACGGTCGACGGCGGGGCGCGGGAGTTGTTCGACGAATTGCCGCGCGTAGGGCGACATCGACTCCATGAAGCGGCGCTGGCCCTCGGCAAACACGATGTCGAACGCGAGCGTGGATTTGCCGGAGCCGGAGACGCCAGTGACGACGTTGAGTTGCCGGTGAGGGAGGGAGAGCGAGAGATTTTTGAGATTGTTCTCGCGCGCGCCGTAGATCGTGAGGTCGCCGGCAGACAGGCTGAGGGGAGCCTGGTAGGGCGCGGGGTCTTCAGCGGCCGCGAGCTCCGAAGGGTTGTAACCTATTAGGTTACAAGTCGAGAGGGCGGCGCAGAGGAAGGGCGAGGTCGCGGTGGCGGCGGTGGCGACGAATTCGGGGGGGCCGGCGGCGACAATGCGGCCACCCTTGGCGCCGGCGTCGGGGCCGATTTCCAGGAGCCAGTCGGCGGACTTAAGGACGTCGAGGTTGTGCTCGATGACGACGACGCTGTGGCCGCGATCGACGAGGGCATGCAGGACGGCGAGGAGGCGTTTGACGTCGTGGCGGTGGAGGCCGGTGGTCGGTTCGTCCAGCAGGAGCAAGGCTCCAGCGGGAGGAGGAGAGTGGGAGGCGGGAGGCGGGACGGCAGAATCGCCCGTGAACGGGCCGAGGTAGCGGACGAGTTTCAGGCGTTGGGATTCGCCGCCGCTAAGCGTGTTGAGTGGCTGGCCGAGCGTGAGGTAACCGAGGCCGACGGAGTCGAGCGAGGCGAGGCGGCGGTGAATCTCGGCCTGCGCCGTGAAGAGCGCGAGCGCATCCGTGACCGAGGTGGCGAGGAGATCAGCGATGGAGCGGCCACTCCACTGAATCGCGAGCACCTCGGGTTTGAACCGGCGGCTTTCGCAAACGGGACAGGGGACAAAAACGTCGGAGAGAAATTGCATCTCGACGCGTTCGTAGCCGAGGCCGAGGCAGTGCTCACAGCGACCATCGCCGCTGTTGAAAGAAAAGCTGGAGGGGCTGAAGCCGGCGGCCTGGGCGGCGGGGGTGGCGGCATAGAGTTCGCGGATGAGTTCCCACGCTTCAGTGTAGAGCGCGGGATTCGAGCGCGGCGTGCGCGAGAGAGGAGACTGATCGACGAGGACGAGGTCGGAAAACTCGATATCACACTGGATGGATTCGATGACGGCGGGGTCTTCGGTGAGTTGGAGGCGTTTCGCGAGGAGGCCCTGGTAGATGACGTGGTCGAGGAGGGTGGACTTGCCGGAACCGGAGACGCCACTGAGGCAGACGAGGCGGCCCAGTGGCAGGGAGACGTCGAGGTGGCGGAGATTGTGTTTGGTGACGTGGTGAAAGTGGAGCCAAGGAGTCCGCTGGGAATGACCAAGGTCCAATGACCAATGACCAACCGGACGGCGGCGCGAGGGCGATTCGATCGACTGGCGGCCGGAGAAATATGCGCCGGTGATGCTCGCGGGCGAAGCGCGCAGGGCGGGGACGGTCCCTTGAAAAACGATGTGACCGCCGCGACTGCCGGGCTCGGGGCCGACTTCGATGACGTGGTCGGCGGCGCGGATCATCGCCTCGTCGTGCTCGACGACGACGACGGTGTTGCCGGTGTCGGTGAGCGAGCGGATGATCGCAATGAGGCGATCGATGTCGCGCGAGTGGAGGCCGACGCTGGGTTCGTCGAGGACGAAGAGCGTGTCGACCAGCGAGGTGCCGAGACAACTGGTGAGGTTGACGCGCTGGACTTCGCCGCCGGAGAGGGTCTTCGACTGACGATCGAGGGTGAGGTAGGCGAGGCCGACTTGTTCGAGATAGCGGAGGCGCGTGAGAATCGAGTCGTAGGCGAGTGAAGCGGAGTGCGTGGCCGGTGCCGCGAAGGAAGCGTCACCCCCTGGGTGACACTTTCCGAGGAGGGTGAGGAGGTCGGAGACGGGGAGTTGGTAGAGGTCGGGGAGGGTGCGGTTTTGCCACTTCCAGCAAAGGGCCTCGGGCTGCAGGCGCTGGCCGCCGCAGGCGGGGCAGGGGTTGTAGGCGCGGTAGCGCGCGAGAAAGACGCGCACGTGCATCTTGTAGGTGTTTTTTTCGAGCCAGCGGAAAAACCCCTTCAGGCCATACCAATATTTCGGCCACGGCTTGCCATTCTCCTCCCCGTAGCCGGGCTCGCCGTCGATGATGTAAGCTTGCTGTTCCGGGGTGAGCGACGCGAAGGGAACGTGCGTCGGGATTTTTCTTTTCCGGGTGAAGACGAGGAGATCTTTCTTGGACTCGCCATAGATTTCGCTTTCCCAGCATTTGATCGCGCCGTCGTTGATCGAGCGTGATTGGTCGGGCAGGGCGAGGCGGTAGTCGATGTCGATGACGCGACCGAAACCGCGGCATTTGGGGCAGGCGCCGAGCGGGGAGTTGAACGAGAAGAGCGCCGGCGACGCGGCGCGGAAGGTGCGGCCGGATTTCGGCGAGTGGAGTCCGCGGGAAAAGTGACCGGCGGGCCCAAGCGTGTCGGCCGTGAAGCAGTGAACCTGGCCCTGGCCGAAGTGCAGGGCAGTCTCGGTCGCTTCGAGGAAGCGTGACTGGTTCGCGGCCGTGATGGCGAGGCGATCCTGAATGACAAAGATGTGGGTTTTCAGGTTGGCAATCTGAGCCGGCGCCGCGAGGACGTCGTCGAGTTTGAAGAGCGCGTTTTCGGCGAGCAAGCGGACGTAGCCCTGGTTTTTGAGGTTCGGGAGAATTTCGGGCCACGTGAGATTGGCGGGTTTGGTGATCTTGAAACCCACCAGCAGAGTGCGGCCGGCGTGGGCCGAGGAGGTTTTGGTCCAGATGGATTGCGGAGTGTCGTCCTCCACTTTTTCGCCCGTGACGGGATCGAAGCATTCGGCGACGTGACTGAACCAGACTTTGAAAAAATCGGTGAGCTCCGTCATCGTGCCGACGGTGGAGCGGGACGTCTTGACGGTGTTGGTCTGTTCGATGGCGATCGAGGGGCGGATGTTCTCGATCGAGTCGACCTTGGGTTTGTCGAGGAGGTCGAGGAACTGGCGCGTGTAGGCGCTGAAGGTCTCGACGTAACGGCGCTGGCCCTCGGCGTGGAGCGTGTCGAAGACGAGGGAGGACTTGCCGGCTCCGCTCAGGCCGGTGACGACGAGATAGCGGCCAAGCGGCACATCGAGGTCGAAGCCCTTGAGATTATTCTGACGCACGCCGCGCAGGCGGATGCACTCGGGAGCAGGAGTTTTTTTAACCACGGATGGGCACGGATGGACACGGATGAAGATAACGCAAATGCTGATGCGGGGCGCGGGCGATGACTCCGGCCATGACGGTGGCTGGAGCGGGAAAACGCGGCGAGGGCGCCCCGGCCGCATCGTTCAGCTTATGGGCGCGCCGCGGATTTTTTTTCAGCGAGGGTGAGCTTGGCACCGGCAGTGGTGATGGCGCGGGCGACGGCGGGCGCGGGGCGCGTGTCGGTGACGATCGTGAAGCGCGGATCGAAGGGGGCGGTGAGGCTGAGGGCCTTGCGGCCGAACTTCGACTGGTCGAGGACGAAGATCGTGCGCTCGGCGGCGGCGATCATTTTGCGCTGAACGGCGCCGACAACGACATTTTGGTTCCAGACGCCGCTCTCGGTGATGCCAGTGCCGCCGAGAATCGCGAGGTCGGCGTGGGTCTGATCGAAGGACTGTTCGCACTGCGGACCGACGAGGAAACCGAGCCGGCTGTAAATGCTGCCGCCGGTGACGATGGTTTCGACGTTGCCAATATCGCTGAAGAAGCTGGCGATGGGGAGCGAGTTGGTGATGACCTGCAGGCGCTTCTCGGCGAGCAGCCGGGCGACGGCGTAGGTCGTGCTGCCGCCGTCGAGGATGACGGTCATGCCGGGGCGCACCTGGCTGGCGACGAGGCTGGCGATGGCGAATTTTTCGTCGGCCTGGCGCTGATTGCGGGCGATGAAATCGTATTCCTGCGCGAAGGCGTCGGTTTCGATGAGCGAGGCGCCGCCGTGATGGCGGCGGACGATGCCGCGGACCTCGAGCTGATCGAGGGCGCGGCGAACGGTGGAGAGGGAGCCGCTGAAGCGCGCGGCGAGTGATTGCAAGTCGGCGTATTTGTGCTCGCGGAGGTGCCGCTCGATGAGGTCGGTGCGCTGCTGGTTGGTCATGAGGCGGGAGAACCGGTCAGTTTTTGAAACAACGCGAGGTAGGCGGCGACCTGCTGGGCGGGATCGAAAGTGGTGCGGGCGTAGTGGCGGGCGTCAGCCGAGCGCTCGGCGTGCGCGATCTCGGGCTCGCTGATGCGGCGCGAGAGGGTCGTGCGAAAGGCAGCGCGGTCGTGGCGCGGGATGACCCAGCCGGTGCGGCCCGGCTTAAAACACTCGCGGATGCCCTGCGCCTCGTAGGCGACCGCGAGGAGTCCGTGCGCCTGCGCCTCGATCAGGAAATTCGAGAGCGCCTCGCTCCACGAAGCATGGACGGCGAGGTCGGCCGCGCAGTAGAGGGGGGTCGGGTCGCGACGAAAGCCGAGGAACTTCACCCGCGCGCCAAGATTTTTTTCGGCGACGAGTTGCTCGCACGCCGCGCGGGCGGAGCCTTCGCCGGCGAGCCAGAGCTGCCAGTCGAGCGGCGCCGGCAGGCCGGCGACGATCTCGATCAGTTCGCGCTGATTTTTTTCGGGCCGAAACATCGCGACGTTGAGGAGCACGGTGGTGGTCGTCGTGGCGCCATGCTGGGTGCGGAGAGGGGCGTTGCGCCAGAGCGCGGAGGCCGGAGGGAAGACGAGGGAGTTATGGATGACGGAGATTTTTTCACCCGCGACATCGTATTGGGCGACGAGGTTGTCCCGAGCCTCATGGCTGTTGGCGACGATGTGGCGAGCGGAGCGGAGCGAGCGGCGGAAGAGCCACGGAAGCGGCTGGCCGGTGCGCATGGTCGCGACGACGGGTAGAGTGGGAAAGGCGTGCTGGATGCCACCGGCATAGCAGTTGGCCATGCGGCCCAGGCAAAGCACGAGGTCGGGGGCGGCGGTGCGGACGGCGCGCATCAAGCCGGGGGCGAACCAATCGAGACCGAGGTCGAGGAACTGGAGGGCGCGGAAGGTGACGTTATTGGCCACGGTCTCGGTGAGCGCGCCGCCGGGCCGGAAGGTGAGGAGGGTGGCGGTGTGACCGGCGGCGGCCAACGCGTTGGCGAGCAGCACGGACTGGCGCTCGGTGCCGCCGCTGCGGAGGTAGTCCTGGACGACGAGGATTTTCATTGCTCGGCGCAAGGGCGGGGCGTGAGTGTCGGCGGAAATGAATTCACCGTTTGTTCAGTTGCTCGTCCGCTGGCTGGTGCTGGCGGTGGGCGTGACGCTCGCGACGCAGCTCGTGCAGGGCATCGCCTGTGACAGCGGCGCGGCGTTGCTCGCGGTCGTGTTGCTGCTGAGTTTTTGCAATGCGATCCTGAAGCCGCTGCTGGTGCTGTTTACGCTGCCATTCATTGTGCTGACACTGGGGCTCGGGGTGCTGGTGATCAATGCCTTGTTATTTCTCTTTGTCGGGCGATTGGTGGACGGGTTTCATGTGGCGGGTTTCTGGCCCGCGCTCTGGGGGGCACTGGTGGTGAGTGTGACCAACCTGGTGATGAGCGGCTTGATGCGGGGACCGCGTCCGCCCAACCCGCAGGTCAAGCCGGTGAAGAAAAAGATGGAGGACGTGATCGACATTTAGTTTCCGTTTGACGGGTTTTCGCAGCGTGACGACGGTGGGAGCATGGCTGAAACTACGGAATACGATCTCATCGTCATTGGCGGCGGACCGGCGGGCTATGCGGGAGCGATCCGCGCGGGGCAACTCGGGAAAAAAGTGGCGTGCATCGAGCTAGAACGAGCGGGCGGCACGTGCCTGAACTGGGGCTGCATCCCGACAAAGGCGTTGCTGAAGAGCGCGGAGCTCTACCAAAAAATGAAGAAGGCGGAGATTTACGGACTGAGCGCAAAGGAGGTGAGTTTCGACTTCGCAAAGGTAATGGAGCGCTCGCGCACGGTGGCGGGGCAGATGGCGAAGGGCATCGAGTTTTTGTTCAAGAAAAACAAGGTCGATTACTTTGTCGGCCGCGGGCAGGTGAGCGCGCCGGGCATGGTCTCGGTTACGGCGGGCGAGCATAAGGGGAAGTTTTTCAAAACGAAAAACATCCTGATCGCGACCGGCTGCAAGATGCGGCGGATCCCGGATCTCGAATGCGATGGCGTGCGCGTGATGACCTCGCGCGAGGCGCTCGCGGCGAAGACGCTGCCGAAGTCGATCGTGATCGTCGGCGCGGGCGCGATCGGCGTGGAGTTTGCCTATTTCTACAACGCGCTCGGTTCGAAGGTGACGTTGGTTGAGGTGCTACCGCAAATCCTGCCGGTGGAGGATGAGGAGGTGGCGAGGACGCTGAGCCGATCGTTCGAGAAGCAAGGCATCGCGATGCACGTGGGGACGAAGTGCGAGAATTTCCGCCTCGGCCAGAATTCGGTGAAGGTCGATCTCGTGGCGGGCGACCAGAAGACCGAGGTTGAGTCCGAGGTGCTCTTGTCGGCCATCGGCGTGGTGGCCAATCTTGAAGGCCTGCTCGCCCCGGGTGTGAAGTTGGAACTCGACCGCAACTACCTGAAGGTTGGCGACGATTACCAGAGCAGCGTGAAGGGTATCTATGGTGCGGGCGACATCATCGGACCTCCGTGGCTCGCGCATGTGGCGACCTATGAGGCGATCAACGCGGTGCAGGGGATGTTCGGGCACGGCAAGGCCAAGCGCGTGAAAAATTTCCCGGGCTGCACTTACTGCCAGCCGCAGGTCGCGAGCACCGGGCTCACGGAAAAGGCGGCGAAGGAGAAAAAGCTAAATTACAAAATTGGGAAATTTCCGTTCACGGCCTCGGGCAAGGCGGTGGCGTCGGCCGAGAGCGAGGGTTTTGTGAAGGTGCTCAGCGACGCGAAGACGGGCGAGCTTCTGGGCGCGCACATCATCGGAGCGGAAGCGACCGAGCTGATCGCCGAGTATGGACTCGCGATCGAAGCGGAGCTGACGGTGGCGGACATCCACCACACGATTCACGCCCATCCGACCCTGAGCGAAGCCGTGATGGAGGCGGCGGCGGCGACAACGGGCGAGGCGATCCACGTCTGAGTCGAGTGCACCGCGCCGAATGACGGACAAAGTAAGCGGTGCGTCAGGGATCGCGCGCCCTACTTTTTCTTTTTGAATGGCGCGGTGGAACGGGGGGTGGGCAGCGCGCCCTCGGCGGACATTTCTTTCAGCAGGCTCGCGAGGTAGGGGATGAGTTGCTTCTTGCGGCTCACGATGCCGGGGAGGTCAAAAATCTCGTCCTGCTCGACGTGCGGGTAGGAGATGCGGCGGATGAAGTCGGCGTCGCCTTTCACGAGGAGGAGGGAGTTTTGCGTGTTGATGTCAGTGACGAGCAGCGCGGCAAACGCGAGGCGCTCCTCGTCGCGCAACTCGGCGAGCGCGGCGGCGATGGGCTTGGCGTGCTGCCAGAAATTGCCGAAACCGAGTTCCTCCACCTGCGAGACGGCGAAGCGGATGCCTTCCTCCTCGTAGATTTTGTGGTCGGAGCGGACAATTTTTTCCGGCGGATTGGCGAGGATGACGGAACCGGAGTTGAAAATTTCATCGGCGAGCTGCTTGGAATCGACGCCGGCGATGGCGGAGAGCCAGGCGAGGATGATCGCGTCCTTGCTCGTGGTCGTTGGGCCGTGCAGGTGGAGGGTGTCGGAGATGAGCCCGGACATCATGATGCCGGCGAGGTCGGGTGAGGGCTGGAGATTTTCCCGGCGGAAGAGGTCGGCGACGATCGTGCAGGTGGAGCCGACGGGTTCGTTGATGAAGAGGATGGGCTGGGCGGTGTTGAGCGCGCCGAGGCGGTGGTGGTCGATGATTTCGGTGATGGCGACTTCATCGGCGCCGGGGACGGCCTGGGAGAGCTCGTTGTGATCGACCAGCACGAGGCGCGTGGGCGGCGGCTTGAGGACGTCGGTCTTGGTGAGAAAACCGATGAGCGCGCCGTCGTCAGCGATGACGGGGAACGCATGCGTGTTGCCGGCCGAGAATTTTTTCCGCACGTCGGCGATGCGGGCATCGGCGCTGACGGTGGCGACGCCCCGCTCGATGACGCGCTCGATGGTGGAGGCCGTGCGGACGACCCACGCGGTCGTGGCGGAGTCGTAGGGGCTGATGATGAGGGAGACGCCCTTGGCTTTGGCGAGGGCGACAGTTTCATCGTCCACGGCGAGGTTGCTGGTGATGACGAGGGCGCGGATGCCGAGCTCGATGGCGCGGTGCTGGATATCGCGCCGGTCGCCAACGATGATGAGCGATTGCTCCGCCGAAATTTTCTCGCGGACGGAGATGCTCCAGAAGGAGCGGATGTCCATCGTGCCGAGGCGGACGAACAGCTCTTCGATTTTTTTCTCGCCGACGAGGTGGAGCGCGCGGGCGTGGAGCGCGCGCGTGATGTGCGCGAGGGAGGTGTTCACCTGCCGCATCGCCCGTGGTTCACTCACGCGCGGGATGAACACCCCGCCGAGCGCCGACAGCGAAACGACGCCGACGAGGCCGCGCCGCGCGGAGGTGACGGGCAGCACGCGGACGTGGTGGCGGTCGATGAGTTCGAGGGCTTCGGCGCAGGTGGCGTTTTCCGAAACGGAGATCACGTCGGTCGCCATCAGGTCGCGGACGCGGGGGGAGACGTCGCTCAGGTAATGCGGCAGGGGCTGGCGAAAGCGGGCGAGGATGGTGTCGATGCGGGCGTTGGAGTTGCCGCAGCGGGCGGCGAGGTAGCCGGATTCGCCCCGGGCCTCCTTGTAGGCGGCGTAGGCGATGGCGGAGCAGATCGCGTCGGCGTCGGGGTTGCGGTGGCCGACAATGTAGGTGAGGGAGGCGGCGGGCGCGGTGTTCATGGAACGGAACGGCCAGAGTGGCGGGCGCGGCGCGGCGGGGGAAGCGGGAAATAAAAAACCCGACCGCGCGAGCGGCCGGGCGGAAGTGGGGAGATAGCGAGCGCGGCGAAGCGAGGGCTCAGGGGCCGCGCTGGGCGAGGGTGCCGTTGGCGCTGCCGAGAATCGTGCCGGCACCCGGGCCGTTCGGCGGCACGCCGTATAGTCGGGCGGTGGTCGGGATCGCCTGCTGGATGTTCTGGATCTTCCGGCCCGAATTGTTCGACGTAAAGATGGCGGCGGGGGTGGCGGCGCTGCTGTAGAATTCCACGTTGCCACCGAGAAAACCGACGAACCCGCCGATGTCCTTGTAGACACCGCTGTTGATGCTCCAGTTGCCGGTGTTCGCCTGGAGGCCGCGGGTGTAGGCGACGGGAGTGGTGGAGGGATCGCTCGTTTTGAGGCCGCCGACAAACTCGTAGCTGGGGGATTCTCGGAGAAACGTCTGGTCGAGCTGGTTCTTGGCGGCGTTGGCCGCCAAGGTGGATAAGATGATCGAAATCGGGTAGGTGCCGCTGAAGAACGGATCGAGCTTGGAATAATAGACCTTGGGGTCGGTCAGGATGCCGTTGCGCGCGATGATGCCGGGCCAGAGGAGCGCGCGGGAGTTGGCGTTCAGGGTTTGGGCGGTGATATTCTGCGGGTCGGGCAGTTTGTCCGAGTTGTCCTGGGCGTAAATCATGGCGGCCTTGACGATTTCGCGGAGGTTGGCGCCGTCGACGGCGCGCTTGGCCTTGTCGAGGGCGGAGCCGATCGTCGGGATGAAGATCGCCGCCAGAATGCCGATAATGGCGATAACGGTCAGCAGCTCGATGAGGGTGAAACCGGCGGTGGACTGGCGGGGTGTTGGATGCATGGAAAAGGGAGGTATGGCAGAAAGACGCTTAAGCGGGCCGACAGTTTCGTTGAAAAAACGCGAGCACAAGCAGAATTTCCCCGCGCGGGGCTGGACAAAACTTTTTCCGCGCCGCTAGTCTGGCACGATGAAGATTTATCTCGATGGCAAGTTCGTCGACGAGGCCGACGCCAAAGTGTCCGTGTTTGACCACGGCCTGCTGTATGGCGATGGCGTGTTTGAGGGCATCCGGCTTTACGGCGGAAATATTTTCCGGCTGGAGGAGCATCTCGAGCGGCTCGAATACTCGGCGAAGGCGATCCTGCTGACCCTCCCGCTGACGCGCGAACAACTCAGCTGGGCGACGTGTGAGACGTGCCGCCAAAACGGCCTGACCGATGCCTACCTCCGGCTCGTGGTCACCCGCGGCGTGGGCGATCTCGGGCTCTCGCCGTGGCTGTGCCCGAAGCCGTCGATGTTCATCATCGCGAGCAAGATCACGCTCTACCCGCAGGAGCACTACGACAACGGCCTCGCGATCGTCACGGTGCCGACGCGCCGGATCGGTCCCGCCGCCCTGCCGCCGACGATCAAGTCGCTGAACTACCTGAACAACATCCTCGGCAAGATCGAGGCGAAGCAGTTTGGCGCGCTGGAGGCGATCATGCTCAACGATCAGGGCTACGTCGCCGAATGCACGGCGGACAACGTCTTCATTGTCCACAAAGGCGAGATCATCACGCCTTCCGCCTCGCAAGGCGCCCTCCGGGGCATCACGCGCGGCACCGTCATCGACATCGCCAAGGAGCTCAAATTGCCGCTCCGCGAGACGGATATGACACGTTATGACATCTGGTGTGCCGACGAGTGTTTTCTCACCGGCTCGGGCGCGGAGGTGATCCCGGTCGTCAAGCTCGATGGTCGGGTGATTGGCAGTGGCAAGCCCGGCCCGATTACGCAGCAAGTGCTGGCGTCGTTCCGGCGGCGAGTGCTGGTCGAGGGCACGAAGATTTGAGCGCGCCACGCGGCCGCGCTTAAGTTTTCGCCGCGTGTCACGATTACACCGTTGACGCCCGATGGCGTGACGCCACGGCGCACGGCGATTGACTGCGCGCGCACACTTGCCAGCGCACGCTTCTCTGGCATGGTGCGTGCAGAAGAACCCAATCACTTTCATGGCCAATCCGCTCAAATGCGACCTTTGCTCCAAGCCCGCGACGGTGCATCTCACTCAGATTGTGAACAATAAAGTTCACAAGGTGGACCTGTGCGAGGCGTGCGCGCAGGCCAAGGGCGTGACGGATCCGAGCGGGTTTTCACTGGCGGATCTGTTGCTCAAAGCCTCGCTCAATCCCGACCCGTCCGTCGCCGGCGTGCGGTGCGAGCAGTGCGGGTTTTCGCAGAACGATTTTAAGAAGCACGGCCGCTTCGGTTGCCCCGCGTGCTATCAGGCCTTCAAAGGACTCGTCGAGCCGATGCTCGACAATATGCACAAGGGCACGACCCACACCGGCAAGATCCCGTCCCGCGCCCTCGAGCGCAAATCCCTCTACGACCGGCTGACCAAGCTCGAGCTCGACCTGACCGAGGCCATCAAGGCCGAGCGCTACGAAGATGCCGCCCGCGCCCGCGATGAAATCAGCCAAGTCAAACAGACCGTGGCGCCGAGTCCGAAGCAACTTTCACGCTGAGCCCATGACCATCGCCTCACTCATTGGCTCCCCGTCCGAGCTGACCGACTCCGCGAGCAGCAAGACGGCGATTGTCCTGATGACGCGCATCCGCCTCGCGCGGAACCTCGCCGGCAATCCCTTTCCCGGCTGGGCGAAACCCGCGCAGCGCGATGAGATTCTCGACACCTGCCGGCTCGCCGTCACCGCGACCGCGCCGATGAAGCGCAGCCTCAACATCACCATCGGCGAGCTCACCGAGCTCGAAAAACAAATCCTCGTCGAGCGCCACCTCATCAGCCGCGAGCTCATCGGCGCGAAAAGCGGCGCGGGCGTCATTGTCAGCAAGGACCAGACGATCTCCGTCATGCTGAACGAGGAGGATCACCTGCGCATCCAGGTGCTGCGGTCCGGGTTCCAGCTCAAGAAAGCGTGGAACGCGATCAACGAACTCGACAGCGCCCTCGAGGAGCACCTCGACTTTGCCTTTACGCCGGCGCTCGGCTATCTCACCGCGTGCCCGACGAACCTCGGCACGGCGATGCGCGCCTCCGCGATGATGCACCTGCCGGCCCTCGTCATCTCGAACCAGATGGAAAAAGTGGTCCGCGCCGTGAACCAGCTCGGCATGGTCGTCCGCGGCCTCTTTGGCGAAGGCTCCGACGCGAGCGGCAGCATCTTTCAGATTTCCAACCAGACCACGCTCGGCGAGTCCGAGGAGGAAATCATCAAGCGTCTCGGCAGCGTGCTCAACTCGATCATCGAGCACGAGCTCAACGCCCGTGAAAAACTGCTCGAAGCCGATGCCGGCAAACTGTTTGACAAGATCGGCCGCGCCTACGGCATCCTCCAAAACAGCCACCTGCTGACCTCCAGCGAGGCGATGAACCTCCTTTCGCTCATCCGGCTCGGGGTGGACCTCGGGGTGTTCCCCGACGCGAACCGCTCGGTCATCGACCGGCTCTTCATCGAGGCGCAACCCGGCCATCTTCAGCACGCGCAGAAGGGTGAATTCGAACCGGGGCTGCGCGATTTGCTCCGCGCCGTGCGACTGCGTTCCGAGTTTGCCAATTTCATCCGGCCGGATTTCACTTTCACCACCAACGGAAAAAACTAGCCCGCCCTCAGACCTACCGACCATGTCCCAGGAACCGATGAACAACTTCACGCCGCGCGCCCAACAGGTGCTCGCGCTCGCCCGCAAGGAAGCCGACCGCTTCCACCATAACTACGTCGGCACGGAGCACATCCTGCTCGGGCTGATCAAACTGGGGCAGGGCGTCGCCGTGAGTGTCCTCCAAAAGATGGGCCTCGATCTCGAGACCGTCCGGGCCGCCGTCGAGAAACAGGTCGGCATCGGGCAGGAGACGAAGGCGCAGAACAGCATCCCCTACACGCCGCGCGTGAAAAAAGTGCTCGCGCTCGCCGGCAAGGAGGCGAAGGCCCTCAACCATTCCTACGTCGGCACCGAGCACATCCTCCTCGGCCTGCTCCGCGAGGGCGAGGGCGTGGCCGCCCGGGTGCTCAAGTCGCTCGACATCGACATCGAGCGCACCCGCAACGAAATTCTCCGCGAGCTCGATCCGCAATTTTCCGGCAGCCAGCCCGGCGAGAGCGGCGAAGAAGCCACCGCCGGCAACCCGCAGCGCTCCGCGGCGCAGTCCGAGGACAAGAAGGAAATCAAGACGCCGGCGCTGAAGGCGTTCGGCCGCGACCTCACCGAACTCGCGCGCAAAGGCGAGATGGACCCCGTCATCGGCCGCCAGAATGAAATTCGCCGCGTCATCCAGATTCTCTGCCGCCGCACCAAGAGCAACCCGGTGCTCATCGGCGAGGCCGGCGTCGGCAAGACCGCCATCGTGGAGGGCCTCGCGCAGGAAATCGCGGCGGGCAGCGTGCCCGAGATTCTCGCGGATAAAAAAGTCATCACCCTCGATCTCGCGCTCATGGTCGCCGGCACGAAATACCGCGGCCAGTTTGAGGAACGGATCAAGGCCGTGATGGACGAAATCAAGCGCGCGAAAAACATCATCCTCTTCATCGACGAGCTGCACACCATCGTCGGGGCTGGCGCCGCCGAGGGCGCGATGGATGCGTCGAACATCTTCAAGCCCGCGCTCAGCCGCGGCGAGCTGCAGTGCGTCGGCGCCACCACGCTCACCGAATACCGCAAATACATCGAGAAGGACTCCGCCCTCGATCGCCGCTTCCAGTCCGTGAAGGTCGAGGCGCCGTCGGTCGACGACACCATCCTGATCCTCAAGGGCATTCGCAGCAAATACGAGGATCACCACAAGGCCACCTTCACCGACAAGTCGCTTGAGGCCGCCACGAAGCTGTCGGACCGTTATATCACCGGCCGTTTCCTGCCCGACAAGGCCATCGATGTGATGGACGAGGCCGGTTCCCGGGCCCGCATCGGCGCGCTCGTCCGCCCGCCGGACATCGAGAGTCTCACCAAGGAGATCGCTGCGATCTGTGCGCTGAAGGAAAAGGCCATCAGCGAACAGCACTTCGAGGAAGCCGCCAAATTCCGCGATCAAGAAAAGCAACTCCGCGCGAAGCAGGAGCAGATCACGGAGCAGTGGAAAAAAGTCCGGGAGGAAAAACGCGTCGCCATCGACGAGGATCTCATGATGCAGGTCGTCGCGGACTGGACCGGCATTCCGCTCAACCGGATGGAGAAAAAGGAGAGCGAGAAACTCCTCGCCCTCGAATCCGAACTGCAAAAGGCCGTCATCGGTCAGGATGTGGCCGCCGTGTCGATCGCTCGCGCCCTGCGCCGCTCGCGCGCCGACCTCAAGGATCCGCGCCGCCCGATCGGTTCCTTCATGTTCGTCGGCCCGACCGGCGTCGGCAAGACGATGCTCGCCAAGCAACTCGCCGCGCAGATGTTCGGCAACCAGGACGCGATCATCCAGGTCGACATGTCGGAATACATGGAGAAATTTTCCGTCTCCCGCCTCGTCGGCTCGCCGCCGGGCTACGTCGGCTACGAGGAGGGCGGCCAGCTCACCGAGGCCGTGCGCCGCAAGTCTTACGCGGTCGTGCTCTTCGACGAAGTGGAGAAGGCGCATCCGGATGTCATTCAACTCCTCCTGCAAATTCTCGAGGACGGCCGGCTCACCGATTCGCTGGGCCGCACGGTGGATTTCCGGAACACCATCATCATCATGACCTCGAATGTCGGCGCCGCCCTGCTGCAGCGCCAGACTTCGATGGGTTTCGCGGCGGCGGCCTCGAGTTTCAATGACGCCGAGAAAATGCGGGAGAAGGTGCTTGAGGAGGCCAAGCGCGTCTTCAAGCCCGAGTTCCTGAATCGCATTTCCGACATCGTGTTCTTCCGGCCGCTCGACAAAAACGACCTGATCAAGATCGTCGAGCTGGAGACGGCGAATTTTGCGAAGCGGCTCGCCGAACGGAAAATCGCGCTCGAGTTCACCACCGAGGCGAAGGCGCTGCTCATCGAAAAAGGTTACGACGAAAAATACGGCGCCCGGCCGTTGCGTCGCGCGGTGGAGCATTTCCTCGAGGATCCCCTCGCCGAGGCCCTGCTCCGCGGCGAGGTGAAGGACGGCGAGCCCTGCCTCGTCGATCGCGACGGCGACAAGCTCATCTTCAAACAAAAGACGCCACCCACCGCGACCAGCGGCGTGTCGCCCTAAAAAAACAGCGACCAACCGTCGCCTAAAGAAACCTCGCCCCCCGAGATCAAAGGGAGCGGGGTTTTCTCTGAAGTGGCGGCGAGGGCACTGCGGCGGCATTTGCCGGTTGCGAGTGAGCCGCCGGCGCTCTCACCTTCCCCACGCATGAAAGCGGTAAGCCGGCTTCTTTTGTTCGCGCTGGCGCTGGAGGCCAAACTGGCCGCGCAGCCTGCGATCTCCGAGGCCGAATCGCTCCAGCTGCCGACCGCGGCCCGCCTCTCTTCGATTCACACCGCGGCGCAACGCGATGGCTGGGCCCCGCAGATTGCCCCGCTGCGGGCCGCCGCGATTCGCGGGTATCAGGGCCGCCGGCTCGCCGCGGCCGGGGCGTGGTTTCACGTCTATCGATGGGCGGCGCTGTTTGGGGAGACCGAAGGGCATTTTGTGGCGCGGTGGATTCCCGCGCTCCAAGCGGCCAAGGTGGCGCATCCCAACATGACGACGCGCTACGCGATGACTGAGCAACCGCTCGGCCTCCGCCTGACGCCGGCGCTGCAGGCCTGGCTGATGGGCAACGCGGCTTTTTCCGCGGAGTTTTTTTCACTGTTGTCACCGGTGGATTTTCTGCCGGACGTGTTTCGAATTCTCCATGAGCTCCACGAGCGCGACCCGGGGCGCTTCCGCGCCTATGCGAATCTCGCGCTGGCCCTCGCCGTCGTCTACGATGTGCCGCCGCCGCCGGACTGGCCGCATGGTCAGGTTTCGCTGGAGGCGTTGCCGCGAAAATTGCCCGCGGCGACCGCGGCGTTTGCCTGGTGGACGCGGGAGGATCAGCTCGGCCACACCTACCACAAACTTGCCCGGCTGGGCGCCGACGAGTTGAAGTTCGTCGTCGATGCCGCCGCGCCGTTGGCCGAGCTCGAATGGGCCGAGAAAATTGCCGACTATCCGCTCAACCAGCTCGCGCGCGCCTATAAGATGGTGGGTTACCGGCCCGACCGGGCGGCGAACAGCCAGCCCGCCTGGCCGGGTCGCACCTACAAACTCCCGGAGATCCTCGGCGCGGGCGGCATCTGCGTCGATCAGGCCTATTTTGCCACGCAGGTCGGCAAGGCGCGCGGCGTGCCCACGCTCTTAATTTCCGGTGCGGGCAATGACGGTCGGCACGCGTGGTTTGGTTTCCTCGACAGCAATGGCCAGTGGCAGCTCGACGCGGGCCGCTACGCCGAGCAGCGGTTCGTCACGGGCTTCGCGCGCGATCCCCAGACGTGGCGGGTCTTCTCGGATCACGAACTGCAGTTCTTGTCAGAGCGATTCCGGCAGCTGCCGTCGTTCCACCAGTCGTCGATCCATCTCGGGTTTGCCGCGGATTTTCTGGCGGCCGGCGAGACTGGCGCGGCGTCGCTGGCGGCGCGCACCGCGGTGAAGCTGGAGCCGCGCAACCAGCCCGGCTGGGAAATTCTCGTCATGGCCGGCGAAAAATCCGGTCGCGACGCGAAGACGATCGAAAACCTTCTGCGGGAGGCGGCGCTGGCGTTTCACCGCTACCCGGATATTGAGGCGGCCTACGTCAATCGCATCGCCGCCAGCCTGCGGGCGCGCGGCCAGCTGAGCGAAGCCGAGGCGGAGGGGCGGCACATCGCGATCAAAAATAAGGGCCCGCGCGCGGATCTCAGCGTGCAGCAGGCGCGCGAACAGTTGCTCCGCGCGATCGCGACGCAGCCGCTGCCGGAGCAGATCCGCTCCTATAACTCCATCGTCGACACTTATGGCCGCGGCGCCGGCATCGGATTTTTCGATCAGATTGTCACGGTGTTCGCGGAGCATTTGCTGCGCCTCCAGCAACCGGTCGAGGCCAGGCGGGCCCTCGATCGTGCGCGGCATACGCTCAAGGTCGAGCAACACAGCCAGCTTGATCAGGAGTTCGACCGGCTGGCGAAGGAAGTGAAGGCGACGAAGTGACGTCGCACTTAGCGGCGCGACGCGCTGGCGGTGGCCACGGCCAAGAATGCCGCCAACGCCGGCCCCGGCTCAGCGGCGCCGCTCCAGCCGATGACCAGCCGACTTTCCGGCGCTGGTCCCCGCAAGGGCCGAAACCCAACTTCGGGCGGCAGGTGCTGCGCCTCGGAGGGCGTCATGAACGTCGCGCCCAGTCCGGCGCGGACGAGGCCGATGCCGTTGGCCCGCGGCCAGACTTCCTCCGCGATGCGCGGCGTGACTCCGGCGCTGGCGAAGGCGGATAGGATGCGGTCGTAGAAGCCAGGGTTGTGCGTGCGGGGGAAGAGCACAAACGGCGTCGCCGCGAGGTCGCTCAGGCGCAACGCCGCCCGTTGGGCGAGCGCGTGGGCGGTGGGGAGGAGCACGCCGTTGCGCTCGCGCAACAGCAGGCGCGTGCGAATGCCGGGCGTCGGCGCATCCGGATGGAAAAAACCGCACGCGAGGTCGCCGGATTGCAGGGCGGGCACTTGCACCGAGGTCGGCGACTCCGAGAGCTCAACGCGAATCCCGGGATGCCCGCGGTGAAACTCCCGGAGGATGCGGGGCAATACCGTCGCCATCGCCAGCCCGGTGAACGCCACGCGCACGTGGCCAATCTGGCCGCCGGCGAGGGCCTGCAGTTCGGCAGGGAGGGCGGCCAGGCCGCGCAGCAGCGGCTCGATCCGCTCGAGCAGCAGCCGCCCGGCCGGGGTGACTTCCACCCCGCGGCGCGTGCGATTGAGCAAGTCGGCGTCGAGCGCGGTCTCCAGCTGCGCGACGGCGCGGCTCAGCGCGGGTTGGGCGATGGCGAGCGTCTCGGCGGCCCGGCGAAAATGCAGCTGCCGGGCGACCTCGCGAAAGTAAACGAGGTGTCGGAGTTCGAATGGGAACTGATACTCACGCGGCATCACAGGAACGAAAACAAGTATTTCCGGGTATGGCAAGTTTCTGGTAGCCTGGGTTGGTCATCGCGAGGCCTGCGTCAGCGGGCCGCGGCGATCCAGCGCAACAGCTGGATTGCTTCGTCGCCTTCGGCTCCTCGCAATGACATGTAAAGCCATGCCCAAATCTCTCTTCGAAAAAGTCTGGGACGCCCATGCCGTCCGCACGCTGGCCAACGGCCAGACGCAACTGCTCATCGGCACGCACCTCATCCACGAAGTCACCAGCCCGCAGGCGTTCGGCATGCTCCGCGATCTCGGTCTCAAGGTCGCGATGCCGCACCGCACGTTTGCCACGGTCGACCACATCATTCCGACGGACCAGCTCGTCGAGCCCTACCGCGATCCGATGGCCCAGGCCATGATGGATGAATTGCGCAAGAGCTGCCGCGAATACGGCATCACGTTTTTTGACCGCGCGTCGGGCAAGCAGGGCATCGTTCACATTGTCGGTCCCGAGCAGGGTATCACTCAACCCGGCACGACGATCGCCTGCGGCGATTCGCACACGAGCACGCACGGGGCGTTTGGCGCGATCGCCTTTGGTATTGGCACGAGCCAGGTGCGCGACGTGCTGGCGACGCAGACGATGGCGCTCGGTAAATTGAAGGTCCGTCGCGTTAACGTGACCGGCCAGCTGCGGCCAGGCGTCTATGCGAAGGACGTCATTCTCCATATCATCCGCACGCTCGGCGTGGATGGCGGCACGGGCTTTGCCTATGAATATGGCGGCGAGGTCTTCGACCGCTTCACGATGGAAGAGCGCATGACGGTTTGTAACATGTCGATCGAAGGCGGCGCGCGTGCGGGCTACGTGAACCCGGACGAGACGACTTTCGCCTACCTCAAGGGCCGGCCCTACGCGCCGAAGGGCGCGGCGTGGGATGCGGCGGTCTTGCATTGGAAGTCGTTCGCGAGCGACGCGGGCTGCGGTTACGACGATGTCGTCAACCTGAAGGCCGCCGACATCGCGCCGACGGTCACGTGGGGCATCAACCCGGGGCAGGGAATTTCCATCACGGAAAACATCCCCGATCCCGCGCAGGCGAAGGCCGTCGACGAGCAGGCCTCGATTGAGGAGGCGCTCGCTTACATGAAGCTAAAGCCCGGTGCGCCGATCAAGGGCACGAAGATTGACGTCGCCTTCATCGGCTCCTGCACCAACGGCCGGCTGAGCGACTTTCAGGAGGTCGCGAGGTTTATCAAAGGCCGCAAAGTCGCCGCCGGCGTGAAAGCCATCGCGGTGCCCGGTTCGCAAATTGTCGGGCTCCAGTGCGAGAAACTCGGCCTCGACAAGATTCTCCGCGAGGCCGGCTTCGAGTGGCGCGCCGCCGGCTGCTCAATGTGTCTCGCGATGAACCCCGACAAACTCATCGGCGACCAGCTCTGCGCGAGTTCGTCGAACCGCAATTTCAAGGGCCGGCAGGGCAGTCCGACGGGCCGCACCTTGCTGATGAGCCCGCTGATGGTCGCCGCGGCGGCGGTCGTCGGAGCGGTCGCGGACGCGCGCGAAGTGTTCGATGTTGCCCAATCCAACTAACTAACCGCGATCACCCCCCTCCACCATGTCCCTCGCAAAAATCACTTCCATCACCGGCCGCGGCGTCTGCGTTCCGGGCAACGACATCGATACCGACCGCATCATTCCGGCGCGCTACTTGAAGTGCGTCACGTTTGATGGCCTCGGCGAGTTTCTCTTCCAAGACGTGCGCAAGCACGCTGACGGCTCCGCCAAGCCGCATCCGTTGAACGAGGCGCGCTTTCAGGGCGCGACGATTCTCCTCTCCGGCGCCAACTTTGGCTGCGGTTCCTCGCGCGAGCACGCGCCGCAGGCGATTCAAAAAGCGGGGTTCCGCGCGATCCTCGCCGAAAACTACGCGGAGATTTTTTTCGGCAACTGCACGACGCTGGGCCTGCCGTGCGCGACGGCCAGCCGCGAGGATATCGCGAAGGTCGCCGCGGCGATCGAAAAAAATCCAGCAATGGAAATCGTGCTCGACGTCGCGCGGCAGGAGATCCGGTTCGCCGGGCAGACCGTGGCCGCGCCAATTCGCGAGACCGCGCGCGACGGGCTGATCCATGGCCGGTGGGATGCCATCGGGGAGTTGATTGACGGCTTGCCGGCCGTGCAAACCACGGCGGCGAAGCTCCCGTATCTCGCGGCCTGAGCGTGGGCGGTGATCCAGTCATGCGCGGGGTCATGGAGCTGCTGGAAACTGTGGGAGAGGCTTGAGGCCCCGAGGTTGGAGGTGTCGGCCAGTCGGGGCCTCAAGCCCCTCCCACAGTTTCTGACCTGGATATCTCGAAATGATCTTTTCTGAACTTTTTCACTGACGGCGCGTCACAACTCGACACTTTTCCCCCTATGTTTCTCGCCATGCTTGATGTTGTTAAGGGTGCCGGCATCCTCATCTACCCGCTCGCCCTCTGTTCGGCAGGAGCCGTGTTCATCATTTGCGAGCGGGCGTTCGCGTTGCGCAAGGCCGCGATCATGCCGCAGGATTTGGTGGACGCCGTGGTGACGGGCCGGCCGTTGGTTGGCGGCAAGCACACCGTGCTCGCGCGCATCGTCGACTTTGCCGAGCAGCACAAAAACGACGAAGGCGCCGTGAAGGCGTTCGCGCGACTCGAGATCAACCGCATGGAGCGGGGCGTCGGCTACCTCGACGTCATCTACGCCGCCGCGCCGCTCATCGGCCTCACCGGCACGGTCTCCGGACTGCTCGAGGTCTTCTCGCAGATTTCCCCCGACACTGGCCTGCCGGACCCGGTGAAGTTCACCAGTGGCGTGGCGCTGGCGCTTTCGGCGACGGTGCTCGGCCTGACCATCGCGATCCCGTCGCTCGTCGGCAGCGGCTATCTCCAGCGCAAAATCGAGAGCTACGCCGCGCAGCTCGACGTGCTGCTCGAACGCATCCTGCAGCGCACGCGGCAATGAGCAGCCTCTACCAGAAGCGGCGCAAGCGGCCCGAGCTGAATCTCGTGCCGCTGATCGACGTGCTCGTGATGCTGATTTTTTTCGCGTTCGTCACGATGCAGTTCAAGTCGATGGCGACGCTCAACATCACCCTGCCGAAGGTCGATACCGCGGGTAAAAACGAGTTCAAGGGCAGCGTCACCATCGGCATCGACAACAAGGGCGAGATCTCCTTCAACGGCAAACCGACGACGGACGAGGAACTGTTGGCGCTGCTGCAGAAAGTGCACGACGTGGACCGCGACATCCCGGTGCTGATCAAAGCGGACGAAACCAGCCAGCTCAAGAAATTGGCCTTCGTGATGGACTCGTGCCAAAAGGTGGGCCTGCGGAAATTTAGCCTGCAATCGCGGTAGGAGGGCAATCGCCCGCGATTGCATCGACGGCCAGCAAGCTCCTACCATGGGCCCATGAAGATCGTCATCACGGGCGTCACGCGCGGGCTGGGGCGCGCGCTGGTCGGGGAATTTATCAAGGCCGGCCACACCGTCATCGGTTGCGGGCGGGGTGGGGAGGCGATTTTCGATCTGCGGATGACGCACCAGGCGCCGCACGATTTCTCGGTTGTGGACGTGGCGCTCGACAGCAAGGTCGCGCTTTGGTCGGCCAAGGTGCTGGAGAACGACAGCCCGCCGGATTTGCTGATCAACAACGCCGCGCTGATGAACCGGCCCGCGCCGCTCTGGGAGCAGGACGACCGCGAGTTCACGAAGCTCGTCGATGTGAACATCCGCGGTGTGCAGAATGTGATCCGCCATTTTGTGCCGGCGATGGTCGCGAAGAAAAGTGGCGTCATCGTGAACCTTAGCTCTGGCTGGGGCCGCAGCGTGTCGCCGGACGTCGCGCCCTACTGCATGTCGAAGTGGGCGATCGAGGGACTGACCAAGGCGCTCGCCGAGGAATTGCCCGCGGGCATGGCGGCGGTGCCGCTGAACCCCGGCGTGATCGACACCGATATGCTGCGTTCCTGCTGGGCCGACGGCGCGTCGAGTTATCCGAAAGCCGAAGCGTGGGCGAAGACGGCGGCGCCATTCATTCTGAAACTCGGCCCAAAGCACAACGGCCAGTCGGTGAGCGTGGGCGAGGATGCGGACTGAACGCGAAATAGTTTCCGAGAGCACAAAGCCGGCTAGCAGTCCGGGATGACTGGTCGGCGGCAGTCCAACGGCGGCCCAGCCCAACGTCAGGTTATGGCGTTGAGTCCCGTCCGAAGCAATGCGGGCAGCTCTTGTCCGGGACGTAGTGCGGGTCGCGCTGCTCGGCGGTAGTGAGCGGGGTCTGGCAGTTGAAGCAGAGCTTGGAATCGGTCTCGCGCAGCGCGGGGTCCACGCCGACGCGACGATCAAAGACGAAGCACTCGCCCTCGTAGTGCGCGCCGCCGCACTCCTCGAAATATTTTAGGATGCCGCCGTCAAGCTGGTGGACGTTTTGAAATCCCTCGCGCTCCATGAACGGCCCGGCTTTTTCGCAGCGAATTCCGCCGGTGCAGAACATCACGATCGGCTGGGTCTTCATCGCGGCCGGCAGGCGACCGACCGCGGCGGGGAATTCGCGGAAATGATCGATGCCGGCGCGCAGCGCACCGCGAAACGTCCCCATGCGCACCTCATAATCGTTGCGCGTGTCGAGCAAGGTCACGGGTCGGCCTTTATCGAGCCATTGTTTCAGCGCGCCCGCGGAGAGTTTGGCGGTCGGGCGTCGGGCCGGGTCGATGCCCTCGACGCCGAAGGCGATGATTTCCTTTTTGATTTTCACGAGCATCCGGTTGAACGGCGGCTCGGCGCTTTCGCTTTCCTTGGGCGTCAGATTTTCGAGGCCGGGCAACGTGCGCAGCTCGGTGAGCAGCAGGTCGACGTTGGCCCGCGTGCCGGCGACGAAGAGATTGATGCCTTCGGGGCTCAGCAAAATCGTGCCCCGGAGTTTGCCGGCGTGGGCGATGAGACGCAGGCGTTCGCGCAACGCCGGGAGATCGTCGAGCGGCGTGAACTTGTAGCCGGAGAGATTGATGAACGCCGGCATGGAGCGGAGAAAATCCTACGGCTTTAGCTCGCGGTTGAAGAACTCAATCACGCGCATTTGCTGGCGGAGTTGGACGACCGGGTCGCTGGAGCCGGCGAGGTGCGTGCCGAGCATCGGCATGAACTCATAGGGCTTGCCGGCCATGAAAAGCGCGTCGGCGAGTTGGAGTGTGTGCTGGGCGTAGACGTTGTCGTCGGTCAGGCCGTGGATCAGGAGGAGGGGGCGGGTGAGCTGGTTCGCGTAGGTCAGCACGCTGCTGACCTGGTAGGCGGCGGCGTCCGTCTGCGGGAGGCCGAGGTAGCGCTCGGTGTAGAACGTGTCGTAGTTTTCCCACGTGATGACGGGCGCGCCGGCCACGCCGCAGCGAAACACATCGGGTCGGCGGATGGTGGCCATCGCGCTGAAGTAGCCGCCGAACGACCAGCCGGTCACGCCGACGCGCGTGAGATCAAGCTCAGGATATTTTACACCGAGGGCGCGTAAGCCGGCGATCTGATCTTCGAGGGCGACGTCGATCAAGTTGCCGCGGACAATGCGTTCCCAATCGCGCCCGCGATGCGGTGTGCCGCGCCCATCGAGGCGCACGACGATGTAGCCCTGATCGGCCATCCACTGGTTGGAAAGGTAGCCGCGGGTCGAGGCGCTGACGGTGGTGGTGGTCGGGCCGGCGTAGACGGCGAGGATGACGGGATATTTTTTTCCGGACTGAAACGCGCGCGGGCGGATCAGCGCCGCATAGAAGGAGGGCGTGCCGGTGGTCTGCGTGAGTTCGACGTTGGGTCGGGCGGGAAATTTTTCCGCCACCGACGGAAGCGTGGCGAGACGTTGGCCGTCGGCGCTGCGAACCTCGGCGCCGGCGGTGCCGTCGAGCAGGTTGTAGGTGTAGATAAAGGTGGAGGCGTTTTCGGAAAAACTTGCGGAGTGCTGGCCGGGCGCGGTGGTGAGCGCGGTGCCGGTGCCACCAGCGAGCGGAAAGCGCCAGACGTGGGCCTCGCGGGGATCAGAGCCGCCGCTCACGTAGATTGAGCCGTGGGCGGCATCGAGCTTGCTGAGGCCCTTGTAGATGAAGTCGAGCGGCGTGAGCGGCCGGAGCAGTTTGCCATCGGCCGCGCGAAGTTCGACCTGCCAGGCACCGCGCGACTCGGTGGTCCAGAGGAATTCCCTGCTGCCGGGCAGCCAGCGGGGCAGCACAGCGCTAGCGTCGAGGTTGAGCCAGGCGGGGTCGGTTTCGCGAAGCAGCTCGGTCGTGGCACCGGTGGCGGGATCGGCGCGCAGGAGGAGCGAAGTTTGTTGCGCCCGATCCATGACGGAAAGGCAGAGCGGGTCGCCGGTCTCGCGCCAGACGACGCGAGTGAGATAGGGAAATTTGGCGGCATCCCATTTCATCCAGCGCGTGGCGCCGCCGGAGCGGGCAACGAGGCCAAGGCGGACGGTGGCGTTGGGGGAGCCGGAGCGCGGGTAGAAAAAATCCACGGGCGCCGCGTCGGGGTGGAGCGGATCGGCGATGTGGCGGACCTCGACGGCGGACTCATCGGTTTCCTGATAGACGAGCGACTGAGAATCGGGCGCCCACCAGTAGCCCTCGCGGCGAGCCATCTCCTCCTGGGCGACAAACTCGGCGGTGGCGTGAGAGAGAGTGGCGGTGGCACCGGTGGTGACGGCGTGGCTGGAGGGAGTGACACCCAGCTCGATGACATGGAGTTCGCCGGCCGAGACGGCGGCGACGGCGGTGCCGTCCGGCGAGAAGCGCGGGTCGATCCAGTTTTTTCCGGGGAGAGCGGTGACCTTGAGGTTGGCGCGATTCACGACGTAGAGCTGGCCGGAAAGGGTGACGAGGAGACGGGTGCCATCCTTGGAAAGATCGAAGCGGGTGAAGCCGCGGAGGGTGACGCGGGCGCGTTCGCGGCGGGCTTTTTCCTCGGCGGTGAGTTTTTCCTCGGCGTTGCCGAGCAACTGCGCCGGCGTGAGCAGCTCGCGCTCGGGGCCGGCGGGCAATGGGAATTCGTAGAGGCGGAGGACGGGATCACGGGGGCCACCGCGGAGGTAGATCACGGTCTGGCCGTCGGGGGTGAGCTTCGGCGCGACGGGCCGGCCGAGCGAATAGCTGCGCGTCTCGGCGATGTCGCGGAAATATTTCAGGTTGGCGCTTTCCTCGGCGGCGCAGGCGAACGGGGTGCAGACTGCAAGGACGAGGAGCAGGTGGGGCAGTTTTGGCATGAGCGACGAAAAACAGACGCGCGGAGGCGAGTCGAGCGCGCTTCGCGGGTGAGCCGAGGTGGCCCGCCGGCGGCTATTCGCGCTGGCGCGAGTCGAGGACGAGCGTGACGGGGCCGTCGTTGACGAGGGAGACGGCCATCATCGCGCCGAATTGGCCGGTGGAGACTTGACGACCGAGGGCGGCGGTCGCGTGGCGGAGGAAGGATTCATAGAGCGGGACTGCGAGATCAGGTTTCGCAGCATCGTTGAAGGAGGGGCGCGTGCCTTTGCGGGTGCTGGCGATGAGGGTGAACTGGCTGACAATGAGCAAAGCGCCGGCGGTGTCGCGGACGGAGAGATTCATGTGTCCCTCGGCGTCGGCGAAAATGCGGAGGGCGACGATTTTTTCGGCCAGCCATTGGGCGTCGGAGTCGGTGTCGCCTTGGGCGACACCAAGGAGGACGAGGAGGCCGGGGCCGATTTCCCCGGTGACGGTGCCCGCAATCTTAACACGGGCCTCACGGACCCGCTGAATGACGACTCGCATGACGCTGATTTGTCCCAAGCTCCCGAAGATTTTTTACGGTGGCGACTACAATCCCGAGCAGTGGCCGGAGTCGGTGTGGCAGGAGGACATGCGGCTGATGCGGGCGGCGTGATGTTTTTCCAGTGGCGGGCAGCGCAGGGCGGGTTATCGCTAACCCGCCGCTTTGCCGCATGCGAGAATCCTGAGACGGCGGGTTAGGGATAACCCGCCCTACCTCGATGGCGTTGCTCGACGAGCGCGCAACCTACAGCATCGGCCGGTGGGGCTCGGTATCGGCGTCGTAATTGATGCCGGGAAGGCCGAAGCCGAAAAGTTTCAGGAACTCGGTGCGGTAGCCGGCGATGTCGGTTTGCTCCGCGAGGTTTTCGGTCGTGACACCGGGCCAGATGGCGCGGACGGCGGCCTGGATCTCCGGCACCATTTCCCAGTCGTCGACGCGCACGCGGCCGGACTCGTCGAACTTCGGCTTGTGGCCGTTATACATCTGCGTGGCAAAGAGACGCTGGATTTGCTCGATGCAGCCCTCATGCGTGCCACGCGCCTTCATGAGCTTGTAGAGGATCGAAATGTAGAGCGGGACCACGGGGATCGCGGAACTCGCCTGCGTGACGAGGGCTTTGTTGACGGAGATGAAAGCACGACCGCCGCCGTTTAGTTTGAGGAGCGAGTCGATGTTTCTGGCGGCACGTTCGAGATCGTTTTTCGCCAGACCAATGGTGCCGTTCTTGTAGATCGCCCACGTGACTTCGGGGCCGATGTAGGAGTAGGCGACGGATTGGGTGCCGGGGGCGAGGAGCTGCGCCTCGGAGAGGGCGTTCATCCACATCTCCCAGTCTTCGCCGCCCATCACGGCGACGGTGTCGGCGACCTCGACGTCGCTGGCAGGTTCGATCGTGACGGTGCTGACGATGCCCTTGTCGGTATCGACGGTCTTGTTCGTGTAAGAGGCACCGACGGGCTTGAGGCAGGATTTGTGGACCGTGCCGGTGGTCGGATGGGTGCGACGAGGTGAGGCGAGCGAATAGATGACGAGGTCAACCTGGCCGAGATCGGCGCGGATGAGCGCGAGCGCCTGTTGCTTGATGTCGTCGGAGAAGGCGTCGCCGTTGAGATTCTTGGCATAGAGCCCGGCGGCGCGGGCGGCGTGGGTGAGGGCGATGCTGTTATACCAGCCGGGAGTCGCCGGGCGGCCCTCCTCGGAGGGTCGTTCAAAAAAGATGCCGAGCGTGGCAGCGCCGGAGCCGAACGCAGCGGTGACGCGCGTGGCGAGACCGTAGCCGGTGGACGCACCGATGATCAGGACGCGCTTGGGCCCGCCGGCGATCGGCCCCTTGGCCTTCACGTGATCGATCCATTGCTGCACATGGGCGGCGCAGCCTTCGGGGTGGGCGGTGACACAAACGAATCCGCGGACCTTGGGTTTTAATATCATGTAGGCACGGAGCTTCGTGGCGCGCGGGCGGAGGGCAAGTTTAGATCACGCGCCGGGCGGGACATGAAATCGCCGGCCTCCGCCTTGGCCGAGCGGCGGCGCGACTCGAGCAGGCTCCGACCCCAAGACCCCTACTTGCCGAGGAGGACGAACGGGCCCTCGGCCTTGGGGACGCCACCCTTGCGCTCAAGCGTGACGGCGAAGGCCGCGACGGTGGCGACCGCCTGCCGGGCTTTGAACGGCACGCGCGCATCGCCGGTTTGCGGATCGACCGTGAAGATGCCGCCATCGACGGGATTCGGATACTGGGGATCAACGACCCAGAGTTGATAGCTTTGACTGGCGGTGAGGGCCGGGAGCTTTTCCACCTGGAGCACGCCTTCCTGCCTCGCGGGATTCCACACGGCGACGGCGAGGGCCTGCGGCGTGTTGTTCAACAACAAGGCGAGCGTGGTGATCTTGAAATTAGCGAGATCGGCCTGGGACTTCAGTTGCGTGCCGAGATCGGCGACGAGCTGGTCCTTGGCGGCGAGCTGCTGCTGCGCGACGGCGAGCTGGCGCGCAGTGTCGCCGGCCTGTTGCGTGAGATCGGTGAACTGGCGGAGAGCGAAAATGCGCTCGGCCTCCAGTTGGTTGCGCGCACCCTTGAGCGCGACGGCGGCGAGCGCCTGCTCATCGCGGAGGAGGGCGGCGTCCGAGCGGCTGGTGAAATAGAGCTGACCGAACCACGCGGTAGTGACGGCGAAGCCCGCGGCGGCGAGCCAGGGGGCGAGCGCGGGGAACGAAATTATTTTCGATTTTCGATTTTTGATTTTGGATTCGCTGACGGACGCGAGCACGCGGTCCTTGAGCGCGGCGGGCGGCGCGGCGTCCGGGGCGGTGTGGGCGAGTGCGGCGCTGGTGTCGCGGAGTTCGGCGACGAGGGCGCGCAGCGCAGGATCGCGGGCGAGCGCGGATTCGAACGACGCGAGTTCCACGCCTTCGAGCAGGTCGAAGGCGTGGAGCGCGGCGAGTTCCTCGTGGCGTTCGTCGATCATAGCCGGCGCGCGAGCGTGTCGCGGAGTTTGAGGAGGCCACGGCGGATGCGGGCCTTCACGGTGCCGAGCGGTTCGGAAAGTCGGGCGGCGATTTCCTGCTGCGTGAGCCCGCTGAAGAAAGCGAGTTCGAGCGCGCGCTTTTGCTCGACCGGGAGTTCCGCGACGGCGGCGCGAACGGCGCCGGCCTGATCGGTCAGTAGGGCGCGGTCGTCGGCAGAAGAGCCGGGGGCGTGTTCCTCATAACCGAGGTCGGCGGGGGCGCTGGCGGCGAGGAGCTCGGCGCGGCGGCGGCGCGTGCGGACACGGTCAATCGCGCGATGGCGGACGAGAGTGACGGCCCAAGCGAAGGCCGTGCCGCGGTCGCGGTCGAAGCTGGAGGCTTTTTCCCACAGCGTGACGAAGACGTCGTGGACAATGTCCTGCGCTTCGGTGGCGTCGCTCACCACGCGGAGCGCCGTGGCGTAAAGTGGACGGGAGAAGCGGTCATAGAGTTCGCCGAAGGCGGTCCGATCACCTTGGGCGACGCGGCCCAAGAGGCGGGCGTCGGCGAGCTGGCGCTCGTCGGGGGTCGGGGGGGTGGCCGCGGGCGAACTCACCCGGTGGCGGCGCGCCGGTTGGCGCGCGGGTGCGTCCGACTCCGCGACGGCCAGGGCCAGCACGTCGGGCAGATAGGACAACAGGATGGACATTTCCAATTCATACGCTCGGGCGGAGAGAAAAGATGCACGAGACGTGCGGATGGCGAGCGTTTTGCGGGAGCGAGCGCGGCGGCCAGGGCCGGCCCTACAAGACGGCGAAACCGATCAAGCCGAGGACGATGAGGAGAGCGAGGACGCCGAGAATCTTCATCTCGAGCTTGGTGACGGGCAGGGGCATGGGCGGAAGTTGAGCGGTGGCGATGAGGGTTGAGCGAACCGATCACGATCCGAGGGGCTGCGTGCGGGCAAAGAATTGCGCGAGCAGCGGCTCGTTGACGATTTCGGCCAGCGGGAGGTTGCTGGAGGCGCGCACGAAGAGCTGGTCGCCGTTGTGTCGGAAACCGTAGCGCCAGGCGATGCGGAGGAGTTCGCTCGCGGAGTAAGGATCGCGATAGGAGATCGGGCGGCCGTCGTAGAGGTGCCAGAACCAGACGTGCTGGGGAAAATCTTCGCGGCGGAAGGAGCGATATTCGGCCGTGGCGAGCGCGCGACCGGCGACGACCGGCTGCGCGCGCGGCTGGGCCACAGGGAGGGCATCCCAGCCGGAGCCAGGCCAACAGGCGTCGGGCGTATGCGAGGCGACTTGACTGACGGACGACTGGCCGGGGCGCCAATAGGCGAGGTAGAGCACAATGCGCACCTCCTCGCCTGCCGGGGTCGTTTTTACATAGGTGCGCTGCGCGAGGTTTTCGGTCTGGAGCGTGTCGCGGAATTGATAAAGGTCCGTGCTGGTCTCGACGCGCCAGCCCTCAGCGGAGGCTGGCAACACCGCGAGGAGATCGGGCACCGGTGCATCGCGGCGATCGGACGGACGGGTGTTGAGCGTGAACCCGATCAAAAGGGCGACGGCGAGCGCGAGGCCGGCGGCGAGAAAGCGAAGTTGAGCGCTGAGCGTCGAGGGCTGAGCCTCGGTGGGAACCGCGGGCGCGGCCGCCACCGGGGCGGGGGATTTTTCGCGGTGCTCGAGGAGGAGGGCGAGACCGCCGAGCAGGCCGGCGGTCACGGCGAGCACGGCAAAGCCCGTGACGTCGTGCCACGCGCCGGCGATGTTGGTGCCGCGGTTGGCGAGCAACGAGAGCGCGAGCGAGCGCAGAAAATTCATGCCGAGCGCGAGGGGCGCGGAGAGCGCGACGAGGAGGGCGCGGGATGACGGCCGGCGCACCAAAGTGGCGGAAAAAAAGAATCCCGCGAACACGCACGAGATCAGGCTGCGCACCCCGCTGCACGCTTCCTCGATGCCGACGGAACCGTGCGCGAGCTCGATGACGTTGCCGTGGCGGGCGGCGGCGATCCCGAGCAGGTGGAGCGCACGAAGGACGTTTTCACTGACCCACAGCTGCAAGCCCAGCGTGAGCCGCATGTAGGTGCCGGGCGGAATGGGCGCGCACGGGAGCCAGAGAACGAGCGCGACCACGGAGCTCCAGTTGAACGGCACAAACCGCACCGACGCGCTGGCAAAGGCGAGGAGGCCCGCGGTGAGCAGCAGCACGAGGGAAAACGTGAGCGAGAAACTCACCAGGGCGTGCGACCAGGCGAGCGCGGCGGCGTAGAGTCCAGCAGCGACGAGAGCGAGCAGTCCGCCGAGCAACGCGCCGCCGAACGTGGTGTTGAACCCGCGCCCGGCGGACAGCCAGCGGGGCGCTCCGGCGCTCCGGCTTTCGTGCAGCAGGAGCAGGAAGATGACCGGCATAAACAGCCCGTGCGAGAGGTCGGGGTTGTGCCGCCACTCGGGCCAGAGCTGCACGCTCAGGGCGGCGACGCAGACGGCGAGCGCGGCGACGCTGAGCTGCGCGAGCCGCGGCAGGCGCGTGAACGCGGTGGGCGGCGGGCCGCTCGATGGGTCTGAAACGCGAGCGGCGCTCATGGTTTTTTCGCCGGAGCGGGAGTGCGCGCCGGACCGGAAAAGCGCTCAATCAAGGCGTAGTTGATCTCCAGCGGCAGGATGGGCAGAAAACCCGTCGCGCGACGCGTCGTCCGATCGCTCCGGAAGAACGACTCGATGGCGTTGAGCGCCAGGAAAGGAGTGTTCGAGGCCTGCTTGAGCGAGACGACGAAGGCATGCAGCCGGGTGTGGTCGCCAATCGCGCCCGCCGTGCAGAGCAGCGTGAACCAGATTCCGGCGCTTTCGGTGTTGAGCGCGAGTTGGTCGCGCTCGACCTTGGCACAGAGTTGCGCGAAAATTTCCTGGTTCGGCCGGCGAATCAGATGCGCGCAGAGATCTTTGATGAGCGCGAGAGTCAGCCGCGGTCCGAGGAGGGCATCGATTTCGCGCTGGAGGAGCTGCGTGGCGCCGGCCGCGGCCAGTGCCTCAAGCCGGAGCGTGCGGCGGGCTTCCAGATCGAGTCGGCCAGAATCGCGCACGAGGAGATCCTGGGCCGCCAGGGTGTCGCCCAGCGCGGTGAGCAGCGTGATCCGGTAGAAGAGCGTGAAGGCCGGAGCGGACGCCGGCCACAGGCGGTCGAGCGCGGCGCGGGCCTCGCGTCGGCGGTCGGCCCGGACGAGTAGCTCAATTTCGATCAGCTGGTGCCAGGGGCTGGCTGCGGGCGACTGGTCGGCGAGGAGCGCGTGCAGCGGGGCGTCGTCGCGGGTCTGACGCGTGGCGAAGAGCAGGGCGCGCATCCAGACGTTGGCGTGCGTGGGGTCGGCGAGGGCTTCGTCGTGGGTGAGCTCGGCGATTTTGTCGAAGTCGCCGCGGGCGAGGAGGGCGCGAAACAACTCCTGGGCCGTGAGGTCGCGCTGCGCCCGATGGTCGCGCCGCAGGCGCTGGAAAATTTGATCCGAGGCGCGCGGCTGGCCGGCCTGGTAGTTCTTGGCGAGCGTCAGGCCGAGCCCGTAGTTCGCGGGATCGAACTCGTAGGCGGTGGCGAGGTAGAGCAGCCCCTCGCTGGTCTGGCCCGCGGCGAACGCCCGCTGGGATTTTTCGGCGTAGAACCAACTGCGCGCCTGCGGCACGCGATACCACAGGCCCGGCCACGTCACATGCACGATGCTGACCGGATAGCCGACGATCCGCAGGAAGACAAAAACCCCGAGCGCGCCCGCGAGGTAAAGGGCCGCCAGCGTGCCGCCGTAGTAACGCACCAGCTGGCCCCAAAACGGACGCACGTCGGCGGTGTTCGCGGCGCAGCGCAGGCCGTTTTTTGTCTGGATGAGCAGAGGGCAGACTCGAACGAAGCGCACCGGTCTATCCCAATGGAGGCAGGCATCGCAGTGCGTCTCGAAGGCGCGGCCGGAATCGCTCGGGTTTTGGCAGGGGCAGCGCGAGCGCCCATGGCGAAGCTGGAACCAGGCTTTGCGCGTGTTCCAGTAAGGGAGGCCCCAGACGAGGCGAAAAAAATCGGCGAGCCGGCCAAGCACGGGCGGAAGGTAATGGCCGCGCGTGGCTTCCGGCAAACTGTTTTCCGGCGGCGGTGCGGATCGGGCGAATTTAGAAAAACCCGGCCGGCGAACAGAGATCGATTTTCGTGAAAACCGGGGTAAACTCCGGCTTTGTTCGTGACCGCGCGGCACGAGAAGACAGACTCCGACCGCGTGGACCACTCAACGAGAGCTGCGATTGAAGCGCCGGTGTTCTCGGTCGTCATTCCGGCCTACAATGAGGTGGCATTGTTGCCGCGTTTGCTGGACAGCCTCGACGTGGCCCGGGCGCGCTATCGCGGTGGAGCCGATGCGGTGGAGATCGTCGTCGGCAACAATGGGTCGACCGATGCGACGGGAGAAATTGCCCGGGCGCGCGGGTGTGTGGTGGTGGAGGTGATGACGCGGGCCATCGCTGCTGCCCGCAACGGCGCGGCCCGGGCGGCGCGCGGGGAAGTGCTGTGCTTCGTGGACGCCGACTCGATCGTGCACGAGGCGACGTTCGATGAAATTGAGCGGGTGATGGAGGCGGGACGGTGCGTGGTGGGCGCCACGGGCGTGCGCATGGAACGCATGTCGATTGGTATTGCGGTGATGTGGGCCCTGCTGGTGCCGATGACGCGCCTGCTCGCGGTCGACACGGGAGTCGTATTCTGTCGGCGCGAAGATTTCGAGGCGATTGGAGGTTATCGCGAAGAACTGCTCGCGGGGGAGGACGTGGATTTGTTGCTGCGGTTGAAACGGCTGGGGCGCCGCCGTGGACAGAAATTCGTGCGGACGGACGCGGCGAGGACGATAACCTCGGCGCGCAAATTCGACCGTCACGGCGACTGGCACTTTCTGTGGCAGACCGCGCTGATGCCGCTGCGCCTGTTGCGCGGTCGCGCGGGACTCAGGAGTTTTATCCAGAGTTACTGGTATGATGACCGCAAATGACGGGCGGATCGCTCACACTTTCACCGCGAACAGTTCCGGGTGCATCGTGCCTTCGGCGACTTTGTTGACGGTGCCGGTCATGCTAATCGAAAAGTTATCGCCGATCTCGATGCCGATCTGACCGCCGGGCATGTGCACCGTGACGGAGCGGTCGACGAGGCCGAGGCGGTGGGCGACGGCGGCGGACGCGCTGCTGCTGCTGCCCGACGCGAGCGTGTAGCCGGCGCCGCGCTCCCAGATTTCGATCTGGATGTTCGCGCGGTCGAGCACGCGGAGGAATTGGACGTTGGTCTTGCGCGGGAAATTCGGGTGCGTCTCGAGGTGGGGGCCGTATTTGTGCGCGAGCGCGGGCGAGATCTCTGGCAGTGGAATCACGCAGTGCGGATTGCCGATCGTCGCGGCGTTATAGGTGAACTCGCGGTCGAGGATTTTGATTTTTTCGCTGAGCACTTCGCGGGGCGGGCCGACGACGGGGATTTTTTCGGAGGAGAAACTCACGTTGCCCATCGCGATGGTGAGGAGCTGGCCGCCGTTTTTGATCGCGACTTGCACGTGGCCGCCGGGCGTTTCGACGGTGAAGTTCGGGTTCTTCACCAGCTTTTGGTCCCAGAGATAACGAGAGAAGATGCGGAGGCCGTTGCCGGATTTTTCGGCCTCGGAACCGTCGGGGTTGAAGATGCGGAGGCCGAACTCGCTCTGCTGCGACGGCAGCGGGCCCCAGAGGATGCCGTCGGAGCCGACGCCGAAGTTGCGATGACAGACGACGCGGATCTGTTCGACCGTGGGGGCGGGAGACCACGAGGGAAAATCGCGCGGGTCGAGGACGATGTAGTCGTTACCGAGGGCGTGGTATTTGTGGAAGCGCATGGGCCCAAAAAGTAGTGAACAGTGGGTAGCGGGTGGCGAGTAGAAAGCCAAGTGCGAGGAGCACAGATGCCCGCTACCCGCTACTTTGCTTTAGAGAAAGGCGAAGGCGAGTCGCAGCGTGTCCTTGGCGGCGGAGTCGAGGTTGCGACCGTGACTGAGGACGATGCGGTCGAAGTCCCAGGCGAGCACGTGATCGAGCGAGGCGCGGAAGGCGGCGCGGTCCTTGATGGTCGAGCGCAGCAGGCGGGAGCAGGCAAATCGGTCGTAGCAGCCGTTGATCCGCAGGAGCACGCGGGAGAGGAACGGCAGGTCCGGGCCGAGGTTGAAGGCGAGGTCCGTGAGGATGAGCGTGCGGCTGGCGCGGTGAAGAAAGACGACTTCGTTGAGCCGCGGCGCACCGCGCATGAGGTGCTGGTGGAAGACGCTGGCCCACGCGGGTGGCGGAGTGTCGCCGAGTGGGTCGGTGAATTTCAAGTCGGGGCGGTAGCGCGAAAAACCCTTCGCGCCATGAAAGCGCGCGGTCGGGTAAGCGGCGAACCAGCCTTCGAGAAAGGTGTCATGCACGCAGTTCGGCGCGAGGACGTGCGCGACGGGCCCGAGCGCGGCGAGTTTGGCGCCGAGTTCGGGCGTATAAGCGACGGGGGAGTGAATCCAGAGCGAGTGATCGGAAAGGCGTGCGACGGTCATGCGGTGGCCGAGTGCCATGCCGAGGACGGTCAGTGGGGCGTCGAGTTCCCAGAGGTCGGGAGCGAGTGGGGTGAGCATGGGGGCAGACAGACGCGATGATTCGGTGAAAGCGCGTTGAGGTCAACGCGCTCCACCGCGGAGAATGGGCGGCCGTTCGAGCGCGAGCAAGCTCGCGGCCTACAGGGTGGCGATGGCGGGCGCGATGTAGCCGAAGAGGCCGCGGCGTTTGATCGCGGTGGCGACGGACCCCGGGACCATTTTTTCCCACGAGGCGTCGTGGTCCTTGATGCGGCGGAGGACGTCGCGGGAGAACACGTTGAGGATGTCGGGATCGAAGCCGACGATACTGTCGATGTAGTGATTCTCGAGGAGGTGATTGTAGAGATTACGCAAGTGGTCGACGACTTGGACATTCTTGGCGTTGATCAACACGCTCGAGGCGAAGGAGTGATTGCCGGTGGCGCCGGGCGCGGTCACGGCCTGGCCGGTCATGAGGTATTTGTCGTAAGCCTCCTGCCGCATCGGATAGACATAGAGTTTGACGGCGTGGCGGAAGAGTCGGCCGAACGACTCGAGAATGCCGCCCTCGAGGTTCTCGTAGTATTTCTCATTGAAGATCTCGATGAGGTTATTGATGCCCATCGCAACGCCGATCATCTCCTTCGTGTAGCGGCGGAAATAGGAGGTGAGCCGGAAATATTCGGAGTAGTTCGAGATGAGGACGGTGAACCCGATATCGCCGAGCAAATCGACGCGCGCGAGGAAATCAGGGGCGTCGAGTTCGCCGGCGGCGAGGAGGTTATTCATGGTGATTTCCATGAGGACGATGACCTCCTTGCCCTTGACCGCCGGTTCCTGGACGAACTGGGCGGTGGCGCAGTTGAGCATGTCGACGTTGACGTGGGTGACGGGGCGGAAGCTGCCGCGTTCGACGAGGATGGCCTTCTTGTAGAGCACCTCGGACGGCTGCAGGACGTCGCCGGTGGGGCCGAACATGACGGCGTTGGTCAGGCCGGATTGCACGAGGCAGAGCGACATGAGGCGGTTGTCCACGTGGTGGAACGCGGGGCCGCTGAACTTGAGCATGTCGACCTCGATGCGGTCGGCGCTAAGGTTGTCGAGGAGGGACTCGATGAGCTCGCGGGGATTTTCGCGGTAGTGGAAGGCGCCGTAGATGAGGTTGGTGCCGACGATGCCGAGCGCCTGTTGTTGGAGGACGTTTTCCTTGTCCCACATGCGCACGTGGAGGACGATCTCGCTCGGTGGGCCGCCGGGCTCAGTCTGGAAGCGCATGCCCATCCAGCCATGGGCTTCGCCGGTGCCCTTGAAACTCCTGGTGGCAACGGTGTCGGCGAACGCGAAGAAGGTCGTGCGGTCGCCGCGCTGGGCCGCGAGGCGTTCACGGAGGAGCGAGTATTCGTGGTCGAGCATCAGGCCGAGGCGCTCGCGCGAGACGTAGCGCGGAGCCTTGCCATAGATGGCATCGCTAAACGTCATGTCGTAGGCGGAGATCGTTTTCGCCACGGTGCCGGAGGCGCCGCCCGCCTGAAAAAAGACACGGGCGACCTCCTGCCCGGCGCCGATCTCGGCGAACGTGCCGTATTGGGCCTCGTTGAGATTAATCGTGAGGGCCTTGCGGTTGGTGGTGAGGAGGTCCTTTTTCTCGCTCATGAGTGGTGGGAAGATGGGCAGACCGTGGCGCGGCGCAACATGATCGTGCGCGCCGGGAGGTGACCGTCCGGAGTATGATCGGCACCGGTGATCGGCGGTTAAGCGCGAATGGTGTCGTTTCGACTGGAGGAACGTCCGAAAGCGGGTAGGGTGCGCCCGACTTTATGAAAAATTTCTTCACCTCAATGCTGGGCGCACTGGTGGCGCTGATCGTTTTTTCCGGCGGCTGCCTGTTGGTCTTCATCGGCTTGATCGGCGCCATCATGGCCTTGGGGGGCGGGGGTGAGAGTTCGGCGCCGAGCCTGGCCCGCGGCTCGTATCTCGTCTTCGATTTGTCGACCAACATCACCGATGCACCGCCACCGATCGATTTCGGCGCGCTCGGGGGTGAGCACAACGACACGCTGCAGGTCCGCACGGTGACGCGCGCGCTGCGCGCGGCCGCGAAGGACGACAAGATCGCGGGAGTGTTTATCACGGGTGACCTCACGCCGGCGGCGCTCGGCTCAGGTTATGCCGCGCTGAAGGAAGTGCGCACGGCGCTCGCCGACTTCAAGACCTCGGGTAAGCCGGTGCTGGCCTATCTCACCAACGCGACCACGAAGGACTACTACCTCGCCTCGGCCGCGAGCGATCTCGTGATCGATCCCTACGGCTTGATCCTGATGCCCGGCCTCGCGAGCGAGCCCATGTTTTATGCCGGGGCGTTTGAGAAATATGGCATCGGCGTGCAGGTCACCCGCGTCGGCAAATACAAATCCTTCGTCGAGCCGTATACGCGGAAGGACATGAGTGCCGAGAACCGCGAGCAGATTCAAAAACTTCTCAACGACATCTGGGGCGGCCTGCTCAGTGAGATGGCGCCGAGCCGGGGCCTCACCGTGGAAAAAATCCAGGCCATCGTTGATGCCGAAGGCATCATCCGCCCCGCGGCGGCGAAGCAGGGCCGCTTGGTGGACCGCGTGGCCTACCGCGACGAAATCTTTGACGAACTCAAGGCGAAGACCGGCCGCAAGGGCTCAAAGGAGGGGTTCAAGCAGATCACGCTGCCGGCTTACGCGAAGCTCGCGAAGGACGTGGTCGATCTGCCCAAGGGGAAGACCGGGGAGCCCGGGAAGTCTGCCGGTCGCGGGCGGATTGCAGTGGTCTATGCCGAGGGCGACATCGTGGACGGCGAGGGCGACAGCGGTGATGTCGGCGGCAGTAAATTTTCCCGCGAGCTGCGCAAGCTCCGGCAGGATGACGACGTGAAAGCCGTCGTGCTGCGCGTGAACAGCCCCGGTGGCAGCGCGGCCGCCTCCGAGACCATCGGGCGGGAAGTCCGGCTGACCCGAAAGGTGAAACCCGTGATTGTCTCGATGGGCAGCTACGCGGCGTCGGGGGGTTATTGGATCGCCGCCTTTGGTGATCGCATTTTTGCCGAACCGACGACGATCACGGGATCGATCGGGGTGTTTGGGATCCAATTCGACGTGAAGAAACTCGCCAACGATTTCGGCCTGACCTTCGACAGCGTGAAGACGGGCAAGTTTGCCGATGCGATCACGATCACGCGGCCGAAGTCGGAACAGGAGATGGCGGTCTTTCAGCGGATGGTGGACTGGATTTACGGTGAGTTCGTCAGCAAGGTCGCCGAGTCGAGAAAGCTGAAGCGCGAGGTCGTCGAGGAGATTGCGCAGGGCCGGGTGTGGTCCGGGGCGGAGGCGAAGAAGCTCGGGCTCGTCGATGAGCTCGGCGGGCTCGATGCCGCCATCGCGTATGCCGCCGGGCAGGCGCACCTCGGCTCGAATTACCGGCTCGTGGAATACCCGCGGCCAAAAGAATTGTTCGAGGCGATTCAGGACCTCATTGAAAAAGTCACGCCGAACAACGCGCGGGCGAGCGGTATCGGCGCGAAAATCGCGCAGCGGATCGAGCGGGAGCTAAAGGTGCTGAAATCGTTCAACGATCCGCAGGGGATCTACGCGCGGCTGCCGCTCGAGCTGGCCATTCGCTGAACGCCCGCGCCATGACCCACACGCTCACTCACGACTGCCCGGCCACGCTGATTCCCGCCGGCAACGCGACGACGCTGCCGGCCGGCACGGACGTATTCATCGCGCAGACGCTGGGTGGCAATGTGACGGTTCGCACCGACCGCGGACTGTTTCGCATCGCGCGCGAGCACGCGGGCGCGATCGGCGGATTTTCGCTGGCCGCGGAGTCAGGCCTCAAGGCGGAGGGCGACTTCAGCGAACAAGCGGTTTGGGATGCGCTGAAGACGTGCTTCGATCCGGAAATCCCCGTGAACATCGTCGACCTTGGTCTCGTTTACGATCTCGCGATCGAAAAAACTTTGGCGGGCGCACATGTGCTCGAAGTGAAGATGACGCTCACGGCCCCCGGTTGTGGCATGGGGCCGACGATTGCGGAGGATGCCCGGCAAAAAATCGCCGCGCTGCCGACGGTGGAGTCCGCGAAGGTCCACATTGTCTGGGACCCGCAGTGGACGCCGCAGATGATTTCGCCAACGGGGCGGAAGGTGTTGGGGCTCGAGTAGCGCGCCGCCTCAGCGGCGGGCGACCTCGCGCTCGAACAGCCGGAAGATCCGGCGATATTCGTCGAGCCAGCTGTTCGGCTCGGTGAAGGCGTGCCGCTCGACCGGGAAGATCGCGGTTTCAAACGTGTCCTTCTTCAATTCGATGAGCCGCTGCACGAGGCGGACGCTGTCTTGGAAAAAGACGTTGTCGTCGAGCATGCCGTGACAGATGAGCAGCGGATGCTTGAGCCCCGTGGCGAATTCGATCGGCGAGCTGCGCGCGTAGGCCTCGGGATCGAGGTCGGGGGTGTTGAGGATATCGGCCGTGTAGCTGTGATTGTAGTGCGTCCAGTCGGTGACCGGCCGGAGGGCGGCACCGGCGGCGAACGTGTCAGGAGTTTTGAAGAGCGCCATCAGCGTGAGGAAGCCGCCGTAGGAACCGCCGTAGATGCCGATGCGCGCGCGATCGACCCACGCATTTTTGGCGAGCCATTCGATGCCATCGAGGTAGTCCTCGAGTTCTGGCGTGCCCATTTGGCGGTAGATCGCGGTGCGCCACGCGCGGCCGTAGCCGGCGGAGCCGCGGTAATCCAGGTCGAGCACGATATAGCCGCGGCGGATGAGAAGCTGGTGGAAGAGGTGTTCGTGAAAATAACTTGAGGACCAGCCCTCGTGGGAGTTTTGCAGGTAGCCCGCACCGTGCACGAACATGACGGCAGGATGCGAGCCGGCTGCCGCGCTCGGACCACGGTAGAGCCGCGAATAGATCGGTGGGCCCGCGCGCGACGGGATCGCGATCATTTCGGGGGCGATCTGGGGGAGGTTCACGAACTCGGGCGTGACGCAATCAGTCAAGACGCGCGCGGGAGCACTGGGGCTGGACGGCTGGACGTAGAGCTCGGCGGGATGCGTCGTCGTGGAATGAACGACCAGCACCTGCGCGCCGTCTGCGGAAAGGTCGAACGTGTTGTCGCCGCCGAGGGAAGTGACGGCTTCACCGCCGGTGCCGTCGAGCTTCACGCGAAACACCTCGTGGTTGCCCGGGCGGGTCGCGTTGGCGCGATAATAGAGCCAGCGTCCGTCGTGCGTGGGCTGGACGCTGCTCACCTCGAACTGGCCCGAAGTCAGCGGGTGGATGCCATCGGCGCGCGCGAGGTAGAGCTGGCTGTAACCGTTTTCCTCAGACGTAAACCACAAGGCGGCGCCGTCGGAGGTCCAGTCAAATTCATTGAATCTGGTCCGGTTGATCCACGCGGTGTCGGTGAGCCGGTGCCAGGCGTGCACCTGAGCGTCGGCGAGTTTCACCTCGGCGAGCCAGCGGTCCTTGTTGTCGTAGGCGAGCAGCATGATCGCGAGGCGACCGGTAGTCGACCAGCGCACGCCACTGTCGCCGGTGCCCAGGACCGCGACAGCGCGGGCCTTGGGCTTCTGGTCTTTTTCGGCGCTGACCACCGCGGGCTTTTCGTCCGCGGCGGATGACTTTGTGACTTCAGCGTCCTTCGGGGATTTTCCCTGCGCCGCCTCGGCCTTCTTTCGCGCGGTGGCCGCACGGCGCAGGTCGCTGAGGGGATCGTCATTGAGGCCGGCGAGCTGGGTGAGAACGACCGGGCGTCGTTTGCCCGTCGCGAGATCGATGAGGAACAACGACTCTTCGCGTGGCTTGTCCGTGCCGACATCGGTGCGAGCGTCCTCCGATTTGGTGTAGCCATCGGCGTTGACGAATGAGGCGACGTGTTCGCGCCGACCGCGAAGATCCGCGGCGATCAGCCCGACGAGCAAGGTGCGACCGTCCGGCGAGAGGCTCACCGTGCGCACTTCCTTGTTCTTGCCAAAATAGAGCGGACGGGGTGAGCCGGCGGGTTGGCGGGAGAGTTCGCGATCGTTTTCGACCCGCGCGCGGCGGCGCTCTTCGCGGAGGCGGACGACGTCAAAGAGGCGTTCTTCTTGTTGGCCGAGCAGCTCCTTTTTCTCGGGCTCATCGGGATCGGCGATGCTCTCAAGGGTGGCGACGAGGCTGACCAGGCCGCTGGCCAGCTCGACGGCGAGGAGGCGTTTGCCGGCGCGAAACGCCACGCGGTCGGTCCCGATGAAGGTGAGCAGCGCCGTCGCGTCCCCGGTGCGCGTGAGCTGGCGTGGCTGCAAGCGGTCGGTGTAGAAAACGTTGCCGCGCTGGAGCCAGGCGGCGCGAGTGCCGTCGGGCGTAAAGATACGCTCGGCTGATTCCGCGGCGGCCCGGTCGGTGGGCGCGAGCTTTTCGGGCGCGCCGCCGACCAGCGGGACCCGCCAGAGCGCGCGAAGTTCGGAACCCTTTTCCTTGCGTTGATAATACGCGTGGCGGCTGTCCGCACTGATGAACGGTTGCTCGGGGGCCTGACCGATCCAATCGGGGTCGCTCATGATCTGTTCGAGCGTGAGCGCGGTTGCGACCCCCTCGGCGGCGCGCGCGCGCGGCGCGGCGGAAACCGCCAGCGTGAGGAGAATCAGCGTGAGACGAGGACAGGGCAATGGGGTCATTGGCTAGGGGGTGGGGAAAATGGCCGGGCCGCTAAGCGGTGATCGTCTCGAGCGAGCACCCATCGGCGACGACGATGGGCGTTTCGCAATTTGGCCGGGCGATCACGCCGGGGTAAGGCTCGGAGGAAAACGCGCGCGTCGGCTCGGAGAGCAAATGGCGGTCGCAGATCGCGAAGAGATTGAGTTCGGATTCGGCGCGGCGCATGTCGTGGAGGAAGGCGCCGGTGGCGTCCACGCTCTGGCCGACGAAGTTCAGATACTTCTTCATCTTATTCACGTGGTCGCGCTCGGGCAGGCCGGGCGCCTGCGTCGCACGATAGAGGCGCTCCACATACTCCCGCACGTCAGCGAGCGCGGGGCGGAAGATGGCCGGCGGGTAGGGCGTGTGATCCTTAACGCGCCGGTCGGCGGCGGAAATCGGAGGCGGCGGGTTAGGGATAACCCGCCCTACCGGCGCTGACGCACCATGAGTGATGGCGAATTGCTCGCGGCACTGGCGGAAAATCCAGGGATTGCGGATGGCGTGGCGGCCGAGCATCACGCCGGCGGCGCGGGTCTCGGCGAGGACGCTGACGGCGCGGGCGGCGGACGTGATGTTGCCGTTGGCGAACACGGGGCAGCGGACGCGCGCGGCGGCGCGGGCGATGAAATCGTAGTGAACCTCGCTGCGATACATTTCCTTCACGGTGCGGCCGTGCACGCTCAGGAGATCGACGCGGTGCTCGTTGATGAGATCGAGGAGGCGGTCGAAGTGCGCGGTGTCATCGAAGCCCAGGCGCATCTTCACGGTGAAGAGGCCGGGCACGGCGGCGCGCAGAGCGGCGAGGATTTCACCGACGCGAGTGGGATCGCGCAGGAGACCACCGCCGACGTTTTTCTTGTAAACCTTTGGCGCGGGGCAGCCGAGGTTGAGATCGATCCCGGCGATGCGGTGGCGCAGCAGTTCGGCGACGGTGCGCGTGAGGTGGCCGAGGTCTTCTCCAATGAGTTGGGCAAAGACGGGGCGACCGGTGGTGTTTTCGTCGATGGAGCGGAGAATGTGCTTTTCCGGGCGCGAGTGCGCGTGGACGCGAAAGAACTCGGTGAAAAAATAATCCGGGGCGCCGTAGTGCGCGATAACCCGCATGAACGCGAGGTCGGTGACATCCTGCATCGGCGCGAGGGCCGTGAGCGGCTGGCTGGGGAGGAGCGGAGGCGGAAGGGGAGACGTGGAAAATGGCGGAGTCGCGGGCATGGCTTTCAAAGTGTCATGCGGAGCGGAGCGAAGAATCCAACCGGAGACTCGACTCCGTCAGGTGCGCGGAAAGTCCCAATGGATGCTTCGCTGCGCTCAATATGACCATACATCACTTGTCCTCGGCGCCCGCGCCGGACTCGCCTTCCTCGGCTTGCTGCTTCAGCACGCGCTGGAGAATTTCGGACATGTCCTCCACGCCGTCGAAGACGGCGCGGGCGACGTAGATGGGGCGCTTTTGCTGGAGGGCGAGCACGATGGAGTCGCTCGGGCGGGCGTCGAGTTCGACAATTTTCTTGCCGAGCTCGTTCTCCATGCGGAGGAGAATGCGGGCGAAAAACGTGCCCTCGCGCGCGTCGTTGATGACGATGTGATCGAGCGTGGTGCCAAGGCCGAGGAGCACGCTGCCGATGAGGTCGTGGGTGAGCGGGCGTTCTTTCTTGACGCCGTTGAGCGTCATTTGGATCGCGTTGCCGACGGAATGATCGACGTAGATGACGAAGGTCTTGGCGTCGTTGCCGAGGAACACGGCGCAGCCGTTGGCGGTGGGCATCACGCCCTTGATGATGACGGCGGCGACGTCGTTTTGCATGGGAGAAGGGTGCGGGGAGCAGGGCGAAAGCGCAAGACGGGCGAAGGGCGGTGAGGGCACCGTGCGCCCTAGCGGACGGCGCTACTCGAAGCCGAGCAGGCTGATGCCCCAGGTTTTTGCCTGCGCGATGACAGCGGTGCGGTCGAGCATGATGACCTTGCCCGCTTCGAGGGCGGCGGCGCCGAGGTGGGCCTCACGCATCGCTTCCAGCGTGCGCTGGCCGAAGCAGGGAACGTCGAAACGGAAATCCTGGCGGGCTTTCACCGTCTTTACGAAGAGGGTGCCGTCGGTTTTGAAACCGCCGGCGCGGCGGAGCATTTCATCGGTGCCCTCGTAGGCTTCGACGGCGAGGACGGTGCCGTGACGGACGACGCAGCCCTGGCCGATGTCGAGGCGGGCGCATTCGCGCGCGATCTGGATGCCGTGGTCGAGATACTCGCGGTCGATGGGGAAACGGCGGCCGGTCATGCAGCCCGGCGCGGCGAGGTGGTCGTCAAGGAACGCCCGCGCGTCGAGGAGGGTGACGTGGATCGCCTCAATCTCCGCGGCGATGGCGCCGAAGATCGTTTCGGCGTTGCGGCGCTTGAGCGAGGCGAGGATGCGGACGGCCTTGAGGTCGGGGTGCAGTCCTTTGAAGAGGCGGCGCGGGGTGATTTGTCCGGCCATGATCGCGTAGCCGGCGCCGAAATCGCGGAGGGCCTTGAGCATCTGGCCGAGCTGACCGACGAGCAGCGTGCGGCGGTCGGCTTCGGGAAATGAGGCAACGAGATCGGGGGGCGTCTCCTCGTCGAAGGCGATGAGTCTCAGCGGCACGCCGGCGCGGCGCGCGGCCGTGGCGACCAGCCCTGGGTAGAGGCCTTGGCCGGCGATCAGCGCGACGGGTCGGCGCGAATCAAAATTTTTCGGAAGAAAGGAGGACACGGGAAGACGAAACGCTGAAGGACTGAACGGCTGAAAGGCTGAAGCGGGGGAGCGGCGGAGCGACACGAAAATTCGAAGAGCCCGGCTGGCGGCGGCGCGCAGCTGGCCGCTGCAGTTTGAGCGGGTCCCGAAAACTGGGCCAGGTGGAATGTTAGTCCGCAGCGTTGGTTGATGTGATGACTGCGGTGGTGGTTGGCAATCCTAAGCGGAGGGACGGACCGGCTTGGCGGTCCGGCCCGGAGCTTGGGATTGGTGAGGATTTTCCCGCGAC
>SIBG01000083.1 GCA_009695305.1 Opitutus sp. | reverse complement strand
CCGCGGGTCTTGTATGCACTCGTGGCCACGCCGGGCCAGCGGTGGGTGTTTGCGTGGGTGCGCTACGACGAACCGTCGTGGGTGAGTCCGCTCGTGGGCGCGTCGGCCCCGTTGCGCGTCCTTTCAGGTGCGGAGGAATTTGGCCACGTGCTGCGGGGGCTGCACCGGGAATGGGACCGTGAGCGGGACGCGGCGCAGCTGCATCACTGGGTCAGCTTGCTGCACGGACTGGCGTTGCGCGCGGCGCGACCGTGGCACAGCGATTCGCGGGTGGGGCAGCTCTGGGATGTGGTCGCCGACGATCTCGCTCACGACTGGAAACTGACTTCGCTGGCGGAGCGCTGTCATATGAGCGCGGAGCATCTGCGGCGGTTGTGCCGGCGGGAGTTTGGGCGAACGCCGATGGAGCATGTCACCTACATGCGGATACGCCGGGCGCAAGGGGTGTTGGAGACGACCGAGCACAAACTGGAGCACATTGCGGCGAGCGTTGGCTACCGGAGCAACGATGTGTTTACGCGGGCGTTTGTGCGGTGTGTGGGTGTGACGCCTTCACTCTACCGCCAACGGCGGTGACAAATGCTGTGGCGCTACACTCGGCGGGCCGCGAGATGACCCAGCAAAGCCTCCGCGCAGGCGCGGGCGAAGAGAGGGTCGTTGATCTCGGTGTCGTGGTCGCGGAAGGGAATGTCCGGGCGCAGGTGCGTGCGCAGGGCGGTGAGCAGCGCGGTGTCGGCGGCGACGTCGTGGAAGGGTTTGCCCGGGGCGCTGATGACGCTGATGGCGCGGCGGGGAAAGAGCACGGTCACGGGCGCGGTGTAGCGGTTGATTTTCTCCGCGAGGATGCGGCCGAGTTGCGCGCACTCTTCGGGCGTGGTGCGCATGAGCGTCACTTGCGGGTTGTGTTGGTAAAAGAGACGGTGGGCGAATTTCGCGGGGACGGAGGCGCGCTCACCGAAGTTCACCATGTCGAGGCAGCCCGGGGCGATGATCGCGGGGATCTTGGCCTTGGCGGTGGCGTCGAGGCGCTCGGGGCCGGCGGTGAGGACGCCGCCGACCAGTTCATCGGCCCACTCCGTGGTCGTGATGTCGAGCACACCGGCGACGAGGCCGCTGGCGATGAGGGCTTCCATGGCGCGGCCGCCGTTGCCGGTCGCGGCGAAGACGAGGACTTCATAGCCGGCGGCTTCGAGCAAGCGCTTCGCTTCGGTCACGCAGGCGGTCGTGTTGCCAAACATGCTGGCGACGATGAGGGGTTTTTCGGCCGACACGGGCGGGGCCGTCCGGCAGGCTTCGGCAGCGGCGACCATGCCGACGATCGCGCCGGCGGCGTTGGTGAAGATGGCGCGGGAGACACGGTTGATGCCGGAGACGTCTACAATCGCGGGCATCATCGTGATGTCGGTCGTGCCGACGTAGGGCGCAGTCTGGCCACTCGCGAGCGTCGAGACCATCAGCTTGGGAAAGCCGATGGGCAACGCGCGCATGGCGGCCGTCGCGATGGCGGTGCCACCACCGCCGCCGAGTGAAATGATACCGTGGATACGACCGGCCACGTGGAGACTTGTGACGAGGGAGGCGGCGGCGCGGCCCATCAACGTGACGCATTCGCCGCGGTCGCGGCGGGCGAGAATTGCGGCAGCGTCAGGCGAGTTGAGCGCGGCGAGAACCTCGGCCCGAGTGATGTCGGGCGTGATCGTGGGAGCGTCGAGACTGCCGACGTCGATCAGGAGCGGGGAAAAACCGGCGCGGCGCATGGCGGCAGCGATAAACGCGTGTTCCGTGCCTTTGCTATCGAAGGTGCCGAGGATGGCGATGGTCGTGGGCATTTTTTGTTGGGGCTGGGCGATCTTGCCTGCGGCAATAAAAGTGGGAAGACGATCATCAGTTGCCCATCCGCGCTAGGATGGAAAGCCCGGAACAAGCACCAACACCCAACGAATATCCACATTTCCGCAGCGAAACGCCTCAGCGGCAGTTCACGGTTCAGGGAGTGGAGTGTCCCAAACTTAGGCCTCCCCGTGTGTGGCTCAAGCGTCGTGCTATCGGCTCACCGCGCGCGGTGGTGAGAGCGAGCAGTAGCGGGCACGCGAGCGAATCTTGTCGTGTTATTTTTGTGTCGGCGCGGGAGCGGGCGTTGGCGCGGCTTTTTTCTTTTTCGCGTTGGGGTCGCGCGGTTTGGGGTGGCCAACTTTGTCCCACGTCGGCGCGCCGGGGGTCGGCGGGAGTTCTTCGATGGTGACGTCCTTGGCCTGGACGAGGGCGAAGCCGCCGCTGTGGATTTGGAGCGCGATCTTGCCGTCGAGGGCGACGGATGGGTCCGCTTCGGTGTAGTCGAGGGTGGGCACGCCATTGATCCAGGCGCGGATGCGGGCGCCTTCGGTGCGGATGCGGTATTCATTCCAGTCACCTTTTTTCACGGCGGCATCGGCGGCAGGGGCATCGATGGGTTCGGCGATGACTTTGTTGCGGCGGGATTCGTCGTAGAGTTTACCCCACCATTTGTCACCGGCGTCGACTTGGTAGCCGGACATCTCGGTGTCGGCGGGCACGCGGAGGCTGCGGATCTGCACGCCACTGTTGATCATGCCGGTCGCAGGATCGCCGGTGAGTTTGAGTTTCAGACGGAGATCGAAGTTTTGAAACGAGCGAGTGGTCGCGAGGAAGAAATTGCGCGGGATTTTTTCCGTGGTGGAGCCGCCGGTGAGGGCGCCGTCGGCGACGCGCCACCATTTCAGGTCGCCTTCCCAGCCGGTGAGGGATTGGCCATCAAACAATTCGGCGGAGCGGAGCGAGGTCGCAGCGAGCACGACAATCAGGGCAAGGGCGGAAACGAGTTTCTGAGGCATGGCGGGATTGGGGTGAGGGGCGAGAATGCAACCGCGGCGCACCGGCCGTCGCGGCGGTGTTGGCGGATGAGTGATGGAGCGTGAGCCACAAATCCAGCGGTGCCAGCTTGAAAACTCGCCCGTCTTCCGCGATCACTAGCCGCATGAATCCCCTCCTGCCCCGCCTTACCGGGCTCCTGGCCGGTGCCGCCCTCGTCGGGTGTTTGGCCAACGCCCAACCCTCCACTCCCACCTCGCCGTTTCGCGATCTCGATCGCTATACCCTTGGCTACGCGCATCCGGGCAGCCAGCTCAAGGACTACATCTACGAGCGCTCGAGGCGCGCCATCGCCGCGGGCGACGCCCAACGCGACGCACTGAAAACGGAAGCGGCGGTGCGCCAGCGGCAGGAGGAGATTCGCCGCACGGTCATTGCCAATCTGGGCGGCCTGCCGCCGTCCGACACACCCTTGAACCCGCGGATCACCGGCACCGTCGAAGGCCGCGGCTTCCGAATCGAGAAGGTCATTTTTGAAGCGCGGCCCCATCATTACGTGACGGCCAATCTCTACCTGCCGTCCAACCGTTCACCGGGGCGCAGCGCCGCCGTGCTGTTTCTCAGCGGCCACCACGCCACCGCCAGGATGGCGCCCGAATATCAGAGCGTCTGCCAGACCCTGGCCCACGCCGGCCTGATCGTGCTGGCGCAGGATCCCATCGGGCAGGGCGAACGGCTGAGTTACTACGAGGCCGCCACCAAGCGGCCGACCATCCTTGCCGGCACGCGCGAACATGACTACGCGGGCGCGCAGGCGCGGTTCCTCGGCGACACGCTCGCACGCTACTTCCTGCACGATGCGATGCGCGGGATCGACTACCTCCTCACCCGTCCCGAAGTCGATCCCGCGCGGATCGGTGTCACGGGTAACTCCGGCGGCGGCACGCAGACGAGCCTCGTGATGCTCGCCGATCCGCGCGTGGCCGCGGCAGCGCCGGTGACGTTCATCATGAACCGCGACACCTATCAGCGGACGGGTCAGGCCCAGGACGCCGAGCAAATCTGGCCCGGCTTCACCGCCGCGGGCTACGACCACGAAGACATCCTCCTCGCGCTCGCGCCGAAGCCGGTGTGCGTGCTCGCAGTGACGTCTGACTTTTTCCCCATCGAAGGCACGCGGCGAACCGTGACCCGCGACCGGCGCATTTGGGAAATCTCCGGAAAAAGCGCGGCGCTGGAGTTGGTGGAGAACGATTCCACGCACGCCTACACGCCGAAGCTCGCGCGGGCGGCGGCGGCTTTCTTTGCAAAGCACCTGACCGGCCGGGCCGCGGACTTCACCGGCTTTGAGCCGAAACCCTTTCCGCTGGAGCAAATCCAGTGCACGGCGTCCGGCCAAGTGCGCGGGGAGATCGCGGATGCGGAGTTTGTGTTCGAGGCCACGGCGGAGCGGCTGAAGGCGGCCGAGGCGGCGCGCACCGCGCTGACGGCGGCCGAGAGGAAATCGCGCGCCACCGCGTGGCTGCGCCCGCAGGTTTTCCGCGATCGCGAAAACAATCCACTCAACCCGCGGCGCATCACCCGCGGGCAGACCGTCGGCCAGTTCACCGTCGAGATCGCGTTTTGGTGGTCGCAGCCGAATCTCGGCAACCTCGGCATGTTGATCCGCGCGCGCGAACGCCCGGCCGGTAGCCAGCCCGTGACCGTGGCGATTTGGGACGACGGAACCGCTGCGCTGTCACGTCACACGGAGTGGATCGAAGCCGAGTGTGCGCGCGGTCGGGCGGTGTTCGTCGTGAATCTGGCCGGCATGGGCCCGCTGCAGCCCGACGCGATCAACTCGGGCGCGATGCAGGAATTCTACGGCACGTGGCACAAACTCTCGGACGATCTCGAGTGGCTCGGTGACAGCATGGTGGCGCTGCGCACCTACGAGGCGCTGCGCGCGGTGGACGTCCTGGCCGAATGGCCGGAACTCGCGCGGGACGACGTGCGCTTCCACGCCGAGGGCCGCGCGGGCGTGCACGCCAAACTCGCCACCGCGCTCGACCCGCGCATCCGTAGCTGCGAATGGACGGGTGGTTTCAAGTTTGGCGACTTTGTGCGCACGCGGACTTACGACGCGAAAGACATCAAGTCCTTCACGCTGCCGGACGTGCTGCGCTACTTCGATCTGGACGAGTTGTAAACTCAGCGGGCGAGTGGAGATTGGCGGTGCGACGAAACGCTACGGCAGAGCGCTCAGCCCGCTCTCGAGGTCGGGCGGGTGCCACCAGATTTTTTTGCCGGCGTCGGCGGCGAGGACGCGCGCTGCGTTGTAGCCGCAGAAACCCGTGACATTGCCGCCGGGATGCGTCGAGCCGCCGCAGAGATAGAGGCCGGGCACGGGAGTGCGGTAGTTGCCCGCGCCGGCGAAGGGGCGGTTCCAGCCGACTTGGTTTTGAGAGAAGGAGCCGACCAGCAAATCGCCGCCGCGCATGTTCGGCAGTGCGCGTTCGGTATCGAGCGGTGAGCACGAAAAGGAATCGAGCACCGCGGAAGCGAGGTTGGGGGCGAAACTCGTCCAGTGCGCCAGGAGGCGGCGGCCGTGGATTTCGCGTTCGGTGTCCCAGTGGCGGGGGTCGCCGCGCAGCGCGTAGGGCAACTTCTCCCAGAGAAAGGCGGTGTGCTTACCGGGCGGCGCCTGGGAGGGGTCAAAGATGCTCGGGCACGCGCCCCACGCGACGGTCGCGGGAATTTCGCCACGTTCGTGGGCGGCGACGATGTCGTGAAACTGGCCGAAGCGCTCCAACCCAACGATGGTCATGAGCGCGTGAGAAAGCTCAGGCCGGTGGATGGCGGCGGACCAGCGCGGCGGCGCGGCGAGTGCGACGTTGAGCGCGAAGAGCGGCGCGAGGAGGTTGTAATCGAAACGCCCCGCACTCGCACGCACCTCGGGAGGGATGGAATCAACGGGGAGAAGATCGAGAAAAGTCTGCTGCGGATTGAGGCCGGAGACGACGGTGGCGGCGGTGAGGATTTCACCGGTGGCGAGTTCGACGCCGGAAGCGCGGCCCTCGCGCAGGACGATGCGGCGCAGTTCCACGCCGCAGCGGATTTCGCCGCCGTGTTCCGCGATGTCGGCGACGAGGCCGCGCGCGAGATTGCCGGAGCCGCCGATGCACATCTGGGCTTTGGCGGGCGAGGCGAGCAGGGCCGGGATGGCGTGGCCGAAGCCCGGGAGCCGCAGATCGACTTCGCGGAGGCCGTTGAAAAACAGCAGGCCGGCGCGCACGGCATCATGCTCGAATTCGCGCGTGACGAATTCCAGCGGAGAAAGCGCCGAGACTTCGAGCAGACGACGGCCAAGCGCGCTGCGCTCGAGGAGCGCGCGGCGGTGCGACGGCTCCAGCGGCGGACTTTGCGACTCGGGGATGAGGATCTGCTCGACGATCGGACGGAACTCCTCCGTCCAGCGGCGCAGTGCGTTGGCATCGCGGGGAGAGAATTCCGCGAAGGACGCCGCGGTGCGGTCGAGGTCGGTCCACCATTCGAGGGCGCGGCCGTCGCGCAGGAGCATCGCGACGTTGAGTTCAGGCTGGAGATAGCGCACGCCGTGACGTTCCAACTCGAGATCGCGGAACCACGGCATGCGGGTGATCGCGCGGTGAAAAAACGAATGCGGATGATGCGTGAAGCCGGGTAAGCGGGGATTCTCCAAGGTCCGCAACCCGCCGCCCGGCGCAGAGGCGCGGTCGAGTGCCAGGGTGCGCAGGCCGCAGCGGGCGAGGTAGGCCTGCGCGACGAGCGCGTTGTGCCCGGTGCCGAGGAAAATCGCGTCGTAGTGCGGCATCGGAAATTTCAGGGCGCGCGTTCGACGATGACACGGCACTCGATTCGCGAGGGCACTGCGAACGAGAGGCGGCGATTCTCCACCGTGCCGGTGCGTTTTCCGTTCGAGAGCGGACGTCCGGTGGCGGTTTCGACGCGCCACGTGTAGTCACCTGGTTCGAGTGTGAGCAGGCTCACGTCCATGCGTCGCTCCTGGTCGCCGAAGTGAAACAGTTCGGCGGCGAAACGGTCGCGGCGGTTTTCGGTGACGAGCACAGCGAGATCTAGCGGCAGGGTGTGCCAGCGCGCGCCGTTGAGCGGGAAATCCTCCACCGCTCCCGGGTCGCCAGTGACAGTGGTGTAGAGGAGAACGTCGTCGACGCGCGGCAGGCCGGTCGCGAGTGTGCGCGGCCAGAAACGCGGAAACGAAAGCACGCGATCGGTAAACCGCACTTCGGTGGTGAACATCGGCCAGTTGACGCTGAGCGAGCGCGCCGTGGCAGCGAGATCGCGCGTGAGCGCAGACTTGTCTCGGCCGATCATCAAGCGCACGTAGCTGCCGGCGTCCGCGAGGAGGAGATCGTCGAATCGATTGTCGCCAGTGAGCTGGCGCCATTTGGCGAGCGGCTCGTTCATCACGCGCGGGAGGCGGTGCGCCGCCCACGTCGCTCTGCCTGCCGGGCCGTCGGGATCGCCCGCGGCGAGATGGGCGCGGCGCAGTTCGGCCATGCGGAGGAGGGGTTCGACGAAGCTGGGGTGGCCGGTGAGGGCGTGCGCTTGGAGTAGTGCGACGGTCATCGCGCGGGCGGGATAGGCGGGCCAAGAGTAGAGCGATTCCATCGCGTCACCCGCCATCGCCGGTCCGATCCAACCGCGTTCGCTGCTGCCGACGCGGCCCGAGGGCCATTGCAGCGCGGCGGGCACGATGCCGGCGGGCTTGCCGTTGTCGGTGCTTAACGCGGCCTCGGCCCACGTGCGCAACCAGCGGGTGAGCGGGTGACCAAGCGCAGGATCGCGCGTGCGTTGCCAGAGGAGCAGCGCGGGTTGCATCACGCGCACGTGATAGCCGGTGTCGTAGGCGCGCGCGGCGTCAGGGCCGAGGCGCTCGTGGTTGAAGTCGATGTGTTTGAACTGAAGTTTGCCCTGCGCGTTGTCGCCCCACCACACGGTGTCGGCGAGCGCGAGCAGGCGCCGCGTGCGCGTGGCCCACTCGGGATTGTCGCCGGCGACATGTTGCATGGGCGTGAGGGTGTCGGCGGTTTCTTCGGCGGTGTGTTCGACGTCGGTAAGTTGGCTCGTGTAGCCACCGGCGAGTGCGGGGCGGGAGAGGTTGCCGCGCGCGAGGCGGGCTTGAGACGCGTTGATGACGGGATCGTCGAAGCCGATCAGAATGGGCGCCCACCAACGCCACATCTCGACATCGTCGCCCCACTTGCCGCCGAACTCGCCGTTGGTGAGCTGGCGCTCGGCGATCCACCAGCGAATAATGCGGTGGAGTTGCGTGAGAGCGCGGCGCTGGTGATTCGCCCACGCGGGGGCGCGATCATCGGAGGCAGTGAGATCGGAGGAGGGGAGATTTTTCCCCGTGTAGATGCGGAGAAGTTCGTTTTCTGGAAAGGCCCGGTGCGCGAGATCGAAGCAGCGCTCCGCTTCGCCGACGAAAGCCGTCTTGCGCTCCGGCACGTTGAGCACGCTCGAATCTTCGATCATCACCCACGTCAGAAAACGGGCGCGATAGAAGGCCCACAGCGGATAAAGCGCGGACGTCGCTCGCGGTGGAGTGGGAAAGGTGGGTGAGTAGGCGAGGGTGGCTTTCTCGAAAAAGTGATGGAGATAGCGATGAACTTCACCCTCGCCGCGCGCGACATCCTGCATAGCGCGCGCACGGCCCTCGGCCCACGCCTCGACCACAGGGAGCAGGGTGGTGAGTTCGGCGCGGGTCGGCGCGTCGAGCAGAGCGATGTCTGTCGCGGCGAGGGCGCGGAGATGAGTGAGGCGGACGGTCTCGTCGTCGGTGTTGCCGGCGGCGGCGAAAAGCGATTGCGCGGAGTCGGCGGCGGTGGCGCCGGTGGCAAAGACAACGAAACCAAAAGCGATCAGCGCGGATCGCAGCCCGCCGCGTGAGCGAAAAGATTTTCGCTCGCTTGGAGTCCCGGCGGTCCCCGCGCTCACGCGCGGGGCTACACGATCCGCGCGGCGCATGGCGGGCCTCAGAACCGGAACTTCACGCCGGCCGAGCCGTTCCAGCCGGTGTATTCCAGCTCTTCGGGACGGTTGGGCGTGTTGTCATACCAGCGCTTCAACTCTTGTTTCAGATTCTTTCCGTCGACGAAGACGGTGAAATTCCGGCTGATGCGGTAAGAAAGCTGCGCGTCCCAACGCGTGGCGGTGTTGTTGGTGACCTGACCGGCGAGGCCGCCGACTTCGCGCACGAATTCGCCGGTAACGTTCACCGCCACGCGGGCGGTGAAGCCGTATTTTTCCCAGTAGACTTGCGCGTTGTAGACGCGCTTGGGCTGCGACGGCACGAAGTTTTCCGTGCGGGTGCCGGTCGCACCGGTCGTGACGTTGAACGTCGGGAAGACCGACTCACCGCGGATGAACGTGGCGTTGACGCTGAACCCGAGACCGCTGAGTGGGCCGGGTAACATCGGGAGCGCCTGCACCCACGTGAGCTCGGTCCCGGTGATGTCCTGATCGGCGCCGTTGAGGTTCTGATAGAGCGCCACGATGATCGGGGGACGGCTCTCGCGGGATACGCCCTTGTAGATGAAGTCGGTAATATTTTTGCGGAACAACGCGACGGAGACCATGCCCGTCGGCTGGAAATACCACTCGAGCGACGTGTCGAAATTCATCGATTTCTGGGCCTTGAGTTTCGGATTGCCCTTGTAGACGCGCACGAGCGCCCCGCTGTCGAGGTTGAGCAGGCCTTCGGGATCGAGTGAGGATTCGTAGGGGATCAGGTCGCCGTAATCGGGGCGCGACATCGTGTTCGTCCACGCGCCGCGGAGCACGAGGTTGCGATCGAAGCGGTAGTTCAGCAACAGCGACGGAAACAAGTTGCCGTAGGAAGAGCCGCCGTTCGCGGTGGTGGCGGGAGCGGGGCGGTAGGTGTAGTCGACTTTGGTCTGCTCGTAGCGCGCACCACCGACGACCTGGAGTTTGCCGAATTGGGCCGTGCCCATACCGTAGCCGGAGGAGATTTTTTCGGCGGCGCTGTAGCGCGAAATAGCGAGGAGCGTGATCTCGTCGCCGGGCACGAACGCGAATGCGTTGGGGTTTTGCGCGACGGTGGCAAAGACGTTGGTGAGATTTGGATACGGTCCGAACGTCGCGACGCGGCCCTCGAAGATGTTCCGTGGCTCGAAATCTGTGGCGAACGTGGCCTGCGTGGGCGCGGTGCCCACGGGCGCGTAGTCGGCGATTTCTCCGTCGAGCTTGCGGTCTTTTCCGCGAAACTTGCCGCCGACTTTCCACTGCACCGGGATGTCACCGAGCTTTTGGTTGAACTCGTAGTTGAGCTGAGCGACGAGATCCTCGTCGTTGCCCTTCACGCGATGGAATCGCACTTGGTTGAGGGCCAAGTCCTGGGAGCGGAAAAGTGAATTCTCGCCGGTGGCGCGATTTGTCATCGTCACCCGCGGATAGGCGGGGTCGGTGCGATCAACGACCCAATCCATGGCGCGCCGGAGCGCGGCGGAAGCGGTCTCGAACTGAAAGCGTCGCGCGGTGGCGTCGAGCTGGGCGGTGCCATAGTTCACTTCATAGGTGAGGTTGCCGGCGGGGAGTGTGGTTTTGCCGCCTAAGGCCAAGCGGTCGTTGTCGCGTTGGGTGATCGATTGATCGAGCCGGCGCGTGATCCGGGCTTCGGTGCCGGTGGCGCGCAGATCGGTGGAGTTGGCGGCGAGGGTGTTGAAGCCGCGTTGGCGCAGACGCCAGCGCGTGGCGTCGGTCTCGCTGCCGTTGTGAAACAGCTTCAGGTAAAACTGGGAAGTCTCGCCGGGCCTGTAATCAAGGTTGAGATTGCCGCCGAGGCTGGTCTTGCCGATGCGGCGGAAGCGTTGGTCGAACTCGGAGATGCCTTGGTTGGTGATGCCGGCGATGGTGTTTACCGGGGCGATGCTCTTGTCGAAATATGCGATCTCGTAGTCATTCTGCCCGTATTTCTCGTCGGAGGAGGACAGGGTGGCGGTGACGCCGAGCGTGCGCTTCGCATCGACGACATCGCTGTAGGTAAAGTTGAACGCGTAGCCGTCATCTTTGCGGAGGCTGTTGTAACGATACTCGGCGCGGCCGTTGACGCTGCGGCCGGGAAGGTCGAACGCGCTGCGCGTGACGAGATTGACGAGGCCGCCAAACGAGTCGGCGTCGCGGTCGGCGGGCAGGGCCTTGATCACCTCGATGCTGCTCACCATGTCCGAAGGGATGGTGCTCAGATCGACGGCGCGATTCTCCGTGCCACTGGTGGTGAAGATGCCGTCGTTGGCCGGGGAACTCAGATGCGCGCCGTCGAGGGTGACGGAGTTGAGCTTGGCTTCGGCCCCGCGAATCGAAGCGAAGGCGGAGCGTCCGTCGACCACGACACTCACGCCGGCGAGACGGGCGAGGGCTTCGCCCACGGTGTTGTCGGGGAGATTGCCGATGGCGTCGGCGGAGATGACGTTCATCACCGTGTTGCTCGTGCGCTGCTGGTTGATGGCGCGCGACTGGCCCTCGCGGACGGATTCGACGGTGACGGCTTCGAGCACGATCACGTCGCTGTCGCCGAGCGCGACGGTGGCGGGGGTGGTCGCGCCGGCGCGCACGTTGACGGCAACGGTTTTCGTTTTGCGTCCAACATAGCTGACCTCGAGCGATTGGTTGCCGACTGGGATATTCGCAAGGGCGAACGTGCCGTCGCGGGCCGTGGCGGTGGCGAGATCCGTGCCGGCGACACGCACCTCGGCGCCTACGAGATAGCCGTTGGTGGCCTTGTCGGTGACGACGCCGGTGACCGAGCCGGTGGACTGGGCGAAGGCGGTCGCGGCGAAAAATGAGGCAACGAGGACAGCGGCGCGGAGGAGACAGAGCGAGCCAAGGTTGACAATGAGAGCAGGGATCATGGTGGCAGGTGGGGTGCAGGACGCGGTCCAACCGCAGGGATCGCGGCCGGGTAGTGCGCTCGTTTGTAACTAAACAGTGCAGAGACGCACGCAGTATTTCGTGGGGCGCAAGGGCTCGCTAGAAGGGCGCGGTTTGGTAGATCGGCTGAACCTATTCCGATGATTCGGCAATTGCGGGTGAGCGCTGCCGATGGAGTCTCGTCTCGCCTCTGTGCGCCCGAGGCGATCAGTCTAACGCTCGTCTGATCAACCACCCCTTCAGATCATGAGAACAAAATTCGTCCGGAAAAAATTGCGCCCGCGCGTCATCGGGGATTGCTGCGGCTTGTTGGAGTCGGCCCGGGCTGGGCGAGTGCAGTCTCATGCCGCTCTCAAAGCACTATCATGAAAACCTCCATTCAGATCGCTGCGCCCGTCGGTCTGATCGGCCTTGGCCTGATGGGTAGCGCTTTTGCGCACCGATTGAGAAGCGGCGGATTTACCGTAGTTGGCAGCGACATTGATCCGGCGCGTTGTGAGGCGCTGCTCCAGTCGGGCGGACAAGTGGCTGCGCTGGCGGTGGACGTGCTGCGTCGCTGCGACCGCGTGATTCTGAGCCTGCCGTCGCATCGCGAAGTGGCACAGGTCGTCGCGGAGGCCGGTGAGGCGTTGCGCCCCGGACAGATCATCATCGATACCACGACCGGTGATCCCGAGCCCACGGCGGCATTGGCCCACCAACTCGCGCTTCGTGGCGTGACCTACCTCGACGCCACGATTTCCGGGAACAGTGCCCAGGTGCGGGACGGCGTCGCGGTCGTGATGGTTGGCGGCGTCGCCGAGGCCTTTGCCGCCTGCGGCGACGTGCTGGCGACACTGGGGCAGGAGGCGTTCCATACCGGACCTTCCGGCTCCGGCGCGAAGATGAAATTGGTGACGAATCTCGTGCTCGGTCTCAATCGCGCGGCGCTGGCCGAGGGGCTGGCGCTCGGCGAGGCGATCGGCCTTGATCCCGACCTCGCGCTGCGCGTGATGCGGCGTAGCCCGGCCTATTCGCGAGCGATGGACGTGAAAGGTGAAAAGATGCTTCGCTCGGAATTTTCGCCCGACGCGCGGCTGTCACAGCATCTCAAGGACGTCCGCCTCATCCTCGAGCTTGGCGTGCAGGCCGGCCTGCCCATGACGCTCAGCGCGGCGCACCGGCAGATTTTGGAGCAGGCGGAGGCGGCAGGCCTGGGAGCGCTCGACAATAGCGCGCTGATCCAAGTCTTGCGCGGCCTCACCGCAAAAAAATATCAACCATGACTGAACCGCTTTCTCGTGGGGCGCGTTTGGCGGTCCTTTCCGCCGCCTTTGGTGGGCTGCTGTTCGACGGCTTTGAGCTGGGTCTGATGCCGCTCGCGTCGCTCTCCGTCTCCAAAGATCTGCTCGGCGCCGATTACACCTCGACGCTTGGCGGTGATTGGTTCGCCCGTTTTACCGCCGCGCTGATGCTGGGTGCGGCGATTGGTGGAATTGTGCTCGGCAGCCTCGGCGATCGCATCGGCCGGGCGCGCGCCATGGGCGTGAGCATTCTCTTCTATTCCGTCTTCGCCGGTCTTGGTGCCTGGGTGAAAACTCAGGAGCAGATGCTCGTGTTGCGTTTTCTCGTCGGCCTGGGCGTCGGCGGCGTGTGGCCCAACGCGGTCGCGCTCGTCGCGGAGTCATGGCCCGACAAGGCCCGGCCGCTCGTGGCGGGTCTGATGGGCGCCGCGATCAACGCGGGTATTCTGCTGCTTTCGCAGGTGGCGCAGATCTGGTCGGTGACTGCCGCTGACTGGCGCTGGCTTTTTCAGCTCGCCGCTGCGCCGGCAGCGCTGGGACTGATCGTGCTGTTTTTCCTGCCCGAGTCGCGGACGTGGCTCGCCGCCCGCGGCCAGCCGGGAGAGACAAAGAAAACGGCGCCGCTGCGTGAGTTGTTTCAACCGACCCTGCTCAAGATCACGCTGGTCGGCATCATGCTTGGCTCGGTGCCACTCATCGGCGCGTGGGCGGCCAGCAAATGGATGATCCCTTGGGCCGACAAAATCGGCGGGGTGGTCCAGACGGATTACAAGGCGCTGACGCAGGGCTGGTGGGCCTTCGGTGCGATTTTGGGCAGCCTCACCGGAGCGCAGATCGCGAGCCTGCTCGGCCGGCGGCGCTCGTATTTCCTGATCAGCCTCGGTTCACTGGTGCTCACGGTCGCGATGTTCCAGCTCACCGCGCCGCTGCGCCCTTCGTTTTTCCCCGTCGTCTTCGCGCAGGGTTTTGTCGCGACACTCTTCTTTGGCTGGCTGCCGCTCTACCTGCCCGAACTTTTTCCCACTCACGTCCGGGCCACGGGCAGCGGGATTTCCTACAACGTCGGCCGCTTCGCCACCGCGGCGGGGGTGTTGGCCGCCGGATTCTTCTTCACCGCGTTTGGTGGCAGCTATCCGGCGGTCGGCACCGCCGCTGCGCTGATCTACGGTCTTGGCATGTTGGCCATCTGGTTCGCACCGGAAACGGCAAAGCAATCACTCTATCCCGGAATCAAATCATGAACTACAGAGACCCAGAGACACCAAGAAATCGTTTTCTCTTCAGGGTCTTCTCCGTGCCTCTGTGTCTCGGTGGTGTAATTTCATTCCTCGGAGCGGCCGAGCCCGCGAACAATCTGGTTCCCGTCGCCCCGCCCGGCTTCACGGTCGAGCTCGTCGCTCGTGAGCCACTCATTCGCAATCCGTGCACGATGGCCTTTGACTCGCGCGGCCGCCTTTTCGTCGGCCAAGGTCCACAATATCGCAACCCGAAGCCCGACACTCCCGGCGACACCGTCGTCATGCTCATCGATTCCGACGGCGACGGAATCTACGACCGCGCGAAGACTTTCGCCCGCGGCCTCAACTGCATCCAGGGCCTCGCGTGGCACGGCCGCGATCTCTACATCGCCAACTCGCCCGACCTCACCATCGTCCGCGACCTCGACGGTGACGACGAGGCCGACGAATACGTTCTTCTCTACACCGATCTCGGCAACATCGAGCACGCGCTGCACGGCTTGAACTTCGCGCCCGACGGCAAGCTCTACATGAGCAAGGGCAACTCGAAGGGTCTCAACCAGCCGGGCCGCATCGCACCGAAGGCGTTCCTCAAGTTGTTCGGCCAGACGCCGCTCTCCGGTGCGCCCGATATCCCGCCGCCGCGCACGTTCACCAAGGAAAACTATCGCGCCACCTATCAGGACCCGAAGGACGACTGGGGCCGCATGGGCGGCATCCTTCGCGCCAACCCCGATGGCACCGCGCTCGAAATCGTGTCGCGCGGTTTCCGCAACCCCTGGGATATCGCGTTCGACGATGGCTTCAACTGGCTCGGCACGGACAATGACCAGAGCGACGGCGACCGCATCTTCATGCCGTTTTTCGGCGCCGACTTTGGCTGGGCGCACAAATGGAGCCCGCACTGGACCGGCCACGGGCACCTGCCGACCGTGCCGATCAGCGGCCCGGTCTTCACGGGCTCGGGCACGGGCATCGTGTTCGCCGATACGCCCGGCTGGCCTGCCGCGCAGCGCGGCGTGTGGTTTATCAACGATTTTCTCCATCGCACGACTTACGTCTACCGCCCGCGCTGGGACGGCGCGCTGCTGCAGCCGGTCGGTGGAAAATGGGAGCCGTTTCTCCGCGCCGGCACCGCACTCTTCAACCCGGTGGACATCGAGCATTCGCCCGATGGTTCGCTGCTGGTCACCAGCTGGGGCAAGTCCCTCGGCGCCGAATTCAAGGACGGCCAGCAGACCAACGAGGGCCGGCTGTTCCGCATCAAACCTGCGGCCTTCACGGCATCCGTTCCGACCCTTCCCTCGACCACCAGTGCGTTTTCGCAGCTGGCGGTTGCTCTCGGCTCGCCCATTCCCGCGATTCGCATCGCGGCGGCCGACGAAATCCTGCGGCGCGGTGCGCCGGCCCGGCGCGAACTCGTCGCGCTCCTCGCGCAAGAAAAAATTCCCACCGCACAGGAAACGTGGGCCCTCTGGACGCTCGGTCGATTCGCGCTCGACGATTCAACACTCGACATGTGGTTCGCCAGCACCGGCGCCGCGCGGTCGCCCAACGCTCGAATCCAATCCCTCCGGATCGTCTCCCACCGCCTGCGTGAATCGAAGCGCACCGACGCGCTCCCGCCCTTTGTCGCCGGCGCGCTCCGCGACTCCGAGCCCCGCGTGCGCTTCGCCGCGCTGCAAGCCATCGCGCAAGCTCCACGCCCCCTGCTGCTCGACGCCGTGCTCGCCGCCGTCGCGGCCGAGACGGATCGCGTTGCGTTCTACTCCGTGTGGCACGCGCTTCCGCTCCTGACTTCACCCGAAAACCTGCGCGCCCTCCTCCGCGATTCCCGCGGTGGCGTGCGCCGGGCGGCGTTTCTTGCGCTTGCTGATCGCGGCGCGCTCGACGAGCCCGCGGTGCGAAGTCACCTCGGCGATTCTGATCGCGACACCGCCGCACTGGCCGGCCTCTGGCTGGCGCGTCGCGACGGCAATCCGCTCCTCGACGTCTCCCCGCTGCCCGGCGATTTCGTCGGTAACGTCCGCGTGAAAATTGTCCCCGGTCTCAAGCCCGCCGTCGTGCGCTTCACGACCGACGGCACCGAGCCCAAGTTCGCCCAAGGCGAAGAGGGAGCCCGCCTCACGTTTACGGAGACGACCACGCTCAAGGCCGCGCTTTTCGTCAACGGCCAGAAGATCGGCCACACCTTCAACGGCGTCTACCGCAAGCTCACGCCCCTCCCGCCTCCGGTGTCCGTCACGCTCACGCCACCCGCTGCCGCGGTCACGCCCGCGCAAGTTCTGGCCGCGCTTCCGTCGGCCGACAGCACGCGCGGACGCGCGGTGTTTCACGCCGCCGGCTGTATCACCTGTCACCGCGTCGGCCCCGAGGGCGGCGCGTTTGGCCCCGAGCTCACCGGCCTCGGCGCCCGCGGCAACGTCGCACGCGCTGTCCGCTCGATCCTCGAGCCCAGCGCCGAAATCGTCGAGGGATTCGCGCTGAACATCTACACGTTGCGTGACGGCAAAACCCTCGCCGGCCGAATTTTCGAGGAAGACCAGAGTCGATTCGTCATCATCCATGCCAACAACGAGCCTGCCACCATCACCCGAGTCGACGTTGTGAAGCAGGAATCCACTGCGCTCTCGGCGATGCCTCCCTTTGATTCCACCATGTCCGCCACCGATCTCGCCGCGCTCGTTGCGTGGCTCATGAAACCATGAATCGTCGCTCCTTCATCTCCCGCACCGTCGGGGCCACCGCGGCTTCCACCCTCGGCTTGCACGCTGCCGCCTCCGGGCCGGCCGCCGGCCGCATCGACTGCCAGTCTCACCTCTTCGTGCCCGATCTCCTCACGTTGATGGAGAAACGCGCCACCGACCCGCGCGTCTTCACGCGCGACGGCATGCGTTATCTCCAAATGGGCGATTGGCTGCGCAAAGTCCCGCCGCTCTATTCCGACGTCGCCGCCAAGCTCGCCGTGATGGACGCCTCCGGCATCGCGCTCACCGCCCTGAGCATCAACGACCCCGGCCCCGAGTGGTTCGGCGCTGACGGCCCCGCGGTCGCGCAGATTTGCAACGACTACATCGCCGGTCTCGCGCGCAAGCACCCGACGCGTTTCTTCGGTCTCTGCGTCCTCCCCACGCAAGACATCCGCGCCGCCCTCGCGGAGCTCGACCGCTGCGTGAAGCAACTCGGGATGAAAGGCTGGCTGCTCTACACGAATCTCGCCGGAAAATTCCCCGACGAACCCGAGTTCCGCCCGCTCTTCGCGCGCGCCGTCGAACTCGACATCCCCGTCCTCCTCCACCCTGCGAAACCCATCACGACCGATCTGGTGAAGGCCTACGAGATGACGAGCACGCTCGGCAATATGTTCGACAACACGATTTCACTCACGCGTCTCTTGATGTCCGGCATCCTTGATGAGTTTCCCAAACTCAAACTCGTTTGTCCGCACCTCGGCGGCACGCTCCCCTACATTGTCGGTCGTCTCGATCATCAGGTGACGGTCCTCAAGCGCGGTCCGCAAAACCTAAAGCGCAAACCCAGCGACTACGTCCGCTCCATCTACATGGACATCGTCTCGCCGCTCCCGGAGGCGATGCGGTTCGCCCTCGATTTCAGCGGCCCCGACAAGCTCCTCTTCTCAAGCGACCACCCGTGGGTGCAGCCGAAGGAAATTCTCGATCCGTTCCTCAGCCTCAAGCTGCCCGCCGCCACCGAGCAGAAGATTCTCTCCGGCAACGCCCGCACGCTCTTCCGTCTGTAGGAGCCTGCTTGCGGGCGATTCGAGCACTCCCGATTTTCCATCGCCCGCAAGCGGGCTCCTACCACAAAACCCACCCATGCATCGTCGTCATTTCCTCTCCACTACGGCCGCCGCCGCTGCCGCTCTTGCCGCTCCGCGCGTCCTCCGCGCCGCAGCCACTCCCGCGCGCATCCCGATCGGTTTTCTGGGCGCGACCTATTCCCACGGCCCGGCCAAGATTGAGCTCGCGATGAAGTCGCCGGACTGGGACTTCGTCGGTGTTTGCGATCCCACGCCCGCCGGCCGCCAGATCTGCGAGAAGCTCGGCGCAAAGATGATCTCTCAGGACGAGTTGCTCGCCCGCGCCCGCGTCGTCGCCGTCGAATCCGATATCCGCGATCACGCCGCGCACGCGCTTCTCGCCCTCCGTGCGGGCAAGCACGTCCATCTTGAGAAGCCCTGCGCGGCCACGCTCGCCGACGCCCATGCTGTCATCGCTCTCGCGCGTGAACGAAAACTACTCGTTCAGGGCGGTTTCATGTGGCGTTACCATCCGGGCTTCCGCGCGATCTTCGAAGCCGTGCGCGCCGGCTGGTTGGGCGACGTCTATCTCGTGCGCGGTTTCATCAGCAATAACCTCGCCGCTGCCCGCCGTCCCGAGTGGGCCGAGTTTTCCGGTGGCGCAATGTTTGAGCTGGGTTCGCACTTGATTGATGCGGCGACGCGACTGCTCGGGCCGCCGAAGTCGGTGACGCCTTTTCTCGCCCGCCACGGAAAATTCGACGATACCCTCCGCGACAACAATGTCGCCGTGCTCGACTACGAGCGCGCCCGCGCCGTGCTCTTCAACACGGCGTTGCAGGCCGGCGCCACGCCGCAGCGTTCCTTCGAGGTCCTCGGCACCAAGGGCAGCGCGACGCTCATGCCGATCGAACCCGGCAAGCTCACGCTCGATCTCACAGCCGCCGCCGGTCCCTACAAGAAGGGAGCACAAGATGTCCCGCTTCCATCCTACAAACGCTACGAGGACGACTTCATTGAACTCGCCGCCGCTGTGCGCGGTGAGAAAAAACTGAGCGTGTCCCTCGACGAGGAACTCCTCGTCGCCGAAACCGTGCTGCGAGCGAGCGGCATGAGTTAGTGTTCCTCCGTCACATTCCTCTCAAAAAACACCCGAAATTATTTGTCACTTATTAAGTGACAACACCTCTGAAAACAGCGGCTTTTTTTGCGCTCGAAATAACAGAGCAAATTTCGCTTTCACTCCCATGCGTTTCTTCATGCTTCTCGTTTCGCTGGTTGTCCCACTGGCTGCGGCCCTCACCGCCTCCGAGGCCGTTACCTTCGTGCGGCAGAGCGATCGCGTGCGCATCGAGATCGGCGGGGCGCATTTCTCGGACTATATCCACGCCGGCTGGCCCAAGCCCTGCCTCTACCCGATCCTCGATGCCGACGGGACGAGCTACACCCGCGATTTCCCGTTCAAGAAAAACCCCGCCGAAGTCCCGGATCACGACTGGCACCGCGGCGTGTGGTTCGCCCACGGGTCGGTGAACGGCCACGATCTCTGGCGCGAAATTCCCGAGAAGAAGACCGGCCGCATCGTGCTCGACGCGATCCTCGAAACGCGCGGCGGTCCCACGGGCCTCCTTCGCCTCCGGCAGCTCTGGCAAACACACGACGCCAAAACGCTCCTTACCGATGAGACCACGCTTCGCATCACGCACACTGCTGCCGGCACGACCCTCGACTACGAGGTCACGCTCCGCGCCACGCACGGCCCGGTCACCCTCGGCGATACCGAGGAGGGCACGATGGCGGTCCGCGTAAACGAGGCGCTTCGCGTGACTCACGGGAAGAATCCCACGAAGCGCCCAGGCACCGGAACGCTCGTCAACTCTGCTGGCGACTCCGGCATTCCCGCGTGGGGCAAACGCGCCGGGTGGGCCGACTACTCCGGCCCGCTGGCCGACGGGCGGGTGATCGGAGTTGCGCTGCTCGAGCATCCGCAGAACTTCCGCTACCCCACATGGTGGCACGCCCGCGACTACGGCCTTCTCTCGGCAAATCCCTTTGGAAAACACGATTTCGAAAAACTCAAAGACCAACCCACCGCCGGCGACCACGTCATCCCGGCTGGCGGCGAGCTCACCCTGCGCTACCGTTTCATCTTTCATCGCGGCGATGACAAGACCGCCCGCGTCGCCGACCTCTTCGCCGCCTACGCCTCCGAAAAATAGCCCGCCCCGCCATGTCGCGCATTCTCTTGCCCTCCGTCGCACTTCTTCTCCTTGCAGCGCTCAGCCTGCCCGCCTCGGCGGCGAGCAGCCCTCGTCCGCCCAATTTTGTCTTCATCCTCGCCGACGATCTCGGCACGCCACCCGTCGCTGCCTACGGCAATAAATTCTACCAGACCCCCAACATCGACAGCCTGGCGCGTGACGGCATCAAGTTCACGGCGGCCTACGCTGCCTGCCCTGTTTGCTCGCCCACACGCGCCGCGCTGATGACCGGCCAGTATCCCGCGCGCACGCGCGTCACGGATTTCATCGCCGGCAACTTGTTTCCGTTCGCACGCCTCACGCAGCCCGATTGGCAAAAGTTTCTCCCGCTCTCCGCTTCCACTATCGCCGAGGAACTCGTCGCCCGCGGCTATGCGACCGCGCTGTTCGGCAAATGGCACCTCGCTCGCGCTTACACCGGACCCGACAGTGTCGCCGAGGGCCCCGATCGGCAGGGCTTCCAAGAGGTGTTCATCACGCACAAACCGAAGACCAGCGCCGACCCGGAAAACGACGCCCACGGCGTCGTGCCCACCACCGCACGCGCGCTCGATTTTCTCGAACGCCACCGCGAGCGGCCGTTTCTTCTCTACCTCCCGCACAACTCCATCCACGCGCCGATCATGGCGCCGCGCGCGCTCGTCGAAAAATATCGCGCCCGCCCCGGCTCCGACCGCCCGGAAAACAATCCCGTTGTCGGCGCGATGATGGAGCTTCTCGACGACAGCGTGGGCCGCGTGCTCGCGAAACTCGACGCCCTCGGCCTCCGCGAGAATACGGTCGTGATCTTCAACGGCGACAACGGCGGCCTGCTCAAGGACTCCGGCCAGTCGCCCCATCGCGGCGGCAAAGCCCAACTCCACGAAGGCGGAATCCGCGTTCCGCTCCTCATCCGCTGGCCTGGAGTCGTCGCTGCCGGCCGCGTGAGCGACGTGCCTACGAGCACGGTGGATTTTTTCCCGACGCTGCTCGAGCTGACCGGAAAACCAGCCGCGCCCTCTGCGGTGATCGATGGCGTGAGCTTGGCATCCCACCTCCGTGGCGGCGCCGCGCCTGCGCGCCCCGCGATCTTCTGGCACTACCCGCACTACCACGCCAACGGCGATGGCGGGCCCGCCGGCGCCGTCCGCGCCGGCGACTGGAAGCTCGTTGAATATTACGAACACACCGTCGCGAAAACCGGCCGCTCGCCCGAGCTCTACGATCTCCGCACCGATCCCGTGGAGGCGAAAAACCTCGCCGCGTCCGATCCCGCGCGCGTCGCCAACCTCCTCGCGATGCTCGCCGCCCATCGCAAAGCGACCAATGCGCAGATGCCGACCCTCAACCCGGCCTACGATCCGGCGAAGGCGAAGCAGACCGGCGGCAAATCTTCCGACTAAAACCTCATCATGCACCTCCGCCTTCCCTCCGCCCTCTTTGCGCTCTCCGCGTTTCAACTTCTCCTCGCGGTTCCGGCCGCGCACGCCGCGGCGCCCGCATCGCAGAAAGTCACCTTCCAAAAAATCACCCTCACCGACCAATACCTCTGCGACGGCATCAACGCCGCCGACATCGATCGCGACGGCCACGTCGATATCGTCGCGGGTCCGTATTGGTATGCGGGACCCGATTTCAAAACGAAGCGCGAGTTCTACCCGATGGTGCCGCAGCCCGTGGAAGAGAAGCCATCGAACTCGATGTTCACCTTCGTCCACGACTTCAACGGCGATGGCTGGCCCGACATCCTCGTGCTCGGCCGCGTGCTGTTTCACGAGGCGTATTGGTTTCAAAATCCCGGCAAGGGCGCCGTCACGCAGCCGAGCGTGTGGAAAAAGCACTTCGTCTCGCAGCGCGTGTTCGGCGAGTCGCCGCTGTTTCTCGATATCGACGGCGACGGCCGCCCCGAAATCCTCTCCATTTCCGGCACCGTCGCCGCCGACAAGATCAAGCAGTGGGGCTGGTATGCGCCCGATTGGTCCGCGCCGGAAAAACCGTGGCGCTTCGTCGCCGTCACCGAGAAGGGCGACTACAACCACTACTACCACGGCGAGGGCGTCGGCGACATCAACGGCGACGGCCTCAACGACCTCGTGACCAACGAAGGCTGGTTCCAGCAGCCCCCGAAAAACTCCCCGCCCGGCACGCTCTGGAAAAAGCACCCCTTCGTCCTCAGCACCGATCGCGGCGGCGCGCAGATTCACGTCATGGACATAAACGGCGACGGCCGGAACGACATCGTCTCCGCCAAGAACGCCCACGGCTGGGGCCTCTCTTGGTTCGAGCAAAAGCGGTCGGCCGACGGGGCGATCACGTTCACCGAGCACCGCCTCATGGGCACGCCCGAGGAGAAGGCGCAGTTCGGCGTGGCGTTTTCGCAGCCGCACGCGCTCACCCTCGCCGACCTCGATGGCGACGGCCTGAAGGA
>SIBG01000082.1 GCA_009695305.1 Opitutus sp. | reverse complement strand
GCCGGATGAGACTTCCACTCATGGTTGGTTGGTTTTCGGGATCGCACCCACGGATGGACACGGGTGATCACGGATTAATTTCCATTGTCATTCTGGGCGCAGCGAAGAATCCAGCAGGAGACTCGCACTCGCAACACGTGGCGTGAGTCCAAATGGATTCTTCGCTGCGCTCAGCATGACAATCGGAAAACACTCGTTTTCGAAACGCTCGCGACCATCCACGTAATCAAGGTTATCGGCGGTCAATTCGTCTTCAAAAAAACATCCCTTCGCTCAGCGCATTCTCCGGCGTAAGGAGGCTCACGGCGGCGGGCAGAGTGGTGTGGCCGTTGCCCAGATCGGCCTCAAAGAGTGCCTGACCGGTCGCAAAGTCGCCCACCCAGCGGAAGAAACGCGCGGGGTCGCCGTAGTCGAAGCGCACGGTGAGGCTGCCGGTCGCGCGGTTGGCGAGCGGCCCGAGTTCAAACGGAATTTTTTCTGCACTGGCGCCACACGCGACGAGCCGGCGGCGCAGCCAGGCGAGCGTCACCCGGCCCTCGGCGCCGAGCGGCGCGGCGTGCGCGACCGTGACGGCGCGCAAGCCGTCGGCGAGCGCGGCCGCGGGATAACGGGAGAGAAACTGGCCGATCGTCTGGCGCACCGGCAGCAGTCGCGAGTAGACGAGATCGCGCAGCGCCTTGGGATTCGGCCACGGATAGGAGAACGCGTCGGCCGGCGCGATGGCGCTGTCGATCAGCACGCGTTTGGCGCGCCCGAGCAGAAAACGATAGTCGGCCAGCCGCGCGTTGGTGGAAAAGCGGTGCGCCCAATAGTAAAGCGGCAGATCGGTCGAGAGGCAGATCGATACCTGATTCTCGAGATGTCTGCGCGCGGCCCGGGGATAGCTGAGCAACACAAACTCGACGCAGCGTTTGTCGCTTTTCGACTTACCGAGATGGCACTCAGCGTAAATTTTTGCGCGCATCTCCGTCGCGCCGTTTTCGGCGCGTTGTGGGCAGAGCACGACGATGCGACTCGGGTAGCGTTTGGAGAATTCGACCACGGTCTGAAACTGCCCGACGGCATCTGCCGCCGTGGACTGGAGCCCGAGGTGCAGGACGAAGTTGACCTGCGTGGCCTTCGCATCGTCGGCGGCGAGGGCGGGCGCACCGCTGGCGGCGGTGTCCTCCCACATCGCGGCGAGACTCTTGGAAATCGCGCCGACCGGGACCTCGATGCCGGGGAGCGCGTCGAAAATCGCAGGCATGGCGGCTTACGGCTGGCGCCAGAGATGCCCGGATTTGGCGAGCAGCGCGTCGGCACTGGCCGGGCCCCACGAGCCGGCGTCATAGTTGCGCATGCCCTCGCGACCGGCCGCGGCCCAGGCCTCGAGGACTGGCGTGCAAAGCTTCCAGGAAGCGAGCGCCTCGTCGCCGCGGATAAAGAGCGTGCCATCGCCGATCATCGCATCGAGCACCAGCCGCTCGTAGGCCTCGGGGGTGTTGGAGCCAAACGTCGTCGCGTAGCGGAAACTCATCTTCACGGGCTGGGTGCGCGTCTCGAGGCCGGGAATCTTGGTGTTAAGGATCAAGCTCAGGCCCTCGTCGGGCTGGATTTGGAACGAGAGGGTATTCGCCGCGAGGTCGAACCGACCTTCCTCCGCAAAAAGCGTGCCGGGCGGTCGCTTGAAGTTGATCGCGATTTCGGAAACCCGGCGCGCCAGGCGTTTTCCGGAACGCAAGTAGAACGGCACGCCCTGCCACCGCCAGTTATTGATCGAGAGCCGGAGCGCCGCGTAGGTCTCCGTGCGTGACTCCGCGCTGATGCCCTCTTCCTCCACATAGCCTTTCGCGGCCTTGCCGGCGATCATGCCGGCGGCGTATTGCGCGCGGGCGGTGTCGCCACCCGGCCCGAGCACCAGTGGCTGGATCGCCTTCAGTAATTTTACTTTCTCGTCGCGGATCGCCTCGGCATCAAGCGAGACCGGCGGCTCCATCGCCGTCAGCGCGAGGAGCTGCATCGTATGATTCTGGATCATGTCCCGCAGGCAGCCGCTCTGCTCGTAATAGCCGCCGCGGGTGCCGACGCCGACTTCTTCGGCGACGGTGATCTGCACGCTGTCGATGAAATTGCGGTTCCACAGCGGCTCGAAAATCGAATTCGCGAAACGCTGCACGAGCAAATCCTGCACCGTCTCTTTGCCGAGGTAGTGGTCGATCCGGTAAACTTGGTGTTCCTCGAAGACCGACCGGATCGTCTCATTGAGCGCGGCCGCGGAAGCGAGGTCCTTGCCGAAGGGTTTTTCGATGATCACTTTCGAGTGCGGCGGCTGGCCGAGGTGCTTCGCCGCTAGGCCGCTCGCGCCGAGGTTGCGCAGAATCGGCGCGAACACCGACGGCGGCGTGGAGACATAAAACATCCGTTGCACGTCGCGGCCGAGCTGCCGCTCGATGTCGTCGAGGTGCACGGCGAGCCGGTCAAACGCCGCCGGCTCATCGTAGCCGCCGGCGACGTAGCTGGTGTGCGCGGCCACGCGGCCCCACGCACTGGCATCGAGCTCGCGGCGGGAGAACTCCTTGATCGCCGCCGCGGCGAGCGTGCGGAATTCGCCGTCAGGAATCGGTTTGCGGCCATAACCGACGAGAAAAAAATCGGCCGGCAGGAGGTTGTCGAAACTTAGGTTGTAAACCGCCGGGATGAGCTTGCGCGCCGTGAGATCACCCGACGCGCCGAAGATGACGACGACGGTCGGCGGCGCACCGCGGTGTTTGCTAAGCCCGTGCAGGAACGGATGACGCTGGGAATCGGCCATGGCGGAGGAAAGTTTCTCGGGGTCACGCGCAAGTGAGGCAAGGGAAATGCGGGTCATGCCTCCGGCGCGCCGTCACGGGCGAAAACGCTGGGGGAAGAGCGGCACGTTTTCGAAATGCAGAATCTCCGGCTCCGGGCCCGTGCCGGCCGCCGCCGGCACCCTCCCCGCCCCATCCGCCGCCGCCGCCTCACCGGTGGCCAACGTCACCTCGACGATGTCGAGTCGCAGTGTCCGCGGCTTCTCGCGCAGGCCCGCCAGATAGGCGCCGGCGGCGCGGCGCAGCACGCGCTTCTTGCGGGCGTTGACGGCATAGTAGCCGGGCACGAGCGCGCCGGCGGCGCGCGTTTTCACCTCGACGAACACGAGCGCCTCGCCGTCGCGGCAGACGAGATCAAGCTCGTCGCGCCGATCGTGCGGACTGCGCCAGTTGCGCGCGACGATCACGAAGCCGCGTTCCCGCCGCAGCCAGGCCGCCGCGAGCTGCTCGCCGCGCCCGCCCGCATCCCCGGCGGTGAGGGTGACGCCAAAAAGTTTTTTCAGCCAGGAGAGCATGGGAGTTGCACGAACCGCCAACCCGTTTACGTGTTAGCCGTGCAGGTTTCTCATTGCGAGAGCCGCGGCCCGCTTACAACCTCAGATTGCTCTATCTTCTCCCCGCTCCATGGCCTCCTCCAACATCGCCAGCACGCTGCGCCGGACGCTGCTCATCAAAGTCATTTCCAAACCGGCTTTGAGCAAGGAGGATGTCGCGTCGGTCATTGAGCTCACGGCGTCGAAGGTCGTGGAAGCGCTGCAGGCCCAGTCGATGACGTTCTATCTCGTCGAGGGCAACGACATCGCGTTCAAGCACGTCTATTATTCGCCCACCCTCTGGGCGGGCGATGCGGCGAAACAGAAAAAATTTGAGGAAACCGCCGTCAAGCTCCTGGCGCTCAAGGTGCCGCTCGGCAAGGGCATCGTCGGCAAGGTCATCGAGAGCGGCGAGCCGCTCTTCTTCCGCAACAGCGACAGCCAGGCGCCGTTCATGGCGTCGATGGTGCAGACGACGGGCTTCGAGGTGCGCTCGATGCTCACCGTGCCGCTCAAGACGACGATTCCGCTCGGCGCCATCCAGGTGCTCAACAAGGAAAAGGCCGCCGGCACCGAGGGCGAGTTCACCGACGAGGATTTGGCGCTGCTGAAGGAGGTCGCGGAATATTCCGCGACCATGATTCACCGCATGGTGGATCCGAAGTTCGTGCCGAACCCGGAAGACACCGCGCGCTTCGTCTCCAAGCTCACCGAGCTGCCGCTCGTCACCAAAATCGAAGAACTCGAGATCGACGACAAGCTCATCGAGGTCGTCGGCGACGCGGTCATCCGGCGCGAGGGCATCTTCCCCTACAAGCGGATGAGCCCGAGTTCCGTCGCGGTGTTGATGACCAACCCGCTCGACTACGGCAAGCGCGAGTCCTTTTCGCAGGCGACCGAGCAGGCAATCGAAGAGGTCAGCGTCATCTCGGCCACGTCTTTCGACACGCTGCTGAAGAAGTTTTTCAAGGACGCCAAGAGTGCCGCCCCCGGCTCCGATGATGTCGATATCACGTCCGTCGCCGACGTCATCAACACCGCCTACTCGACCGATGGTGGCACCTCGGAAATCAGCGCCAAGGATCTGGAGAACGAGGATTCCGCCCCCATCGTCCAGCTCACGAACCGCATCATCGAAGATGCCTACGTCTGCGGCGCGTCGGACATCCACATCGAGCCGATGGAGAAGGAACTGCTCGTCCGCTACCGCATCGATGGTCTCTGCCAGGAAAAACTCCGGCTCCCGAAGGCGGTCGCGAACTCCATGGTCACCCGGCTGAAGATCATGAGCAACCTGGACATCTCCGAGCGCCGGTTGCCCCAGGACGGCCGCATCGTGTTCAAGAATTACACGAAGAAAAACATGAACATCGATCTGCGCGTCGCCACCGGGCCGATGAAGGACGGCGAGAAGGTGGTCATGCGTATCCTCGATAAGTCCAAATCGACGCTGCCCCTGCCTGCCCTCGGATTCTCCGACGCAAATCTTTCCCGCTATCGCGAGTGCATCCGCCAGCCCTATGGCATGATTTTGCACTGCGGCCCGACCGGCTCCGGCAAGTCGATGACGCTCTACTCCGCGCTCGGCGAAGTGAACACCCCCGACGTCAACATCCAGACCGCCGAGGATCCCATCGAATACACCCTCGCCGGCGTCAACCAGATGCAGATGAGCCGCGCCATCGGCCTGACCTTCGAGCGCGCCCTGCGTTGCTACCTCCGCATGGATCCCGACATCATCCTCGTCGGCGAAATCCGCGACAAGGAAACCGCGCAGATCGCCGTCGAGGCCGCGCTCACCGGCCACTTGCTCGTCTCCACGCTCCACACCAACGACGCGCCCTCGACCGTCGCGCGCATCGGCGAGATGGGCGTCGAGTGTTTCAACATCTCCGCCGCGCTCGTCTGCGTGTGCGCCCAGCGCCTCCTCCGTCGCGTGTGCAAGAACTGCAAGGTGGCCTACGACCCGGTGGATCGCGAACTGGCCATCCTCAACACGGCGCTCGGCGAATTTAGCGGGCAGATTTTCAAGGCCAACCCGCAAGGCTGCCCCACGTGCGGCGGCACCGGCTACAAGGGCCGTGTCGGCATCCACGAACTGATGTGCAACAGCGAAGAACTCGTCGAGTGCATCAACAAGGAGGCCGAGGTGGCCGTGCTCAAACGCGTCGCGATGAAAAACGGCATGAAGACGCTGCACCAGGATTCGATGCTCAAGGTCAAGATGGGCATAACCACGATCGAGGAATCGCTGAGCAACGTCCCGCCGGATCTGATCAAGTAATCCGCCAGGTTCGCGGGGAGCTTACTTCCTCACCGGCTTCGGCTGCCACTCGCGCAACAGCCGTTGCGCCGGCGGAAAGTCCGGCGTCTGGCGCAGCACCTCCTTCGCCAGCGCGATCGCCGTGTTCGTATCCCCCTGGGCAAACAGTGTGCGGCCCAGCCCCAGGGTCTGCTGGGATCGCTCGGTGCTGCCGTTGAGATAGAGCCGCGTGGCGGCCAGCATCTCCGGCCGTTCGCCCTTCGCGTGCGCGCTGCGCATCTGCGCGAAGCGCAGCTCCCCATCGCGCGGGTCCAGCCACGGTGGCGCCGGCTGGGCGGTGCGGGCCTCGCGGATCAACTGGTCTACCGCGGCCCATTGTTCGAAGCGGATGAATTCGTCGAGCCGCTGGAAAAAAACCTTTTCCGGCGGCTGGTTACTGGTCACCGCCGCGGCCAAGGCGGGTCGGTGGGCGATGATCTCATTCGCCACCTCGGTCTTCTGCGCTTCGAGCCAGGCGCTCCCGGGGAAGGCGCGGCCCGCCAGAGCGATCACGGCGCGCGCCGGCTCGACCCGGCCGGCCAGCCGCAGCGCCTCGATGCTCTGGTGGTAAAGCTTGATCGACCACGGCCGGCTCCGCAAAAACTCCAGCAGCGTCACCGGCGCGGCTTCGCTCTGGCCCTGCGCCGCGTCGATCAGCCGCCGCATCCAATCGTGCCAAAGCTGCTCCTGCATCGCCTCGCGCCCGGTGGGCGGCTTGATCACGGCGAGCGTCCGATTCGCGGCCGCCCAATCACCCCGCTTTACCTGGGTTTTCACCAGCAAGAGCTGGAATGGCCTCAGCGCATAGCCGCGCTCCGTCGCCGCCGCGACGCACCGCTCCAGCAGCCCCCGGTCGCCAATCTCCGCTAGCGGCTCGGCCACCAATTGCAAATTTTGCGCCGCGCCCCCGAAACGAAATAAATAATCCGTCAGCGCCGCCTGCGCCGCTTCGTCGCGACCCGCCATCGCCCGTTGCACCACGCCATAAACCGCGACCCGCGGATCCGCCGGCGAGAGCGCGCGCAGCTCCTCGATCGCCTGCTCCATCGCCTCGGGCTGCTCCGCCTCCCGGAGCGCTCGAACCCGCAGCCGCACCACCGCCCGCACGTCAGCCCGCGGTCGCGCCTGCCACTCGGCGAGTTGCCCCAGCGCTTCCGCGGTGCGCCCCCGCCCCAGCAGCGCCAGCACCCGGTGCTCGCTGGCGGTCTCGCCCGGCTCCTCCGCCGTCGCCACCGCCAGCGCCTCGTTGAAATGCCGATCCGCCAGCAGCGCCGAAAACTGCCGCGCCACCAGCCAGCGCCGGTTGCGCGCCGTCGCGTCGCCCGTGAGCTGCGGCAGGAAGCGATCACCGATCTGCACCACCAGATCGTAGTCCTCGCCTTGCTCGGCAATGTCGAACAGCACCTGCAGGTAGGCGCGGCCGGGAAATTCTTTTCGTAAACCCTCCTGTAACACTTTCAGCGCCAGGGGCCGCTGGTTGGCCGCGACATAGAACTGACCAAGCATGAGCCGCGCATGCAGATCGTGCGGATAAAGCACCAGGCCTTGGCGCAACAGGGCCTGACCCTCCCACCATTTCTTCGCCCGCAGCGAATCGGTCCCCTGCGCAATGAACGCCTGCCCTTTCTTTGCCAGCACCTCGCCACGCCGCAGGGGATAAAGCACCGCATCACTGTAGGTCAGAAGGCAGTAGGGATTGCGCTGCCAGAACCAAAACAAGGCCGTCGCCGCCGCGAGATAGGCCACCACCGTCCCGGTCAACAGCCAGAGCAGCAGGCCGCGCACGCTAATCGCCAGCCCGTCGTCATGCTTGCCCTCCTGGCGATCGTAGAAACCAAAGAGCCCAAGATGCCAGTGGCCGCGGATCACTTTCGCCCCACCTCAAATAAATTTGATGTGGCGATGTTTCATGCGGTCCGGCTCAGGCCGGCAGTTCCGCCGGTCGCACCGCGGTCACGGCCTCCGCCAGATTCGGCGAGTGCGCCTCGATGTCGCCGCGCTCGTGATTAAACCGCATCGACACGGTCTTCGACACGCCGCGCTCCTCCATCGTCACACCATAGATCGCATGGGCGGCTGACACCGTGCGCTTGTTGTGGGTGATGATGATGAACTGCGACTCGCCCACGAACTTCTTCAACAAGTCCGTGAACCGCCCGATGTTCGACTCGTCGAGCGGCGCGTCGAGCTCGTCGAGCAGACAGAACGGCGACGGTTTCACCATGTAGAGCGCGAAGAGCAGCGCGACCGCCGTCAGGGTCTTTTGTCCGCCGGAGAGCAGCGTGATGCCTTTGAGTTTTGTGCCCGGCGGCTGGGCGACAATCTCGATGCCGCTCTCGAGGAGGTCTTCCGCCTCCACCAGCTCCAGGCGCGCCCGGCCGCCGCCGAACAGCGTTTGAAAGGTATATTCGAAATTCTTTTTGATCTGCTCGAAGGTCACCTCGAACTGCTTCAACGAGGTCTGGTTGATTTCGTCGATCGCCTTCATCAGCTCGGTCTTTGCCGTCGTGAGATCGCTGACCTGCGCCTGGAGGAAATCGTGGCGCTGCTTCAGCTCGGCATATTCCTCGATGGCCACGAGATTCACCGCGCCCATGCTGTTCAGCCGCTGGCGCAGCGCCTCGACCTCTGCCTTGACCTCGATCCAATTCGTCGCGTCGAGCGCGGTGAGATCGTCCGCCGTCGGCTCGCCTTTCACGGCCTTCGGCTTCCGCCGCCGTTTCGGCGCGCTGTCTCCTGCCACCGGTCCACGGTCGCCAGATTCTTCCTCGTCTTCGTCGAGATCGAGCAGCTTGAGGCCTTCCGGCTCGCTGTCGGCCTTCCACAACAGGTTGCGCCACTCGAGCGCGGCCACCTCGGTTTGAAATTCCCGGGTCACTTCCTCGGCGAGGAACTGCGCGCGCTGCCGGTTTTCGGCCAGCTTGATTTCCTGCGTGCTCAACTCGCCGTGCGCGGCGTCCGACTCGTGCCGCACGGTCACCTGGGCGGTTTCCACCGCCTGGATCGCGCGCTCCACTTCGACGAGTTCGACGCGCACTTTTTCCACCTGCTCCTGCGCCACGCCAAACGTCTCTGCGATCTGGGCCCCGCGCGCACGCTGGGCCGCGGCCTCGCGCTCCAACTCCGCGGTCTGCTCCGTCCACACTTCAATCTCCTGTTGCCGCTGGACCAGCAACTCGCCGAGCTGCTGCCGGCGACGCTCCATCTCGCCGAGTCCGCGGTCGAGCACCTCGACTTTTTGCCGACGCTCCGCCAGCTCGAGCCGGGCCTGCGCCAGCGACTCGCGCCTCACGTCCCGGTCGGTGCGGATTTCCACGATGCGGGTCTCAATTTTTTGAATTTTTTCGCGCTGCGCGTTCGCCGCGGTGGCGGCCTCCGTGAGGCCGGCCTGCGCTTTCTCCCAACGCGTGTGGGCCTCGTTGCGGGCGTGCTCCAACGCGGCCAGCTCACCCTCCATCCGCCGGAGGCGGTTCGTGGCGTCCTCCGCGTTGCGCTGCGCGCTGCGTGATTCCGCCTGCACCGCGGCGAGCGTTTGCGTCGCGGTCAGCACATCGGCCCGGCGCTCCTCGAGCGCCTGCTCGCCCGCCGTCAGCCGCAGGCTCAGGGCGTCGATCACCGCCTTCTGCGCGTCATGGGCCTGCTGGTCGTCGGCGAGGGCCTTCGCGGTTTCCCGCAGGTCGATTTCCCGCTGCACGATGCTGTTGGCCGAACGCTTGCTGCTGTGATGTCCGCCGTAAACGAGCCCGCGGCGGTCCACCAGATCGCCCTTGCGCGTGGCCACGGCGAGAAACGCGAAGTCAGGCTGGGCTTTCCAAAATTCCAAAAACGCCCCGAGGTCATCCGCGATGTAGCACTCGCCGAGCACTCCTAGCGCCGGATGCGTCGCGTCGACGTCCCCGAGCGCCTGCACCGCCGGCCGGAGCCCCGGGGGCAACGCCGCGGAGTTTCCCCCGCGCCCGCCGCACTCCGCGATGCGAAGCACCGCCGAGCCGATTTGCTCGCTCTCCAGCTGCGCCAGGATGCGCTGGGCCGTGGCGAGATCGCTCACGCTGATCGCCTCCGCCGCCGCTCCGAGAATCGCCTCAACCGCCTTGCCAAACTCCGGCTGCACCGCGAGTCCGTGGGTGATCGGCACGGCCTTCGCCCCGGCGAGCGCCGCATCGAGCCGGCCCTGCAGGACCGCCTTCGCGCCTTCCCCAAAACCTTCCCACCGTTCCTGCAGCTGCTGGAGCAGCCGCAGCCGCGCAGTGCGTTGCGCGAGCTGCCGGTCCGTCTCGGAAAGTTTCCGCTGTGCCTCGCGAAATTCCCGCGTGAGATCCGTGATGACCTGCTGCGCGGCGACCGACTCGGTCTGGGTCCGCGCCTTCTCGGTCAGCGCGATTTCCGCCCGCGCCGCGATCTCACTGGCGGCCTGGGTCGCCGCGGCCTGCTGCTGGCGCGCCCCGCCGAGTTCCTGCGCCAGCGCATCGTGCCGCAGCACGCTCGTCTTTTGGTCCACCTCGTAGCCGGAACAGTCGGTGCGCAGTCGCGCCACCGTGCTCTCCAGCTGGAGCAGGTGGAATTTCGCCTGCTGCAACTCCTGCTCAAGCTTGGTTAGTTCGCCCTCGGCGATCGCGAGTTCGCGGTTGCGCTGCTGAAAAACCGCGTCGCTGCTGCCGAGCAGTCCGAGCTGGAGCTGCTTGTCTTGCGCCCCGGTGTCCACTTGCGCCGACACTTCGCGCAGCTGCATTTCCAGTTCGCCGAGATTGTCGCGCGAGGAGGCGAGCCGGTCCTCGAGCCCGCTGCGCTTGATTTGCGCCAGGTTGGCGGCGTTTTCCGCGGCTTCCTTCTGCGAGCGCAAATCAAAGACCGCCTGCTGCGCGTCCTGCACCCGCTGATTGAGCCGGCCGCGGTGGGCCTTGCTGTCGTCGAGCGTGGCCTGCTGCGTTTCGAGATTCGTCCGGCGCGCCTCGGCGTCGGCCCGCAGCAGCGCGACTTTCTGCTCCAGCACCGCGAGGGTCGCCGTCAGCTGACCGTGGTTGAAACCGCCCCACGCGAGCGCGAGATGGCGCAGTCGGTGGTTGAGGCGCTTGTAGCGCATCGCCTTCGCCGCCTGGCGGCGCAGACTGCCGATCTGCCGCCCCACCTCGCCGATGACATCGGCCACGCGCGCGAGATTCTGGTCGGTCAGCGACAGCTTGTTCATCGCCTCGCGCCGGGCCGACTTGTATTTCGTGATGCCCGCCGCCTCCTCAAACACCGCGCGGCGCTCCTCCGGTTTCGACGAGAGGATCTGGTCGATCTGGCCCTGCGCCATGATCGAGTAGCTCGTCCGGCCCACGCCGGTGTCCATGAAAAGTTTCTGGATGTCCTTCAGCCGGCAGGCCTGCCCGTTGAAAAAATATTCGCTCTGCCCGTCGCGGTGGACGCGCCGCATGATCTCGATCTCGTGGAACTCGCTGCCGAGCTGCTTCTCGCAATCCGTCAGCAGCAGGCCGACCTCGCAGAGCTGCGCGGCTTTGCGCGTGTCCGCACCCTCGAAGATCACGTCCTGCATCTTTCCGCCGCGCAGCGCCTTCGCACTCTGCTCGCCGAGCACCCAGCGGATGGCGTCCGCGATGTTGGACTTGCCGCAACCGTTGGGTCCGACGACGGCGGTCACGCCAGGTTCGAAGCGGAGGGTCGTGTTGTCGGCAAAAGATTTGAAGCCGTGAAGCTTGAGCGCCTTGAGATACATGCAGTGGGAAAGGGGCAATTGAACGGCGCAGACTTCGCCCGGCAATGGAAAAACCGGAAAGTTTCTTCCCCAGCGATTCGCTTGGCCCGGGCAGAAGGTAGGCCGAGGGAAAACCGTCGCCCGTCCATCCCTCCAGTCACTTCTTCCTCGGCCCCATCACCAGGAAATACCGTTCGTGCGGGCGGTGGTAGGTTTGCAGCGTGCTCACCGGCACACCGGGGAAAGTGCCCGGATCTTCCGTCACCGGCCGCGCCTCAAAATCCGCCGCGAACTGCCCCAGCATCGCGGCCGTCCATTCGTCGCCATAGTCGGTCACGCGCAGCAGGACCGGCACCGGGCTCGACTGAAAATGCGCGCCGAGTTCCATCAGCGGGCCGGCGTTCACCAGGTTGGTCCCTTTCCACTCCGCCCCCGGATGCCGCGCCCGCAACGCCCGCTCAAATTCCTCGTGCTGCTCCGCCGCCCGGCCCGAAAACTCCGTCGCCACCAACGGCCCCGTCAGCGTCGCCGGCCGCACCAGTAGCAGCCCAAACAATAGCGTTGCGATCAGCACTGGCGGCGTGCGCGACCATGCCGCCAGGGCCGCAGCCGCCCGCCCCACGCCGAGCGCCGACACGATCAGGCCCAAGGGCAGCACGTGACTCAGGTTGCGCTCAAAGAAAACCGCCCGCGTGGAAAAATATCCCGCGAAAATGACCACCGGCCCCGCGAGCACCGCCAACTCCGCCCAGCGCCGCCGCTCGGCCAGCGCCAACATCCCCAGCCCGAAACACCCCAGCGCCGGCCACCCCAGCGTGGCGCCGAAATAGCCCACCAGCATGTCCGCCACCGGCCCGCCGTGCAGATGGCTGTGCGGCGGATGCAGCCCCGCGTATTGGATCATCAGGTGCCGCACCCCGTCCCAAAACACCAGCGGATGGGCGACCGCGCCCGGCGCTCCCAACGCGAAGCCTGCCACGAGCGCCAGCGGCAGCACCCCGAGCACGCGCCACCGATCGTCCGCCCCGCGCCACGCGGCCACCAACGGCACGAGCGGCAACCATGCGAGCAGCACCATCGAAATTTTGCACGCGAGCAACAGCCCCACGAAAAACGCCGCCCCCACCACCGCCCCCGCCCGCAGCCGCTCGCCCGGCCAGCTGAGCGCCACGACCGCGAGCGTTAGCACGGTGGTGAACGCCTCCGGCCGGGAAAAATGCGCGTCCTGCACCAGCAACGTCGCCACCGCCACGAGCGCACCCGCGCCCAGCGCCACCGTCCGGCCACCGGCGCGCGCAGCGAGCCGCAGCGTTTGCCACACCACGAACGACGCCAGCACGACCGAGAAGAAACGATAAACCCAAAACCCGCCGTCCGCCGAACGCCACGCCTCCGTGCCCGGCAGCAATTTCACCAACCGGTAAAACCAAAACGTCGCATAGAGGTGCGAGGAAAAATTATACTGGTCGTAGCGCAGCCCCGTCTCGAGTTTCGGCACCTTCGCCCAGTTCGTATCCCAGTCGCCCGACTGCCGCATGTGCCCCACCACCTCGACCGTGATCGTCTCGTCGGGATGCCCGTAGCCGCTGTGATAGTAGGCCGCGCGCAACGCCCCACCCAGCACCACGAGCGCGCCGCACGCCACCCACCAGCCCAGCCGCGCCCGGACCGTAACGTCGGCGGTGGAGGGAGAGGAAGGATTGATCATGGGCGACAGGCTGGGCGACCACGCGGCTGCGCGCAATATGCTGGTCTCATCCAAGGCGTCATGTCCGACTCCCACCTTCGTTCAAACCAAAACCCCATGAACAATCGTCCCTCCTGGTTCCTTGCGGCTACGATCATCGCCGGCAGTTCGCTGGTCAACGTGGTCGTTGCTCAGACCCCCGCTGCTGCCGCTGCTGCCGCCCCCGCCGCTGCCGACCCCACGCCAACCGGCGACTACGTTAAGGCGCATTACACGAAATACGAATTCCGCATCCCCATGCGCGACGGCCAGCGGCTCTTCACGTCCGTTTACGTGCCGAAGAACGACGCGCAGCCGTGGCCCATCCTGATGGACCGCACCCCTTACAGCGTGCGGCCCTACGGCGAGGACCAATATAAGACCACCCTCGGGCCGTCGGACGAATTCGAAAAGTCCTCCTACATTTTTGTCTATCAGGATGTGCGCGGCCGCTACCTGAGCGAGGGCGCCTTCCTCGAGATGCGGCCACACCTCGATGTAAAAAAATCTCCGCAGGACGTGGACGAGAGCAGCGACACCTACGACACCATCGAGTATTTGTTGAAGCACGTGCCGAACCACAACGGCAAGGTCGGCCTCTGGGGCATCTCCTACCCCGGCTTCTACACCTCGGCCAGCATGATTGACTCGCATCCGGCTTTGAAAGCCGCTTCGCCGCAGGCACCGATGACCGATCTCTTCCGTGGGGACGACGCCTACCACAACGGCGCGTTCAAACTCGCCGCGAATTTCGGGTTCTACACCTCGTTCAAGCCGTTCACCGAGCCAGCCCTCCCGGCGAAAGTCACCGTGCCCTTCGACATGGGCACACCGAATGGCTACGAGTTTTTCCTCCACGCCGGCGCGACCATCAACCTCGACCAAGTTTACCTCAAGGGCGGCAACTGGCTCTTCCACGATCAGGTCACGCACACGACCTACGACGATTATTGGAAAGCGCGCGACCTCTCGCCGCACCTGCATAAGATCACCTGCGCCGTCCTCACCGTCGGCGGCTGGTATGATGCCGAGGATCTCGCCGGGCCGTTCCGCACGTTTCACTCCATCGGCGCAAAAAATCCCGGCACGGTGAACCAAATTACCCTCGGCCCGTGGGTCCACGGCGGCTGGTCGCGCGGCGCCGGCGACCGGCTCGGCGATGTGCTCTTCCACGCGAAAACCTCCGCCCATTTCCGGAAAGAAATCCAGTTTCCCTTTTTCGAGTTTCACCTGAAGGGCAAAGGCCAGGGCCTCGCCAACGCGAACACCTTCGAGACCGGCACCAACGTCTGGCGCAAATCCGACCAATGGCCGCCCGCTGCCGCGAAACCGCAGACGCTCTACTTCGGCGCCGGCGGCAAACTCAGCTTCACCGCGCCGACCACCGACGGCGTCGACGAATATGTGAGCGACCCCGCGCACCCGGTGCCGTTCACGAGCTACATCACCGACACCGTGCCGCAGCGCTACATGATCGACGACCAGCGCTTCGCCACGCAGCGCAGCGACGTCCTCGTCTTCCAAACTGAGCCACTGGAGGAAAGCCTGACGATCGCCGGCCCGATTTCGCCGAAACTTTTCGTGGCCACCAGCGGCACCGACTCCGACTTCGTCGTGAAGCTGATCGACGTCTATCCCAACGACTATCCCGATCCGCCGGCGGCGACCGACTCCGCCGGCAAACGCGTGCTCGGCGTGCCGCCGATCCGCATGGGCGGCTATCAGCAACTCCTCCGCGCCGAACCGTTCCGCGTGAAGTTCCGCCACAGCTGGGAAAAGCCCGAACCGATGACGCCCGGAAAAATGGAAAAAATCTCCTTCGAGATGCCCGACGTGCACCACACCTTCCGCCGCGGCCATCGCATCATGGTGCAGGTGCAGAGCTCGTGGTTTCCCCTCGTGGATCGGAATCCCCAGACCTTCTGCGACATTCCCAACGCTCAGCCCGAGGATTTCAAAAAAGCCACGCAGCAAGTCTTCCGCACGAAGGCCGCTGCGAGCGGCGTCGCGATCCTCGTGGTGCCGCAGCCGTAGCCAGGGGGCAGGGAGCCTGAGTCCGGATTCGCCGCCGCCGTGCCCCGGCAATCGCACGCTCGGCGCGAGTCAATTCCGCCAGCCGAAAGGTGGAGCGGCTTGTCCCCAAGACGCTTCAGCAATCCAGCGCGTTGAGGACAACCCGCTCCACCTCAGACCAACGTCCCGTAACTTTTAGACCTTTGTCATTGCGAGGTGCGCGAAGCGCGCCGTGGCAATCCAGCTGGATTGCTTCCTCGCTACGCTCCTCGCCCTGACAGTCCAAATCATAAGGGACGTTGGTATCAGACGGCATCGCTCCAGCTGAGATTCAATCCTTTCCCGCGGATCACGCGGATGGTCGCGGATCGGAACGCAGCCAGCGCGGGGCTCAATCGTGTCCCGGCAATCGCACGCTCGGCGCGAGTCAATCCCGTCAGTCCGAAAGGTGGAGCGGCTTGTCCCTAAGACGCTTCAGCAATCCAGCGCGTTAAGGGCAACCCGCTCCACCGCCGACGGCATTGCTGGCTCAGGCTGAGCACCTGATTCAGACCAACGTCCCGTAACTTTTAGACCTTTGGCATTGCGAGGTGCGCGAAGCGCGCCGTGGCAATCCAGCTGGATTGCTTCCTCGCTGCGCTCCTCGCCATGACAGTCTAGATCATAAGGGACGTTGGGATCAGGTGCTCTCTAATGATCCCACGGCAGATGCACGTCCATCCGCGGGTGCTGCCAGACGCGGAAGACCTCGAACATTTTTCCGGGGTTCAAGATTCCGCGCGGATCGAGCGCCTGCTTCACCGCCCGCATCGCGCGGACTTGCGCGGGCGAATGCTGGAGGCGCAGGAAGGGCGTCTTCGCGAGACCGATGCCGTGCTCGCCGGAAATCGCGCCGCCGAGCGCGACCACCGTGGCCATGAGCAGCTTCACGGCTTTCTCCGCCGCGCGCGTCTCCGGCGGATCAGCGCGGTGATACATGATGTTCACGTGGAGATTGCCGTCGGCGAGGTGCCCGAAGGTCGGCACGGGCAGGCCCGACTCACGTTTCAGCCGGGCGAGAAACTGCGCAAACTTCACGTAGCTGCGCATCGGCAGGACGACGTCCTCGTTCAGCTTCGCATCGCCGAGCGCGAACATCGCGCCCGAGCACTTGCGCCGCACGGCCCAGAGCTGCTCTGCCTCGGCCCGCGTGCGCGCGACGCGATGGCCCGCGGCATTTGCTTTCGCCCAGGCGAGCAGCGCGGCACTCTGCTCGCGCACCTCGGATTTTGATCCCGCCAACTCCAACAAAATCACGGGGCGCCCGGATTGGCCCGGAAAGATCTCCTGCACCTGCCCTGAGCCCGGTCGAAGGGTGGCCCGCTCTGCGCACCGCACGCTCTCGCGGTCGAGAAACTCGCAGATCGCCGGCTGCACCCGCGCGCGGAAGAGCACCAGCGCGGCCCGCAGCGCCGCCGCCTCATCGCGAAACGACGTGAGCAGCGTCCAGCGCGCCGCCGGCTGCGGGATGAGTTTCAGCACCGCGCCCGTCACCACGCCGAGCATCCCTTCGCTGCCGATCCAAAGATCGCGCATGTTGAAGCCCGCAGAGAATTTCTTCGTCGCGGTCCCCCACTCCACGGCTTCCCCCGTCGGCAAAAACCCGCGCAGCGCCACGACGAAGTCTCGCGTCACACCATATTTGCCGCCGTGCATGCCGCCGGCGTTGCACGCGATGTTGCCGCCGATCGTGCAATATTCCTTCGACGACGGATCGGGCGGATAGAACCAACCCTTCGCCTCCGCTGCGCGCTGGATGTCGGCGACCTTGGCGCCGCATTGCACGTGCGCCATGCCGGCCTCGTCGTCGATTTTGATTTTGTTCAGCGCGAGCGTGTCGAGCACCCAGCCGCCACGCACCGGCGCCGCCGCCCCCGTGAGCGTGGTGCCGCGACCGCGCGTCGTCACGGGCACGCGAAATTTGTTCGCGAGTTCGAGCACGACCCCGATGTCCGCCTCCCGGCGCGGGCCAATCACGGCGTCGGCGGAAAACAAAATCTTGCTGCTATCGAACGACGCCGCGCGCCGCGCCGCCGCATCGGTGCGGACGATGCGCGAACCAAGTTTGCGCTTCAGTCGGGCGGTGGCTCTGGCGAATGGCTTCATGGCAGAGTCTGTGGCCCGATTCGACCGGGGAGTGTTTTCAAACGCGGCGGGAGGGCTTGATGCCCTGACGGGCTCCGGCGCACGCTTGACGTCGGGGCATCAAGCCTCTCCCACAATTTCGCCGAGATTATTTTCATGAGTTTGAAGACACTCTCTAGCTCAGGATCCCGCGCTTGTCGAGGGACAGGTGATTTGGTGGCCCGAGTAGTTTGCCCGTGAGCATCATGCAAAAAGCCCAGCAATTTTTCCGCCCCCATTTTTCTGACTAATCATCCCATCCCAACGTCCCTTGGCCGTTGGACGATCGAGGCGGCTGAACCGGTCCGTTGAGGGCAGCCGGCCCCTATCTCGTCGCCAGCGGCGGTGCGAAGACACCGAGGTTGTTTCCGACGGAACGCAGCGTGCGCGCGGGAACCGGGCTCTCCGCGCCGGCGCCGGCCGGTTTCGCCGCCCCGCTGGGGCGATTCACGACGACCGCTTGGTCCCCCACCGCGCGCACGAGCGTCGTCGAGCCGCCACCGTCGAGGTTCAGCCCGACCTGCGCGCCGAAGCGCAGCAGCCAGTCCGCGACTTCGCTCAGCGTCGCGCCGGCGCTGTAACCCGGTTGCCGCCCATCGATGACGAGCAGGAACAGATAGCGCCCGTCCCGCGAAAGCCCCACCGCCGTGCGGGGATGAACCGCGACATTGTCGGGGGCGGTGACCACCGCCGGCTTGACCCCGGCTTCCAGCACGATGGCGGAACCCGCGACCGCCGTCCAATAGTCGGCCTCGCGAAACGCCGCCCCGCTGCGCGTGATCACGGCCCGATTGTCCTTCGTGATGGCGAGCACGCAATCGCCCGGGCCCTGGCGCACCGCGGGCGAGACCACCACGCCGCGCGCGAGGGCGAGTCCGGTCAAATCCTTGTCGCCTGGGGCGCAACACGGTGAAAAAAAACTCGCGTTGATCGCGACCTGCACGCCGTGGCGTTGGACAAATTCGCGCGTCGTCTCGCTCGTGGTTTCGAGCGGCGCCTCCCCGTTCGAGGGCGTGGTCAAAAAAACAATCGCCGGATCGCGCAGGTCAATCCGCACCGCCCACACCTGCTGCAGCCTCGGCTCAGTCGCATCGGCCCCGCCGCGCGCCAACTCCACGCCGCGGAAAATCGGCGTCCACGGCTCGACGCGCACCGCCGCCCGTCCCCCCGGGGTCCCGAGCGCCAGCCCGCCCGCCAGCGCCGCCGCGCCCGTGATCCATCGCCGCAACCTTCGCTTCATGGGCCGCAGCGAAGCGGGCCGCGCCCGGTCTGTCATGTGCAAAGTTTCGCTTCACTTCCCGCGGACTCGTGTGCGACGCTGCGTCCGCCTTGCCGCCGCTATGACCAAAATCCTCCTCACGACGACCTCGTTCCAAGACACCCCGGGCGAGCACCACCAACTTCTTGCCGCCACCGGCTGGGAAATCATCCGCGCCCGCGGGCCCCTCAACGAAGCCGACACCCTCGCGCTCGTCGGGGACATCGATGGCTACATCTGCGGCGACGATCTCATCACCCGCCAGGTCCTCGAGCAGGCCCGCCCGAAGCTCAAGGTGATCTCCAAATACGGCATAGGAGTGGATAAGATCGACGTGAAGGCCTGCACCGAGTTCGGCCTGCCGCTGCTCTTCACGCCGGGCGTCAACCACACCACGGTCGCCGAGCACACGTTTCTCCTGCTCCTCGCGCTGGAGAAAAATTTCCTCTTCCACACCGACTCCACGCGCGCCGGCGGCTGGAAACGGAAGACCGGCCACGAACTCCTCGAGAAGACCATCGGCATCGTCGGCCTCGGCCGCATCGGCAAGGAGGTCGCGCTCCGCGCCCGCGCGTTCGGCATGAACGTGATTGGTTTCGATGTTTACTGGGACGAAAAATTCGCCACGCAGCACGGCGTGAAGCGGGTCGCCACGCTCGACGAAATTTTCGCCGCCGCCGATTACCTCTCGCTCCACACGAACCTCACGCCCGAGACCCGCGACCTGGTTTGTGCCAAGTCCATCGCGAAGATGAAAAAAGGCGTGCTCATCCTCAACTGCGCCCGCGGCGAGATTGTCCACACCGCCAACATCGCCGCCGCGCTCAAGTCCGGCCAGGTCGGCGGCTACGGCACCGACGTGCTGGACGCCGAACCGCCAGCCGCCGATCACCCGTTGCTGCAGCTGCCGAATTGCATCGTCACGCCCCACATCGGTTCGCGCACCTATGAAAGCGTCGTCCGCCAAGCGACCGCCGCCGTGACCAATCTCATCCGCGCGATGCACGGCGAAAAACCCCTCGCCCAGATCAACCCCGAAGTCCCGGTCAAGAAAGTCGTCTGAGTTCTCAATCCACAAACCTGAGCCACAGAGAGCACAGAGCCCAGACACAGAGTTCACAGAGCAATTCAGGAAGTTTTTCTCTGTGACCTCTGTGCCTCCTCCGTGACCTCTGTGACAAAATTCCGATTCTTCAGCCTTTAATCCCATGAGCGAAATCTTCTACGTCGTCCCCGAAGCCCAGCACAACGCCCTTGTCGCCACCGCCTATAAAAAGCGCGGTTACTCCGGCCCGGAGGCCGTCGCCGGCGCGCGCTTCTGCGCCGAGGCCACCCGCCATGGCATCCGCACGCACAACGCCCTCAAGGCGCTCCACCTCGATCACCTGTTCGGCTCCGGCTCCGAGGGCTGCAAACCCAGGGCCAAGATCGAAAAAATCCCCACCCGTTTCCGCGGCGCCCAGGTCTGGAACGCCAACCGCAAGCTCGGCCAGGCCACCGCCTACGCCGCGATCGAAACCGCCATCAAACTCGCCGACCGTTACGGCGTCGGCATGGTCTCCGTCGACAACGCCTTTCACTACCTCTGGGGCGGCGGCTACGTGATGGATGCCGCCAAGCGCGGCTACATCGCCTACACGAATTGCACCGCCGCGCTCGCCGAAGTCGTCCCCTTCGGCGGAAAATTTCCGACCCTCGGCACCAACCCGCACTCGTGGGGCTTCCCCACGACGAGCGCGATCGGTTATCCGATCGTGATCGACTGGGCGACCTCCGTCGTCGCGATGGGTCGCGTCCAGCAGCTCGCGCGCGAGGGCAAGCCCCTTCCGCCCAACGCCGCCGTCGATGAAACTGGCGCGCCCACCACCGACCCGACGAAAGCGAAATACCTCATCCCCTTCGGCGCGCACAAAGGCTACGGCCTCGCGCTCATCAACGAAATCGTCGGCGGCTTCATCGGCGGCTCGCTGCCCACGATCCGCAACCGCTGGGATCAGCAGCCCGACGAGAAGCACGCCTGCTGCTTCTTCTTCCAAGTCTGGCACCCCGACGCGATGAGCTCCGGTGCTTTCGCGAAAGGCCGCAACCAAGCCGAGAACGTGAAAGCCGTCATCGCCGACGTCCTCGGTCACGGCAACGAAGGCTGCATGCTCCCCGGCCAGCTCGAAGCCGACGCCGCGGCGCGCACGGCGAAGAACGGCGGCCTGCTCTTCTCCGAAGCCGAGATCACCGCCTTCAACGAAATCGCCGCCGAGTGCCGCAAGCGGAAGTGGAAGCTCACGGATTTCAAGGTCGCGGAGTGAATCGCCCTCGTTCGGCTCGGACGCTGTCCCTTCCGCTCAGCCGTCGATGGAATCACAACAAGACTTCCTCTTCGCCGACGGACCGGGCTCCGCGTTGCACCTCCCAGACCCGCGCGAAAATTTCTACGCCGACGTCTCCGCCCTCTGGCAAATTCCGGTGGGCCAGCTCGTCCACGTGGACCTGACCGGACACCAGTTCGCCGATCTCCGCGGCCGGCTCGAGCTCGCCCGCGCGCCCGACCTCCCGCTCGACCGCCGCGAGACGCTGGCGCTTAAGATCGGCACGATCGAGTTTTCCAGCCGCCAGATTGGCGCCTGGTCGCTTGCCTGACCGCGCAAATTTTTCCTGCAGCGCTTGCATCCGGGCTCGACCAGCCGCGCGATCGACCTATCGTTTGGTTTTTTGCAGGGGGAGAATGTGGACTCGTAGCTCAGCTGGATAGAGCACTTGGCTTCGAACCAAGGGGTCGGGGGTTCGAATCCCTCCGGGTCCACCATCCCGCCGGAGCGGGTGCCCGAACTGGCGGAGCGGCTTCACGCCGCGGTCCCCTCAACCCATGCCCGGCCCCCGAGCCATCGCGGCGTAAAGCCGCTCCGACCGCTCGAGTGCTTCTCAACCGACCCCGTGCGGCGGTTCGGCGCGCCCTCCACGGTTGACTCGCTGCGACGAGAGGAAAACCCTTCCGGCCATGAACGCGAACCGAGTGACCGTGGTGTTGCTGGTCGTCGTGCTCGGGCTCGTCGGGATTGATCTTCTCCGCCAGAGCGAAATCAACGCGGAGCTCCGCGCCGACCTGCGGCGCCTCCAGCCCGGCGGCGGTGACCGCCCGGTCGTCCCCAGCGACCGCGGCCCGGCAGGATCCACCGCCCCCACCCCGGAACAGCTCGCCGCCCTCGAGCGAGTCGAACTCACGCGGATGCGCAAGGACAACACCCTGCTCAAGGCGCGCACCGAGGAGCTGGCGCAGCTCGCCATCCGCAACGTCGATGGCGTGGCGCCACTGAATCTCGTGCCGGCGGCCGCGTGGAAAAACGCCGGGAAGGACACCCCCACCGCGGCCATCGAATCGCTCATGTGGGCGACCGACGGCGGAGACCTGGACGCGCTCGCCAACGCGGTCGTGCTCGACGCGGACGCGCGCGAAAAAGCGGCGGCGATTCTCTCCCGCCTGCCCGAGGCGACCCGCGCGGCCTACGGCACACCGGAAAGACTGGTCGCCCTGTTTCTCGCGCAGGACGGAGACATCAGCGCGATGCAGGTGCTGGCCGAACACAAGGCGGGCATCAACGCCCTCGTCAGCGTGCGGCTCCAAAAAGGCGATGGAAAGACCAAGGACGAAGGCTACCAATTCCGCCAGACCGACGACGGCTGGCGCCTCGTGGTGCCCGGCAAGGCCGTGGACAAGTTTGGCAAGAAGCTATCGGACCCGAAGAAAAAATAGGGTTTCTCGCTGTTTTCAGTGGGTAGCGGCCGGTGACCGGGAGCCCCGCCGGGGCGAAAAGTAGAAAGCCCAGGGCGACGCCCTGGGAAATGTTGCAGCAAAAACCCGAGCCCTGAAGGGGCGAAACCGCACCCGAGTGGCGCCCCTTCAGGGCGATGAATTCTTTTGAACCCGATTCCCAGGGCGTTGCCCTGGGCTTTCGAATATCGCCCCGTCGGGGCTCCGACCGCGAAGCCATCAACCTACTTAAAACCGCGAGGAACCAAAAATAAGTCGCGGCTTCGAAAAATCAGCCGGGGCGCGCCGGCCGAATCCGCGGCCATCGGTCCTCCCGACCAACCCGCTGGCCCCGACCCGATCGCAGCTCATACCAACATCTGGTGATATTTTGACTTTTCCGAGGTGGGGCCGGTTCTCCGAACCGGTTTTCCGCTCCCCGATGTGCCTTCGAGCACCCCGAATTCTGTTTTGCTTCCTCTGCTTGCGACGACCGGCCTGAGTTTCAGGATGCAAATCACCTTGGAGC
>SIBG01000081.1 GCA_009695305.1 Opitutus sp. | reverse complement strand
GTGTCGGGGCTCACCACGTTGCCGCGGCTCTTCGACATTTTTTCCCCGTCCTCACCGAGGATGATGCCTTGGTGGAAAAGTTTCTTGAACGGTTCGTTCTGGGGCACGACGCCGAGGTCGAACAACACTTTGTGCCAGAAACGCGCGTAGAGCAGGTGCAGCACCGCGTGCTCCGCGCCGCCCACGTAGAGATCGGGCACGTCCCAATAACGCAGCGCCTCGGGCGAGGCGAGGGCGGCGTCGTTCGTCGGATCGAGGAACCGCAAATAATACCAGCACGAGCCCGCCCACTGCGGCATGGTGTTCGTTTCGCGCCGGGCGCGCACCCAGCCATCGCCGACGGGCTGCGGCTGCGTGGCGGGCAGGGCGGCACCGGTCTCCAAGTTGAACCAGATCTCCAGCCAGTCGGTGACGTTGGCAAGCGGGCTTTCGCCATCGCCGCTCGGTAAATAAGACTGCACCTCGGGCAACTCCAGCGGCAGCGCTCTCGCCGGAAGCGGCAGCGCGTAGTGTTTCACGCCCTGGCTGACAAACGTAACTGGCTCCGTCGGCAGCGAGCTTGCTCGCGCTGCTTTCGCCTTCGCGTAATCGGCTTCGCTTACCCACACGATCGGAAAGGGTTCACCCCAGTAACGCTGCCGCGAGAACAGCCAGTCGCGCAGCTTGAAGTTCACGGTCGCTTTGCCCACGCCGCGGATCGCGAGATCGGCGGTGATTTTTTTCTTGGCCTCGGGCCATGGCAGGCCGTCGTAACCGGGAGAGTTGATGAGTTCCCCCTCGCCAGTGTAAGGCAGTTTTGCCGCGCCGTCGGGCGCGGCGATCACCGGCGGAATCGGCAGCGCATAGCGCTGCGCAAATTCGTAGTCGCGCTCGTCGTGCGCGGGCACGGCCATGATCGCGCCGGTGCCGTAGCCCATCAGCACGTAGTCGGCGATCCAGATGGGGACGCGTGCCCCATTGATGGGATTGACCGCGAAACTGCCACTGAACACTCCCGACTTGTCCTTCGCGAGATCCGTGCGTTCGAGATCGCTTTTGCCGGCGGTTTTTTTCCGGTAACTGGCGACCGCCTCCTGCTGGGCGGGCGTCGTGAGCGCGGCGGTGAGCGGGTGCTCCGGGGCGAGCACCATGTAGGAGCAGCCGAAAAGCGTGTCGGGTCGTGTCGTGAAAATCTTCAGCGGGCCCAAGGCGGCGTTTTCCAGTTGAAACCACACCTCCGCGCCTTCGCTGCGACCGATCCACGCTTCCTGCATCCGCTTCGTTGATTCCGGCCAGTCGACGTCCTTCAGGTCGGCGAGCAGGCGGTCCGCGTAGGCGGTGATACGCAGCACCCACTGGCGGAGGTTGCGGCGCTCGACCGGAAACCCGCCCACCTCGCTCTTGCCGTCGACGATTTCCTCGTTGGCGAGGACGGTGCGCAGTTCGGGACACCACCACACGGGCCGTTCGTCGACGTAGGCGAGGCCGCGCTGGAAGAGCTGGAGGAAGATCCATTGCGTCCAGCGAAAATATTTCGGGTCTGTCGTCGCCAGTTCGCGCTCCCAGTCATAGGAAAATCCCAGCGCCTTGATCTGGCGCTTGAAGTTGACGATGTTCGCCGCGGTGTTGGCGGCCGGATGCGTGCCGGTTTTTACCGCGTGCTGTTCGGCGGGCAGGCCGAACGCGTCCCAGCCGATCGGGTGGAGCACGTTGAAGCCCTTCGACCGCTTGTAGCGCGCGATGATGTCAGTCGCCGTGTAGCCTTCGGGGTGGCCGATGTGCAGGCCGGCGCCAGATGGGTAGGGGAACATGTCGAGCACGTAGTATTTCGGCTTCGCTGAGCCATTCGTGGCGCGAAACGAGCCGTTTTCTTCCCAGAAAGATTGCCAGTGCGGCTCGATCTCATGGAAGTTGTAGTCAATGCACTTGGTAGCCATCGTATAAAACTTGCCACTGTGAACCATTCATTCTCCCGGTCAACTCTCGCTCTCGCGTCACTTGTTTTGCTCTCCACCGGCTTGATTCTGCCGGCGCGCGGGTCGTCGATGAGCCGTGGATTCAACCAGCTCCTCGACGCGGTCGTGCGCATCGACGTGCGCGAGATCGCCTTCGAGGCCGGGGCCAAACGCTATGCGTCGAGCATCGGTTCGGGCGTCATCCTGTCCGCCGACGGCCTCGTGCTCACCAACGCCCACGTCGCCAGCCCGCGGGCGGTCGAGTTCAGCATCACTCTTTCCAGCCTGGAGCGCGTGGGCGCGAAGCTCGTGGGCTGGGACCACTGGACGGATCTGGCGCTGCTGCGCATCGACATGGACGAGGCGAAACGCCGCGGCTTGAAATTTTCCCACGCGGACTTCGGCGACAGCGACAAGCTCTACCCCGGTCAAACGGTCATCGCCGTCGGCACGCCCTATGGGCTCTCGCGCACCGTCACGCGTGGCATTGTTTCCAACAAGAGCCAATATCTCGAAGACGTGCGCGGCGTGAATGGCTACGAGACCGGCATGTTCAACACCTGGCTCCAAACCGACGCCGCCATCAACCCCGGCAACTCCGGCGGCCCGCTCGTGACCGAGGACGGCAAGGTCATCGGCATCAGCACCCGCGGTTTTTCCGGCGCGAACAATCTCGGCTTCGCCATCCCGTCGAGCACCGCGCGCCGCGTCGTCGCGGGCCTCGTCCAGGCGGGCACGATCACCCGCAGTTATATCGGCATCGTGCCGACCCCGTTGCAGGATTTTGAAACCTTCTTCGCGCTGGCGCTTAACCGCGGCATGTTGATCGGCAGCGTGGAACTCGGGTCCCCGGCGGCGAAGGCCGGCCTGCGTGGCAGCGATATTTTGCTCGCGCTCGACGGCACCAAGGTGGACGGACGGTTTCCCGAGCAGCTCCCGGCGATTCAGAACCTGATCGCCAGCCAGCCGGTCGGCGCGTCGCTCACGCTCACGGTCAAGCGCGGCACCGAGACCGGCGACTTCATCGTCATCACCGAAAAACTCGAGAGTCGGGTGGGTGAAGAGTGGGCGCTGGAAAAATGGGGCTTGAGCGTGCGCAAGGTTTCCCGCGCCTACGCGCGCCGGAACCAACTGGAGGATGCCAGCGGCGTCATCGTGATCGGCGTGCAGCCCGGGTTTCCCGCGGATGCTGCCGGTCTGTCGCGGGATGACATCATTATCAAGATTAACCAGCAACCCGTGGCCTCGCTCGAGGTCATCAAGGCGGCGCAGGCCAGCTATGAAGCCAAGCCCGCGCCCACGCTTTTCGAGGCGCAGCGCAACCGCCGCGTCTCCCTCTACATTCTGAAACCATGACCACCTCCGCCTCACCTTGTAGGAGCCTGCTCGCAGGCCATTCCCGGAATTTCCGCCGCGCCGCGTGGCCGGCCAGCAGGCTCCGGCCGGTCGCGCTGGGCCTGTGCTTTCTCGTGACGCGAGCACTCGCCGCCGAGTTGCCCACGCTATGGGCCGAGCGCATCAAGTGCATCGTCGCCGTTGAATATGTCACCGAGACAGAAACCGAACGCCAGCCCACGATCGCGATGGGCACGGTCATCGATGCGAACGGCACGATCATCATCCCGTCCGGTGCCATCGATCCGCGCGCGGCGACGTGGCAGTTGAAGGACTTCATGGTTTACCTCCCGGGCGACGCCACGAGCACGCCGGCCGAATATCTCGGGCAGGATGCGTTCACTGGCTGGCATTTTGTGCGGGCCGGCGAAAAACCCCGGGCCCACCTTATGCCCGTCACCGCCTTCGCGGCGAAGGGCGCACCGCCCGTGCCGGCGCTCGCCGAGTTTGTCTGGGGCCTCGGCCTGCGCACGAAGGACGAGGATTTTGCCCCCTACCTGATGCAGAGCCATGTCGCGCTCATCCAGTCGCTCCCCCAGCGCACCGCGATTTCGCAACAGGAGGTCGCGGGTCCCGGCCTGCCGGTTTTCAACCGTGACGGAACGTTGATCGGTCTCGCGGCGGCGTCCTTCGGTCAAAGTTACCTCCAGTTCGGCCGCAACAACCGTCCGAATCCCGTGCTGCTCATCAACGTCGAGGAGAGCAGTGCTTTCCTCCTCGCGGAGGAAATGCTGCCGCATCTCCACCGTATCCCGAAAAATGTCTCCGGCCGCCCCCTCGCGTGGCTGGGTGCCTATGGCCTCGAGGCGATGGATCGGGAGGTCGCGAAATTCTTGAAACTCGCCGCGCAGTCCGGCGCGGTCGTCAGCGAAGTGCTCGAAGGCAGCCCCGCCGAGAAGGCCGGCCTCAAGAACCGCGACATCATTCTTGCGCTCGACGGCAAACCGCTGCCGCAACTCAAGCCCGATCGCGTGGTCGTCACCTACATCGAGCGCGAAGTCGAGCGCCGCGCGCCCGGCGATCTGCTGGCGCTCACGGTCCTCCGCGGCGGCGAACGCGTGGAGTTGAAGGCAATGCTCGGCGAGGAGCCGAAGCTGCTGCGCGAGGCCATGCGGAAATATTTTGACCGGCTCGGCCTGACCGCGCGCGAGTTCGTCTATGGCGACGCCATCGACCGCCACGTGAAAGCGGCCGAGACCGCCGGCGTCGTGGCCCATTTGGTGAAACCCAGCGGCCCGGCCGCGATCGCCGGTCTCCGCGTGGACGACTGGGTGAAGGAGATTGATGGCGTCGAGGTAAAATCCTTTGCGGACGCGACCGCCAAGCTCGCCGAGATTGAGCGCGACCAGGCGCGTCCGGAGTTCGTGCTGCTCGTCAGCCGCGGCGGCGAAACCGCCGTGCTGCGGGTGAAACTGAAGTGAGGTCCGAAGACCTTGCCCCGAAAATATCAAAACGTAAAACCAGACCTTTTGCCGCCCCTGGATTTACGCCATCAACTGACCCGACAGGAACGCGAGCCACAACGCCTGCGCCATCGTGGGAAACCTGGCCGGCGCCGCGCCGTAGTCACCGGAAGATAATGCCCTCACCGGCGATTGGGTCCAAGCGTGCGGCCCACGTCCGCGGACGCGTCCAGCCAGGGTGCACTCGTGGCAGCGGAGGTCACGGCATGGCCCCACTCGAATCCGGAACGGCGGCGGGCAACTTTTGGTTGTCCGAGGGCTTCCACTCCTTGGACATACTTGGCCGCGCTGGTGCGCTTCAAATCAAAGCCGCGCACCATTTCGACCATCCACGAGGGCATCTGCTCGGTGAACTTCAGTTCGAGGATGACGACGTCGTTAAAAATTTGCCGCGGTCGTTCGAGCCGGGCCAGCAGTTCCGCTCCGAATTCGGGCTCGACACACACGTCCCGATCGATCGTCACACGCGTTTCGCCCTTGCCGCGGCTGACATAGGCTTCGCGCAGGTAGGCGTTGTGCAGCCGCGGTGCCGCCTGATAGCGCTCGACCAGCTCCCAGAAATCGAGGAGGTCGGCCCAATATTGCGGTTTCCACGAGTGCAGATGATGGCGCCGCGGCGCTTCGCCGATGAGCAGCGGCCCGATTGCATCGCGCCGCACCCGCGCGCGCTGCTTGACGATGGCCTCGTTGATCCGGCGCTTGATTTCGCAAAAGACCGGAGAGTCGGGGTGGTCGTCGTAGTAGCGGATGCGGAGCTTGAAGCGGTTGCGCTCGCCGCACTCGACCGCCCAGTAGGTGTGCAGCCGGTCGGAGTCGAGATAGAGCGAATGCACCGGATAGGCGTTATCGACTTTGCCCATCGCGTTCTCGTCCGGGTCGAGGTAGCAGTTCACAAACGAACGCACCGCCAGCGCCGTATGCTCGCTGATGATATATTTGATTTCACGACGAGTGCGTTGGGCGCGGTCGTTGGACATCGGGGGATGAGGGAGCTTCGGATGCCCCCGACCACAGGCAACAACAATAAGACTCCCGCCCGCCTCGGAACGGCAACCGTGATTTAGGATCGACGCCCGGTCGACAGATCCTGCGGTAGCCAAAATCTCGCATCTTGAATTTTCTCGTGAACTCACCTTTTCGCTTTCGATCACTCGCCCTCGTCGTCCTCGGAAGCGGATTGCTGTTTCAATCAATGCGGGTCGAGGCACAAGTCATTACGTGAAGCACTGCGCAGAGCATCACTGGGGCCAGCGACGTGAGCCTGGCGGGAACATTGGTGGAGGCCTACAATCTCGGGGCTTCGGGAGTCCAAAGCACCACGGTCAACGGCGTTAATTTCGCCGCTTTTGTTTTTCCAACCAACGGCGGCACCACGGCCACGAGCGGTAACTTCAGCTTTACAGAGTCGCCGAACATCTTGGGGGCATCAAACGGGGCTGGGTGGCCAGCCGCGCCGTTTAATGCCCTGGACCCCTCTTATCAGACGTTACTGTCCAGCATTGGGCAGGCAGGGGCAGCGGGGACCATTACCTTTACCCTGTCTAACCTCACGGTTGGTCAATCCTACCAATTCCAGTGGTGGTCCAGTCTGGCGAACGTCAACGTCAATAGGACGACCCAGGCGCAGCATCCGTCCGACGCGTCGTTTGTCCAACTCGGATCCAACCCCGCAGGCGTGCTCGGTGATCTCGGCCAATTTGCCACGGGGACATTTACCGCCACCGGAGCAACCCTTGGCATCGAATTTATCGGTATGGCGAACTACTCCTTCATCAATGCCGTCCAGCTGCGAGCGATTCCGGAGCCGGCTATTTCAGGGGTTGCTCTGAGCGGGTGCGCGCTGGCCGTCGGCCTCTGGGTGCGGCGTCATAGTCGGAAGAAAACTTGAGGTTATAGTCGAGGCCCGCCGCCGAAAACAGAACCGCGACAGACCCTCTGGAAGATGACTTGGAGTCGTCAGGCTAGCGCGAGAGGAGGCAGAAAGGGTCTGGTTTTAAGTTTTGATATCCAGCGCGCGCGGGCGCTCGTCGCGATTGCACAGCTTGCGTTCTCCAATGGTCCGAGTGACCGCACGGTTCCTCGGCCGTAGATTTTTTGGAACGCGGAGCACGCGAAGGTCGCGGAGCGAGGCCCGAAAAATATTTTCGCGTTTGCCGTGGCCTCCGCGTTTCAATTTCTTCTGACCACCATGTTCACTGGCATCGTCGAAGAAACCGGCCGCGTCGTCAGCTTCCACTCGGAAGCGGAGGCGTGGGAACTTGTCATCGCTGCCGACAAGGTGGGGCAGGACGCGGCGCTCGGGGACAGCATCGCGATCAATGGCTGCTGCCTCACGATTGCCCGGCAGACCGCCGGCCAGTTGCACTTCGATGTGCTGGAAGAGACACGGCGGTTGACCAACTTCGGCGCGTTTCGCGACGGTTCACTCGTCAATCTCGAGCGCAGTCTCCGCTTCGGCGGCAAGATCGGCGGACATTTTGTCACCGGCCACATCGACACGACGGGTGAGATCGTGGCGCTCGAGCCGCGCGGCAAGGATCACTATCTGCGCGTGCGGGTGCCGGCGGAATCCGGCCGCTACATCGTCCACAAGGGCAGCATCGCGATCGACGGCATCTCCCTGACCGTCGCCGAGGTTGCGGGTGACGAGTTCGCGGTCTGGCTCATCCCTCACACGATGCTTGCGACCAATCTTCATTCGCGACGGGTAGGCGACGCCGTCAATTTGGAATTCGACCTGCTCGGCAAGCATGTAGAAAAGCTGCTCGCGTTCCGATCGCCGTAAACCGTCATGCGCGCCGCCCTCACCGCCATCACTGACGAGCTCCGCCGGTTGAAAACCACGGGGGTGAAGACCGTCACCGTGTCGGACGAAAGCGTGGCCGCGCTGCGGCGGGTCGTTGCCAGCCGTAGGTCGGGCTTTACGCCCGACACGAAGTCGGCCGCACCACTGGCCATGTCGCGCGTAAAGCCCGACCTACGGCCGATCCCTGTCGCCGCGAGGCCCGCACCCGTCTCGACGGGCACGCCAATTCCGCCGCCGCCTACCGTTGTGCTTCCTACCGGGGACAAGCAGACGCGCTGGAATGCGCTCCTCGCGCTCGTGCAAAACGACGCCGTCTGCCGGTCGCATGTGCGCCCCGGAAAAAAGGTCGTGCTCGGTGTCGGCAACGTCGATGCGAAGATCATGTTCGTCGGCGAGGCGCCTGGAGCCGAAGAGGAAGTGCAGGGCGAGCCGTTCGTCGGTCCGGCGGGTCAGCTCCTCACCAAAATGATCCAGGCGATGGGGCTACAGCGCGCGGAAGTTTACATCGGCAACATCATGAATTGGCGCCCCGAGATGGCCACGGCTCCTGGCGCAGGGCAGGTCGGCAACCGCCCGCCCACCGAGGATGAGATGCGTTACTGCCTGCCGTATCTGCGCGCGCAGATCGAGGTGGTGAATCCGGATCTGCTCGTCGCCCTCGGCACGACGGCGGCACAGGGCCTGCTTGGTTTCGGCTCGTTCAAGGCGATCGGCGAGATCCGCGGGCAGTGGCGCGAATTTGCCGGCAAGCCCCTCATGGTCACTTATCATCCCAGCTATATTCTGCGCAACCAGTCCAACCGCTCGAAGCGGATGATCTGGGAGGATCTGCTCAAGGTCATGGAGCGGGCGGCGATGCCGATCTCGGACAAACAACGCGGCTTTTTTCTGAGCAAGTAAAAATCCCCGGGGCAAGCCCCGGGGCATTTGACAAGACCGCCGCAAACTCATCCGACCATAATGCAATTCGCGCTTAAACCCGTCCGTCCAACCAAGCCGAAGCAAGCTTCGGGGTATCGGACCCACAGCGAATGAAACTTCAACTTCGCTGGTTCGCGCTGCTGGGGCTGGTCGGGTTCGCCGCGGCGGCGAACGCGGCCGAGGAGATCTTTGACTTTGAGACGTTGCGTTTCCGCGCCAAGATGCTGGCGGCGCGGGCCTACGCGCCGCGGCCCGGCACCGTGCCCGAGTCGCTGCTGAAACTGACCTACGATCAATACCGCCTCATCACGCTGGACGAAGAACAGACCCGCTGGCGGCGCGAGAACGTGCCGTTTCAACTCCAGTTTTTTCACCCGGGCTTCGTGCACGACCGATCCGTGCGGCTTCACGAGCTCAATGGCCGGGCGGCCGTGCCCATCAAGTTTTCACCCACCATGTTTAAGTATGGCGACCTGAAGGTCGGGGCCGGTCTGCCGGAGTCGGTCGGCTTCGCCGGATTTCGCGTGCTGGGCAGTCTCGACCGGCCGTGGGACGAACTGGCTTCGTTTCTCGGGGCGAGCTACTTTCGGTCGCTGTGCATGAAGGCCGTCTACGGCCTCTCGGCGCGCGGGCTAGCACTCAATCCCGCCAGCCCGGAGGGCGAGGAGTTTCCGATCTTCGAGGAATTCTGGATCGCGCGGCCCGCCGCCGGGGCCAAACAATTTGTCATCTACGCGCTGCTGGACAGTCCCAGCGTGGCCGGCGCCTATCGCTTCACCATCGCGCCGGGCGCGGACACCGTGATGCAGGTGAAGGTGGTGCTCTATTGCCGGCAAAACGCCAAGGTCCTCGGCCTCGCGCCGCTCACCAGCATGTTTTGGCACGGGGAAAATTCCGAAGCGTCCCAAGGCGATTTTCGCCCGGAGGTGCACGACTCGGATGGGCTGATGATGGCGACCGGCGCGGGGGAATGGCTGTGGCGGCCGCTGTCGAATCCGAAGCGAACCCGGGTGGCCGCGTTTTCCGACGAGAACCCCCGCGGCTTCGGCTTGCTCCAGCGCGATCGCAAATTCGAATCTTACGAGGATCTCGAGGTGCATTATCAATTGCGGCCGAGTGCGTGGGTCGAGCCGGTGGGGAACTGGGGGCGTGGGTCGGTGCGCCTGGCGGAGTTGTCCGCACCGGATGAGACCAACGACAACATCGTCGTCTTCTGGGTCCCCGACCAAGTGCCCGCGCCCGGCGAGCCGATCGAGTTTGAATACAAGCTGCATTGGTTCCTCGACCAAATCCGTCCGCCCGCCGGCTTTACGCGGGCGACGCGCACCGGCTACTCGCGGACGCATGAGCCGGAGTTGCGGCGCTTCGTGGTCGATTTTGACGGGCCGTATCTGCGGCAGCAAGGGGCCGACCCGGCGATCGAACCGGTGGTGAGCGTGGGGGCCGGAGCGATCTTGGCCTATAAGACGGTCCAGAAAAATCCCTTCAACGGCACGTGGCGCCTGGCTTTTGGCTTCAAGCCCGATGGCAGCGGGCGGCCGGTGGAACTGCGTTGTTTCCTGAAAAAGACTCCGCATGTTCTGACCGAAACATGGAGCTACCTCTGGAATCCCTGAGTTCCTTCCGGCCGCGCACCGGCACGATGGACGCGTGGAACGCCGCCTACGTGCGCGTCGAGGACTACCTGCGCGCCCACCGGATTCACAACCGGCTCCATCAAAGCCGGCTTATCCAAAAAATTCTCGAGCGCGCGGCGCGCCGCCACGAGGCGGAGCCGGCCCGCGAGCCGACGGCGCTCGCCGCCGAGGAGACGGAGGCGATGATGGACCTGTGGTTCGCCGATGTGCTCGACGAGCGCGGGCAGCCGCACGAACGCATTGCGGTGGACGGTCGCGTGGCGCTGTTGCTCTGCGACGGTCCGGAGAAATGGCCGTATGCGTTTCTGGACGAGCAACAGATTCCGGCGGACTTCGCGGCGGCGATGCGCGCCGGGGTGATGGAGGCGGGGCCAGACATGGCCGTGTCGAGCATGGTGCCACGGCCGATCGATCTCGGACTGATCACCGCGGCGGCGGGCGAGACGCTGGAGCAAATCGAGAAGTGGCCAATCGTGCGCACGCTGCTCCTGTGGTTCGTGTTCGCGGGGGCGCTCGCGGGGATTTTCTATGCTACGCGGTGATCAATGTAGGGCGTCTGTCTTGCAGGCGCCGTGGCGCGGATCGCGGACGAGCGGCGTCTGCAAGACGGACGCCCTACGGTAGGCCCACGCATGCGACTTTTCTTAAACGAGCAGATGAATGCCGGCCGCCTCAACCGGCGGCGGTTTGCCTTTTTCTCGGCGATTTTTGGTCTCACCAGTCTCGCGACCTGGTTTATGGCCGACCTGCTGTGGCGCGATGGGATCACGGGGCTCGAACTCGCGCTGCTCGTGGTTTTCACGATTTTATTCGCCCACATCGCCGCGGGCTTCTGCACGGCGTTGGTCGGATTTTATGTGATCAACCGCGGCGGCGATAGCTCGCGGATCACGGCCACGCTGACGCCCGACGAAGTCCCGCCGCTCGCGTCGACGGCCATTGTCATGCCGGTGTTTAACGAGGACGTGAGCCGGGTGTTCGAAGGGCTGCGCGTGGTCTTTCGCTCGCTGCAGGAGACGAAACAGCTCGCGCACTTCGATTTCTTCGTGCTCAGCGACTCGAACCAGCCGAACCAGTGGATTCAGGAGGAGGTCGCGTGGCTCGAGTTGTGCAAGCAGGTCGGCGGGTTTGGGAAAATATTTTACCGGAAGCGCCGCCATTCGATCAACAAGAAGGCCGGCAACGTGGCCGACTTCCTGCGCCGGTGGGGCCGGGGTTATCGTTATATGATCGTGCTCGACGCCGACTCGATCATGACCGGTCGCGCGCTCGTCCAACTGGTGGCGCTGATGGAGAAGAATCCGTCGGTCGGCCTCATCCAGACCGCGCCGCGCATCGTCAATGGCGAGACGCTGTTCGCGCGGATGCAGTCGTTCGCCAGCCGGCTTTACAGCCCGCTCTTTCTCGCGGGGTTGAACTACTGGCAGCAGCACGAGGGAAATTTCTGGGGCCACAACGCCGTCGTGCGTGTGCAGCCGTTCATCGAACATTGCTCGCTGCCCGACTTGCCCGGCAGCGAGCCATTCGGGGGGCGCATCCTCTCGCACGATTTCGTGGAGGCAGCGCTGATGCGCCAGGCGGGCTGGGCGGTGTGGCTCGCGGCTGAAATCGACGGCACCTACGAGGAAGGCCCGCCGACCCTGATCGACTCCGCGAAACGCGACCGGCGCTGGTGCCAGGGCAACATGCAGCACGCGTGGTTGCTCGCGACGCGCGGCTTCCGGCCGGCGAGCCGGTTTCATTTGCTCATGGGCGTCATGGGCTACGTGTCGTCGCCGCTGTGGCTGCTGTTCATGATCCTTTGCACGATCCGCATTTTCGCGCGGGGGATGGCGCCGATGGAGGGGGGAGTGGCGCGACTGGCGGACACCACCTCGATCTTCGGCTATGTCGTGCACGTGCCTGAGGCGCTGACGCTCTTTGCGCTCACCATGCTGCTCATCTTTCTGCCGAAGATCATCAGTGTGGTGGTCACGCTAGGTCAGGACGGTGAGGCGGAGCGGTTTGGGGGCAAAACCCGGCTCGTGGGGAGCGCTGTGCTGGAGACCCTGGTCTCGGCGCTGCTTGCACCGGTGAACATGATCTTCAACGCGAAGTTTGTCCTCTCCACGCTGCTGGGACAGGGCGTGTCCTGGGTTACGCAAAAGCGCGGGGGCGACGACGACGGCACCGACTGGCGCGAGGCGATCATCACTCACGGTGGCCAAACGGTGTTCGGAGTCGTGTGGGGGGTCTCGGCGTTTATTCTGTCGCCGGGTTTTTTTTGGTGGCTGAGTCCCGTGCTCGCCGGTTTGACGCTGTCGATTCCGGTTTCGATTTTGCTCAGCAAGGCGGGACTGGGTCGCGGTGCGCGGGCGCGGGGAATCTTTCTCACGCCCGAAGAAACGCATCCGCCCTACGAGCTGAAGCGGCTCCACCAGAATCTGGCCGAGTGCTACCGTCACCTACCACCGTTGAAACTGCTGCGCGCGGACTACGGCTTGTTGCAGGCGGTGCTCGATCCTTACGTCAACGCGATGCACGTGGCGCTGCTGCGGCAACGCCGGCCGGGCGAGGAGGCCCGGGAATGGTTCGCGCAACTGCGGGGTCGGCTCTTGCACGATGGACCGGCGAAGTTTTCCGCGCGGGAAAAAATGGCGCTGCTGATGGATGCGGAGTCGATGATCTGGCTGCATCGCGAACTCTGGCGCTGTCCCGCCGAGGGCCTGGCGGAGTGGTGGCGGCTGGCGATGCGCCAATACAACGTGCTGACCACCGCGCCGACGACGGCGCTCTACCGGTAGCGCGTTCAGCGCGGCGGGAGGAGCCGGCGGAGTTCTGTTTCGGCGCGGGTGAACTCGGCCTGGATTTCGCCGACCAGCGGCGCGGCGCCGTCGAGGCCGGTCTGGCGTGACTGGTGCTCAAGTTTTTCGGCGAGGGCGCGTAGGGTCGACGCGCCCAGGTTCGCGGAACTGCCCTTGATGCTGTGCGCGGCGCGCGTGAATTTCGCGACGTCGCCGGCTTGGAGACTCTGGGTGAGTTCGGCGATGCGCTGCGGAGTGTCTTCGAGGAAGATCCCGATGATTTCGCGGAGAAACTCGTCATCGTCGCCCGCACTGAGGGAACGGAGATTTTCGATGGCCTGCGGATCGATGACGAGAGGAGTGCCCATGGTTGCGGTGGAAATCTGGATGATTAGGGAAAATCCGGAGGCGGCAATGCGGATGTTTCCGAATTGTGCCACCGCGGGGCCACCCGGCGGCGCGAAGCTTGGGGGAACCGCTCGAATTCGTCGCTTTGCCGGGCGACCGGCCCGCCCTGTCTTACCTTGAACTTTAACTTGCCCGCGCGGTCGCCGATGCTTTGCTTTCCAGACTCATTCTATGGCCAAATCATTTGTTTTCTCTTCCGAGTCAGTGGGCGAAGGTCATCCGGACAAAGTCGCGGACTTGATTTCCGACAGCGTGCTTGATGCCTGCCTCGCGCAGGATCGCACCAGCCGCGTCGCTTGCGAAACCATGGTGAAGTCCAACATGGTCATCCTCGCCGGCGAGATCACCACCTCCGCCAAGCTGAACTACGAAGCCATCGTGCGTGCCGCCATCCGGGACATCGGCTATGTGAACAGCGACGACGTGTTTCACGCCGACACGGTTTTCATCAACAACTATCTCACGCGCCAGTCGCCGGACATCGCGCAGGGCGTCGACGCCGTGAAGGTCAAAGGCAAGAAAAAGGCCGAACAGGGTGCCGGCGACCAGGGCCTGATGTTCGGCTACGCCTGCCGCGAGACGCCCGAGCTCATGCCGACCCCGGTGATGTTTGCGCACCGCCTCGGCCGCCGGCTGACGCAAATTCGCAAGTCCGGCAAGGTCGACTGGCTCCGCCCGGACGCGAAGTCGCAGGTGTCGATCCGTTACGTGAACGACCGGCCGGTCGAGGTCGTGAACGTTGTCATCTCCACGCAACACACCGCCGACGTGTCGCACCGCGAGATCGAAAGCTATTTGATCGAGCACGTGATCAAGAAAGTCATCCCGAAACGGATGCTGACGAAGCGCACTCAATTCCTAATCAATCCCACCGGCCGTTTCGTCGTCGGCGGGCCGCAGGGCGACTCCGGCCTCACGGGCCGCAAGATCATCGTCGACACCTACGGCGGCTGGGGCCGTCACGGGGGCGGGGCGTTCTCGGGCAAGGATCCGTCGAAGGTCGATCGCTCCGCCGCCTACATGTGCCGCTGGGTCGCGAAAAATATCGTCGCCGCGGGTCTGGCTGACCTCGCCGAACTTCAAGTGGCCTACGCGATCGGTTATCCCGATCCGGTGAGCGTTTATGTCGACACGATGGGCACGGGCACCGTCTCCGACGAAAAGATCGCCCGCGCCGTGACCCGGGTATTTGGTTTCAAGCCCGCCGACATCGTCAAGCAGCTCAACCTGCTCCGGCCGATTTACCGGCAGACGACCAACTATGGTCACTTCGGCAAGGCGGGCCTTCCGTGGGAAATGACCAACAAAATCGCCGCCCTCCGCGCGGCAGTGAAATAAGGGCCGGAACCGTCTCGTCCCGCCCAACCCTCAACACGCATCACCATGGCCACCGCCGCAAAATCATCCCCCGCCTCGCCCGACTTTCACGTCAAGGACCTCTCGCTCGCCGATTGGGGTCGCAAGGAAATCTCCGTGGCCGAGCACGAAATGCCCGGACTCGTCTCGGTGCGAAAAAAGTTTGGCCCGAGCAAACCGCTCGCCGGCGTGCGCATCACCGGGTCGCTGCACATGACGATCCAGACGGCGGTGCTCATCGAGACGCTGAAGGAACTTGGCGCCGATGTGCGCTGGTGCTCGTGCAACATTTTCTCGACGCAGGATCATGCCGCCGCCGCCATCGCGAAGACCGGCACGCCCGTCTTCGCCTGGAAGGGTGAGTCGCTCGAAGAATACTGGGAGCTCACGCTCCGGGCGATTTCGTTTCCCGGCGGCCAGGGCCCGCAACTCGTCGTCGATGATGGCGGCGATGTCACCCTTCTCATCCACAAGGGCTGCGAACTCGAAGAGGGCAGCGACTGGGTCAACACCCCCTCTGGTTCGCACGAGGAGCAGGTCATCAAGAACACCCTCAAGCGCGTCCATCAGGAGGACCCGTTACGTTGGACCACGATCGCGAAGGAATGGCGCGGTGTCTCGGAGGAGACGACCACGGGCGTGCACCGCCTCTACCAGATGCTCGAGAAGGGCAAACTCCGCGTGCCCGCCATCAACGTGAACGACTCCGTCACGAAATCGAAATTCGACAATCTCTACGGCTGCCGCGAATCGCTCGCCGACGGCTTGAAGCGCGCCACCGACGTCATGATCGCCGGCAAGGTCGCCTGCGTTTGTGGCTATGGCGACGTCGGCAAGGGCTCGGCGTTTTCCCTGAAGGGCTTCGGGGCCCGCGTAATCGTCACCGAAATCGACCCCATCAACGCGCTGCAGGCCGCGATGGAGGGCTTCGAGGTCAACACCATCGAGTCCACGCTCGGCACCGCTGACATCTACGTCACGACGACCGGCAACAAGGACATCATCACGCTCGAACACATGCGGCAGATGAAGGACCAGGCGATCGTCTGCAACATCGGCCACTTTGATAACGAGATCCAAGTCGATCTCCTCAACGCGTCCGACGCCAAGCGGACCAACATCAAGCCGCAATACGACCTCTACACTTTTCCGAAGAGGAACAGTATTTACATGCTGGCCGAGGGCCGGCTCGTGAATCTCGGCTGCGCGACAGGTCACCCGTCGTTTGTGATGTCCAACAGCTTCACCAATCAGACGCTCGCCCAGCTCGACCTCTGGAAAAACAAGGGGACCTACGCCATCGGCGTCTATCGCCTGCCGAAGCACCTCGATGAAGAAGTCGCGCGGCTGCACCTTGAGAAGATTGGCGCGAAGCTCACGACCCTGACCAAGGCGCAAGCCGAGTATCTCGGTGTCCCGGTCGGCGGGCCCTACAAGCCCGACCACTACCGCTACTGATTGCGGGCCGGTTGCGCCCGCCGAGCGGCGAGCACGGTGGCCCTCACTTCGCGTGCCGCATTGGCATCGGCGGCGCCGTGTCGCCCTTTTCGTAGTCGGTCAGCAGCGAGAAACGGAACGTCGTGCCTTCACCGGGCTTGCTGTCCACGGAAATCGAGCCGCCCATCAGTTCACAGAGGCGCTTCGAGATAATCAGGCCGAGGCCGGTGCCACTGCGCCGGCGCTCCGAGGAGGTGTCCACCTGGCTGAACGGCTTGAAGAGCTTGGCGATCTTGTCCGCGGGGATGCCGATGCCGGTGTCGATCACGGCGAAAAACAGCCGCAGTTCCTGGCGGGTGTCGCTCATGCTCACGGGTTCGCCCCGCATGCAGGAGACGTGGACGGTGATGCTGCCGCGCTCGGTGAACTTGAGGGCGTTGCCAATGAGGTTGGTGAGGATCTGCCGCAGACGTGACTCGTCCGTGTTGACGATGGCGGGGACGTCGGGGTCGATCTGGGCGGTGATGGCGAGGGCGGCGGCGCGGGCCCGGGGTTGGAAGAAGGCCATGACGTCCTCGACGCTCTTGTGCAGGCCGAACGGGGACGACTCGATTTCGATCTTGCCGGCCTCGATCTTCGAGAGGTCGAGAATGTCGGTGATGAGTTTCTCGAGCGCCTGGCCGCTGGAGCGGATGATGCCGACCTGCTCGCGCTGCTCGGGCGACAGCGGCGAGTCCGCGAGAATTTGCGCGAAGCCCGATGACCCCGTTGATCGGGGTGCGGATTTCGTGGCTGACGATGGCGAGGAACTCGCTCTTGGCGCGGTCCGCGGCTTCGGCGGCGTCCTTGGCGTGGAGCAGCGCAGCCTCGGCTTCCTTGCGGACGGTAATGTCGTGGCCGACCGACTGGTATTCCAGCGTGTTGCCGTCGTTGTCCTTGATCGCGCGCTGGGTCCACATCATCCAGCGGCGGCGGTTGTCCCCCAACTCGATTTCGCGCTCGAAGGTGTAGGGCTGGTCGCCGATGGCGGCGCCCGGCGTGAAAAGGGCGAAGGGCTGGCCGATGAGCTCGTTGCGTTTGCGGCCGAAGGCGGTGGCGTAGGCGCTGTTGACGAAGGTGAGCTGGCCGTCGAGCCGGTAGCGGCAGATCAAATCGACCTGATCCTCGACGATGCCGCGGTAGCTGGCCTCGGTCTTTTGCAGGGCCTGCGCCATGCGCTCAATGTTGCGCGCGAGGCCGATGATTTCGTCGTGGTCGGGTTCACCGTTGGGGTCAGCGGCCGCGGCTTCGTCGGCGGGCTCCCCCGAGGTGGCGCGCAGGGATTTCAACCGCTGGGACAGGGTGCGATCCCAGACGTAACCGGCGAGCACGAGCAGGACGCTGCCGATGATCGCACCGCCGAGGACGTAGAATTGGGTGCCGAGCCGGTCGCGCAGCTCTTCGTCGTTTACTACGGCGGCGACGACGGAGGCCAGGGCGAGGATGAAGAATGTTTTCTTTTGCTGCTATCGGCCATGTCGGGGGGATAGCAGGAATGCCGGCGCTCGCTGGCGAAGTCTACGAAAAAAGCCGTGGTGGCCGGGAAAAAGTTACTCTCCCTCGGGCCGCAGAGTGTGCAGGGCGGCCAACCGGCGCAGTGGTGGCACCGTCCGCGCGACGATCGCGGCCACCGCGATGGTGCCGAGACCGCCCCACACGACGGCGGCGACCGGCCCGATGAGCGCGGCCATCAGCCCGGCCCGCAGGGCACCGATCTCATTCGAGGAGCCGATGAAAATCTGGTTCACCGCCGTCACGCGCCCGCGGAGCGCGTCAGGCGTGAGCAGTTGCACGAGCGACTGCCGCACGACGACGCTGATATTGTCGAACGCGCCCGTCAGGAGCAGCGCGAGAAACGAGAGCCAGAACCAGCGGGAAAATCCAAACACCACGATGGCCGCTCCGAAGCCGACGACGGCCCAGAGCAACGCCCAGCCCGGCCGCACGAGTGGCGACCGGTGCGCCAGGTGCATGGCCATCGCGAACGCCCCGATCGATGGCGCGGCCCGCAGCCAGCCGAGCCCGATCGGCCCGACGTGCAAAATCTGATCGGCGTAGACGGGGAGCAGTGCGATCGCGCCGCCGAGCAGCACGGCGAAAAGATCCAACGTGCTCGCGCCGAGGATGACCTTGCGCCGCCAGATGAACTCCGCGCCCGCAAATACGTCGCGCCAGGTGCGCCGTCCCACGGTCCGCTGGGGCGGCTGGAAATACCGGACGCGGCCGAGCAGCAGGAGAAACGTGAGCTCGAGCGCCGCGGCCAGGCCGTAGACTGGTGGAAAATCCGTGAACGCAATCAGGAATCCGCCGAGCGCCGGTCCGGCCATCGTGGCGATTTCAAAGGTGCTCGTGTTCCAGGTGATCGCGTTGGTCAGCATTCCGGGCGGCAGCAGCAGTGGCGTGATGCTCGAGCGCGCGGGCCAGACCAGGATGCGCACGGTCGCGAGCGCGAACAGCAGGAGAAACATCAACGGCAGCGCGGGCTCGTCGAAGCGCAAGGTCGCCGGGTCGGCGTGCCGCTCAAAGACGAGGGCCGCCTGGCGAAGGAGGGCGTTGGCCCAGCGCAGGGGTGCCAGCAGCGGCACCGCGGCGTGCCAGTGGGACAGGGCCGCGAGCAGCACGCAGATGACGGCGGAGACCTGCGCGCCGAGCGCGATGATCCGGCGCCGGTCATGCCGGTCGGCGAGCGCGCCGGCGGGCAGCGAGAAGGCGAGGAGGGGGATGACGTTGACGAACCCGACGAGCCCGAGGGCGGTGGCGGAGTGCGTCCACTGATAGATCTCCCACGTGGCGGCGATGCCGACGGCCTGCCGGCCCAGGAGGGCGAGGAAGCTGCCGGCGAGGTAATCGCGATAATTGGCGATGCGCAGCGCGGCGTAGGGATCGTGCGGTGAAGCGGCGGGCGGCGGAGCGGGACGGTTAGCGGGCAAAGAAGGGATTGTGCTGTTTCTCCTGGCCGAGGGTGGTGAGCGGGCCGTGACCGCAGGCGAGGACCGTATCGCGCGGGAGCGTGAGAATTTTCTTTTGGTTGTGCTGGAGCTGCTCGGCGAAATGGGTGGCGCTGCCGCCCATCGAGCTGGCGAAAATCGAGTCGCCAATCACGGCCAGCGGCCAGCTCAGGCCGGTGATATAATAGGTGGTCATGCCGGGCGAGTGGCCGGAGGTGAGCAGTGTCTTGATCGCGAGTGGGCCGAGGTGGAAGTGGGCGTTTTCCTTGAAGGTCTTGGCGCCGGGATAATCGACGGGCTCGAGCTCGTTGGCCCAGACCTCGGCTTTCGTCGCCGTCGCAAATTTGGCGAGGTCGGCCACGTGATCCTCGTGGGTGTGCGTCAGAAAAATGTAGCGGAGCGTCAGGCCGTCGGCGCGCAGGAGATCGAGCATGGGCTCACAGGTCGCGCCGGTGTCGAAGGCGGCGGCGATGCGATTCCGCGCGTCCCACACGAGGTAGCTGTTCACCGTCATGTCCTCGTGGACGGTGTTGAACGCCGCGAAGCCCGCCGGGAAGATCGGCTGCTGCGGATACCAGCGCTTGTGGGCGAGTGCCTCGAGGGCGTCGGGCGAGAGCTTGAGGTGGCGCGCCACGCGACGGATCACGGCGTCAAGTGGTTCGCCCGCCTTCACGGCGGCGAGATCGGCGGCGGTGACTTCCGCGCGCAGGGCGAGGTCGGCGTCAGAAATCTTCAGACCGCGCTGGGTCTTGTTGATAACGTCGTTGAAATTGTCTTCGAGCGGAATGCGGGCCATGGGCGGCGAGTAAAGCCGTGCGGCGAAGGAGCGCGCAAGCGGAATGGAGCGGGCCCCGGGGCGGCGCGCCGCTGGTTTACATCGGTTTGGGGGAGCGCGGAGGGCAGGTGGTGGCGTTGGCCAGCGGGGCGACGGCCCGGATGCGCGCGAGCAGATCCTGATAAAATGCGTGGCCCGGGTCGCGGTCGCCCCGGGGGAGCGCCCGGAGAAAATCCTCGGCGAGGGCGTCGGCGCGGACCTGCGACTCTTCCCGGATTTTCGTGGCACGTTCCCGGTAGCCGGAATTGTCGAGGCCGGCGCGCTCGGCGAGGAGTGGGAGCCACTTGTGGGCGTAAGTCACGTGCGCGGTTTCGTCGATGATGTCGAACAGCATCATCTCCGCCGAAGCGAGATCCTGGCCCTCCTTGAAGTCGAGGTAGCCTTCGTTCTTCACGACGAAGTGGCCGGTCTCGGCGACGAGGCCGATCATGAAGGCGTTTTCATAGAGCTGGGCGGGGGTGAGCGGCTCGGCGCGAAGGGGCGCGAGGAGTTCGTCGTGGCGCGCGTAGCAGTCATCGAGCGGGAGGCCGCGGGCGGCGGAAATATCTTTCAACGTCGCGTCGCGTTCCGCCTGATCGTAGCCGGAGAAACCGACCTCCGCGAGCGTGATGCCGAAATCACGCAGCCGCGAGTAGCCGGAGTCGCCGTGGCGCGATTCATCCCAGAGGTGGCGCGAGATGTCGTGTTGCCAATCCCACGGCATCGCGTGGCCATCATAGAGCCAGCGGAGCTGATCGTCGGGGAGATTTTTTTCGAGCATGTAGCCGTAGGCCCAGAAGAGGCGGCGCGTCTCCAGATTGGTGCGAAAGTCGGCCCGCACATAATCCATGAACGGGTGTTGCGCGCGGTTCGGCACATCGCGGGCGCTGAAACGGCGAAGACGGAAATCCGTGGCGACGCCGGCCGGACGGGCCTCGCCCCCGCGTTCGACGGAGAGTGGCGCGCGGAAACTACCGCAGTCGGCGAGGGCGGCCTCGACCTGCGCGCGGTAGGCGGCGGCGGTGCGGTGCGGGCGGCGGCGGCGGTAGTCACGATACCAAAGCCACTGCTGGCTTTTGATTTGGTTGATCTCGTGCAGGAGCGCGATCGTCGGCAAATCGTGCACGGGGTGGACGGTCGCGATGTATTCGCCATAGGCGCCGACGAGCGTCTTGAGGAGGAATTCGTAAATGCCGTCGAGCGCATCCTCGAGCGACGGCGCCCGGAGCACGGTGTTGGCGAGGCGTTCGAGGCGGGCGGAGACGGGGGCGTCGGGTTTGCCGCCAATGAACTCGCCGATCCGCGCCCGGAGCCGCCGCACGCACTCGGCCTGATGCCAGACGTGGCGGTGCAGCGCGCCCTTGTCGTCCCACGCGGGCACCTCGCGGCCCCACGCGGCGAGGAGGCGGTGAATCGACCGCTCGACGTATTGCCAGTCGGCGAGGAGGTCGAGGTTGCGGGGCTTCTGCTTCGTCTCAGCGTCGATGAGCAGCACGGGGGTCGGAGCGGCGGGAGCGGGCGGGGCGTCGGAAACGGGCGAGACGGAGCGAACCATGGGCGGACAGTATGCAAAACGGGCCGCAGGCCAAGCCTGTTGGCAAGGCGGGGGGCGTGAGTTCGGACTCGATTTTGGGCGGCGGCGGGGCGAGAACGGGCGCGCAGAATTCCATCATGATTTCCCACGGCATCCTCAATCCCCACGTGCTTTCGCTGCTCGCCCGGGTGCGCCACACCAATGCGCTCGTCCTTGCCGACCGCGGATTTCCGTTCTGGCCGATGATCGAGACGATTGATCTCTCGCTGGTGGACGGTGTGCCGACGGTGTTGCAGGTGCTCGCGGCCGTGCGAAAAAATTTCGTGGTGGCCGAGGCGTTCATGGCGGAGGAATTTTTGCCGGCCAACGCCCTCGCGACGCGCCGGGCGTTTGCCGCCGCGCTCAAGGGCGCCGTCCTCACGCATGAGCCGCACGTGAAATTCAAGCAGCGCGTGCCCGGTGCCATCGGCCTCATCCGCACGGGTGACACGGTGCCTTACGCGAACCTGGTCCTGATCTCCGGTTGATGACGCACGGTGGGGCGGATTTTCCGTTGCCAGCGGCGGCGGCGGGGCGCTTTCATCCCGGTTCCATATGAGCTCTCCGTCCGACTACCTCACGTCCCTTTTTTCACTCACTGGCAAGGTCGCCGTCGTCATCGGCGGCACCGGTGAACTCTGCGGCGCGATGGCCGAAGGGCTCGCTGGTGCGGGCGCCGAGGTCGTGCTGGTGGGCCGAAACGCCGAAAAGGCCAAGGTGCGGCTCGACCGCATCGCCGCCGCGGGCGGTAAGGCCTATTTCGTCTCGGCCGAGGCGAGCGAGAAGGCGACGCTCGAACAATTGCTCGCCACCGTGCTCCAGCGCTCGGGCCGCGTGGACATCGTGGTCAACGGCGCGGGCGTGAATTCTGCGACGCCCTACCTCGAGATTCAAGAGGACGAGTTCGACCGCATCATGCGCATCAACGTCAAGGGGGTGTTTCTCGGCTGCCAGGTTTTCGGCAAATATCTCGTCGAGCGCGGCGCGGGCGGGTCCATCATCAACCTCGGCTCGATGTCGGCGCTCGTGCCACTGTCCCGGGTCTTCACTTATTCGGCGAGCAAGGCGGCGGTGCACAATCTCTCGAAGAATCTCGCCCGGGAGTGGGCGCCGCAGCGCGTGCGCGTCAACCTGCTCGTGCCCGGCTTTTTTCCCGCGGAGCAGAACCGCAAGGTGCTCACGCCCGAGCGGGTGGCGGCGATCATGACGCACACGCCGGCCAAGCGGTTTGGCGAGGCGCGCGAGTTGATCGGCGCGACGCTCCTGCTCGCGAGCGATGGAGCCGGCAGTTTTATCACCGGTGCGGAGATCGTCGTCGATGGCGGTTATCACGCGATGACAATCTGAGTGTGAATATTGGTTGTAGTGGCGACACTACAGCCAACTTGCGGGAGGTCCCGACAGATCCTGACCCACCTGGGCGACGAGCAGGATCGGGGGCAGGAGGAGGATTGTGGGACTGAGGTGAGGGGCGCGCTTGACGAGGAGATCGGCCGGGGTGAAGTCGCCGCGTGAGCGGTTTTTGCGGGCGAAGT
>SIBG01000080.1 GCA_009695305.1 Opitutus sp. | reverse complement strand
GTGCGTCCCTTGGAACGCGGCCCATGTGGAGTATACGACGAACGCCGACAAGCCGGCGAACGTGGCCAGCGGTTGCAACCACCACGCGTCGGTGCGGGAGGTTTCGCCAAAGCGCCGTGGCGCCAGGGACAATTCAGCTTGGGCCATGGATTCAGTGGGGTGAGCCGGTGGGGCCGGGGAGTGCAGGCGTTGATACTGGGCGGATCGGCGGAAGCAAGAGGACAAATTTTGCGCCGCCGATTAAAGGCCCGCTTCTGCGGGACATTAAAGAGCCTCAATCAAAACCTGCGTAGCAACGATTGTCATTCTGAGCGGAGCGAAGAATCCAATTGGACTTTCGGTGGCGGATGCGGTGCGGAAATCGCACTGGATTCTTCGTTCCCCTGCCAATGAACTCCCCTGTTTGTCATTGCGAGGGAGGCTCCGCCGACCACGGCAATCCAGCTAGAATTCCAGATGGATTGCTGCGTCGCTGCGCTCCTCGCAATGACAAGCCGGGGAGGGTCATTTGTTTGTTCCACCCAACGGCTCGGTGTTGGTTCGAAGCCTCAGAATGACAGCCAGTCAGGTCGGCGTAATCTCCTCGATCTCGATGCGCACGGGCTTGCCCGGCGCGCAGTCGGCTTTGAGCGAAACGAAGCGGTCGCGATACTTGTCGTAGATCGGCCAGAGCGCGGTGCGGTCCGTCTCAGGCAGACGAGGCCGTGCGCATCGCGCGTGAGGCGGTGGCGTTGGTGCCGATGAGCGAGGACGCATGGCAGGCACCGGAGGTAGAGGAGAATCTCGCCTTTGTTTACGCGTGGACGGGCGACAAGGAGAAGGCCATCTCGACCTACGCCCACCTGCTCAGCACGCCTGGTGTGAGCCCTCTGCTCGCGGGCATGAACGTCTACGTGATGTGGCACAGCCTATGGTTTGCGCCGTTGCGCGGGGATTCCCGCTGGGAGGCGCTGCTCAACGACCCGAAGAATAACGCACCGCTGTTTTGAGGCCGAGTGTGGCTGAGGTAGGAGACAGGCCTGCTGGCAGGCGATGGAAACAGCGGCGGCAGTCGGATGCGGCGTCGAATCGCCTGCAAGCAGGCTCCTGCCTCCGGATCAGGGCTTCGTCGCGGTGCCTGCAACCGCCACTCCCGTCGCTTGGACTTTGCGGCGGTAGATCGCGGTGCCCGCGCCAACGTAAAGGTAGGCGCGGCCCGGGCCGGAGAGCACGCAGCTGACTTCGCTGCTGCCGGCACGCGCTTTCGATAACACTCCGCAGAGCCGGCAGGTGGGATCGAAGACTTGGATGCCGAGCGCCGTCGTGACGTAAAAGCGGCCTTGCTCGTCCGTGGTCATGCCGTCGCCACTGGCGGCGACGAGATACGGCGGCGGCTGCTGGCGATTGAATTCGCCCTTGGGGTCAATCGGGCGGCGCATGGACATCAGGGGGGCGCCGGCATCAAGGGAACCGTCGGCATTGATGCGGAACGTCCAGACGGAGCCGCCACGGTGCTCGCTGACGGCGAGCGTGCCTTGGTCGGGCGAGAGCGTGATGCCGTTGGGATTGGCGATGCCGCCGGCTGCGGCACTGAGGGTCTTGGTGGCGAGGACGACGTGGCCGATTTCTTTCTTCGCGGTGTGCGTGAAGTAGAGGTGGCCATTGGCCGTGACGACGAGGTCGTTGGGCTGCACGTCGCTCGCGATGACCTCGACTGCGCCGGTCGCGGGCGTGATGGCGATGAGGCGTTTCTTCGCGCCTTGGCAGGCATAGAAACGGCCGTCGGGCCCGAATTTCAGACCGCTCACGACTTCGTCGCTGAGTTTCGCTTTCGTGCCGTCGAGGGCGAGGCGGTAGATGCCCGGTGCGGTGCCGCGCATGTCGCAGAAATAGAAATTGCCGGCGTCATCGGTGGCGAGGGCGTCGCCGAAACCGATGTTCTCCACGACGGGCGTCCAGCCTTCGCCCTCGATGAGGAGACGGTGTAACGTCATGTCGCCGGCGAGGTCGCCCTTGGTGTCGATGACGGGCGTGGGTTTCTCTTTGCGCCAGAGCCAGCGGAGGGCGTCGGGGAAGACGGAGCCGCCATGCTCTGAGCCGTGTTTGTAACCCTCGGCGAACTCGAAATGCACATCATAGCCCATGTAGCGCAGGGCGGCGTGCATTTGCTGGTTCGCAATGAACCAGCTGCCGAAAACACTGTCCTCGTCGCCGCTGACATCCTCGAGGTAGACGCGGAGAGGCTTGCGCTCGGTTTTACGGATGAGGGCGGGGTAGGCGTTGCCGCCGCTGATGTTGGTGAAACTGCCGACGGTGGTGTGGACTTTGCCAAACTGGTCGGGGCGTTCCCATGCGGCGGTGAAGGCGGCGATGCCGCCGCTGCTCGAACCGCTGATCGCGCGCATGGCGGGATCTTTCGAAACGGGAAACTGTTTCTCCACCTCGGGCAGAATCTCCTCGAGGAGCATTCGCACGTAGCGATCACCGAGTGAGTCGTATTCGAGGCTGCGATTGCCGGCGGTGGTGCCGGCATCTTTCGCGGGATTCGCCGGCTCCGTCGGATCGTTGCCCGGATCGATCATGACGGCGACCGTCACGGGCATCTCGCCGCGGGCAATCAGGTTTTCAAATACGATGGGCACGCGAAAGTTGCCGGTGGGGTTCTGATAGTTGCGGCCGTCTTGGAAAACCATGAGCGCAGCGGAGCCGTCGGGTTTGTAGCCGGCGGGCACGTAGATCCACCAGTCGCGAGTGGTGTTCGGGAAGATCTTCGATTGCAGCGCGGGCATCTGAATGAGCCGGCCGGTCGACACGCCGGGCTGCGGGGAGTGATCGGGCGTGGCTTTGAAAACGTCGGCGGCGAAGAGCGGCGAGAGGAGGCAGAGGAACGCGAGCAAGGAACAGCGAAGGGTGGGGCGCATGGGAAGGAGTGGGAGTTTAGTTCCTGGGGAAATCGCGCCAGAGCCAGCGCAGAGTGTCGGGGAAGATGGCCCCACCGTGTTTCCCGTTGTGGCCTTCGGTGCCGAAAACAAAGGTGTGATCGTAGCCGGCAAATTTCAGCGCGGCGGCCATGTCCTGGCTCGCGAGCGGCCAATTGCCATGGAGGTTGTCGAGGTCGTTGCTCCCGTCTTGCAGGAAAACCCGCAGCGGCTTGGGCGCGTCTTTGGTTTTGCGGATGAGGCTGGGATAGACGTGGCCGCCTTGGATGTTGGTGAAACTGCCGATGTGGCTGACGACCTTGCGAAACGAATCGGGACGCTCCCACGCGATCGTGAAGGCGGCGATCCCGCCGGAGCTGTTGCCGCCCACGGCTCGGCCGGCGGGATCGGCGGTGACGTTGAGGCCTTTCAGCGCCTCCGGCAGTAGTTCGTCGAGGAGGAAGCGGGCGTTGGCGTCACCGAGCGAGTCGTATTCGTAGCTGCGCTGGCTGCGGGCCTTGGCGCCGGGGGCGGTGGGGACGATGCTGCCGGGACTGATGCCGACGGCGATCGTCACGGGCATTTCCTTTTTCGCGATCAGGTTGTCGAAGACGACGGGCACCCGATAGGCGCCGGTGGTGCTCATCATCCCCGCGCCGTCGAAGAAAACCATGAGGCAGGCGGGTTTGGCCGGGTCGTATTGCTTCGGGACGTAAACGAAAAACTCGTGAGTGGTGCCCGGAAATTTTTTGCTCTCGGTGAACTTGCCGGAGCGGACTTCACCGTGTGGCACGACGGGGTTGGGCGACGAATCGGCGCCGAGCTGGTAATCGTCGGCGGAGCGGAGCGGAAGCGCGGCGAGCAGCAGCGCGAGGAGCAGGGGAAGGGGGCGCACAGTGATTTTGGTAGCGGCCGCCCCACCGCCGCGCAAGCGGCAAGGCGGTCGCGCCGCGCGGGTCAGACGATTTCCTCGATCTGCACGCGCACGGGCCGGCCGGGCGCGCAGTCGGCCTTGAGGGCGACGAAGCGGTCGCGGTATTGATCGTAGATGGGCCAGAGTGCGCTGCGATCCGTTTCGGGAATCTCCAGCGTGGCGATCGCGGCGCGGGAGAAGAAACCGAATTTACCTTCACTGATTGCTGGCGGCAGGCCGGCGATGGGCCGCTGGCAGCGAAACAAGAACATCAGCCAGTGCGCCTCGCCTTCGTAGGCTTTCTCGGCGATCATCGCGAAGAGATGCAGGTCAGCGGTCGTGACGACATGGCCGGTCTCCTCCTTGGTCTCGCGCACGGCGCATTCGAACGGCGATTCGCCCTTCGTGGTCTCGAGTTTACCGCCAATGGGGCTCCAGACGCCGAGGTTAGGCGGCTTGGCGCGCAGCAGGAGCAGGTGGTCGCCCGCGGAATTTTCTAAAAAAACGAGGACGGCAATTTTGTGGGCGAGAGACGGCATGGGTCGAAAGCTCCGGTCCGAGCGAAGCGACAGTCCGCCGCTTCCACGCGCCAAGCTCCAGAGAAATCTTCAGCGCGGCGGGGCCAGCGGCGGGGCAATCCAACTCGATCCAGCGGGCCGCGAAATCAGAACGAGCCCTTCACGCCGAACTGGTAGGTCACGCCATATTCGCCCTCGAACGCAAATTTCACGTAGTGCGGGCTGCCGGGGGCATAGGCTTCCTGCGTGTCGCGATCGTTGAAGAGGTTGCGGCCGGTCAGGTAGAGCGAATAGCGCTTGGTGAGCTGGTAATCCAGCGAGGCGTCGACGCGGAGCTTTTCCTTCTGGTAAAGCCAACCGGGCAGGCCGAGGACCGCGGCCGCGGTCGGCGTGAGCCGCCGCTTCCCGATCAAATACCATTTGCCGGCGAACGAAACCGGCCCGCGGTTGAACAGCAACCCCCAGTTGATGTTCTTCGGTGAAAAACTGCGGAGATCCGCTTGTTCGGGGCCCAGCGGGCGGACAAACGTGGCGTTGGCGAACGTGCGGAAATGTCGCGCGAACTCGAGGTTGGTTAGACCGGCGAGCGGCTGATTGAAGCCGAGTTCCCAACCGTTGACGTGCACCAGATCGGGGCTGTTGAAGGGCGCGGTGACCTGGTAGCCGAGGTAGTCGTTCGGCTGATTGATTGAGTCGAGAAATTCGGACGTTGCGAGAAACGTGCTGTTGGCGAAGAAGTTTTTGATTTGCTTGCGGAAGAACCCGACCGACAGGTCGCCGCCATTCTTGGTGTAATACTCCCAGCGCAGGTCGAGGCTGTCCGCGGTCCATGGCTTGAGGCCGGGATTCTTGGTGGCAATCGTGCCCAGCGCTGAACCAGAAATGTTGGCGGTCGGATCGAAATTGATCTGCGTCACGTTGGCCGATCCCACCAGGTTGGTAAACTCGGGCCGCCCGATCGTGCGGGCCAGGCCGATTCGCCCGATCATATTATCGGTGAAATTGCAGGAGGCATTGATGGTCGGGTAGAGGTCGCCGTAGGACTTGTGCGTGCGGGCGCCGAGTCGCTTAAAGACGAGCGCATCCTGGGCGATCAGATCGGTGGCCACCGCCGGGATCAGGATCGGGCGCTTCTGCGCGTCGAGGATCAACTTGCCGCTGGTGTCGCGCTGGAACTTCGCGTTGTTGTCCTGAAACACGCCATGCCCGTCGTCGGTGGTCCGTTCGTAGCGCGCGCCGGCGACCACCCGGAGCCGATTCTTGAGGAGCGATAGGTCGCCCATCAAGTAGACGGCGTCGATGCGCTCGGTGATGTCGAATGGGCTGGTCAGGTCGAGCTGGAGGTCGGCGCGCCGGTTGACGTTGAGATCGAAATATTGCGGATACTGCTGGAAGAGTTCCATCGACCGCCGCGTGCTCGGAAAGGTGGGGGTGCGCAGTCCGCGCGGGAAAGTAAATCCCTGCATCGCGTAATTGGTCAGGTCGATCGGCGAGCGGGTGATGCCTTCGTCGCCCGAGGCCGCGCGGCCGTCCGGCCCGACGTAGGCGGGAAAGAACTGGCCCATCCGATAGCCGGCAGACTCCGCTTTGACGGCGAGCCCGGTCTTGGCGGAAAACTTGAACGCCTCGGGGAAAAACTTGCGCGTCGCATCGAACCGGGCGCCCGTGGACTTGGCGTCCGCATCCCGCGTTTGAATCGAGCCATTGACGAAGAGGTTGTAGTTCCGCAGGTCAAAGGGATCGACGACGGTGCCGGCGGCGTTGCGCACCGTGATCCGCCCGGGCGTGGCGGGGTCGTAGCCGTCGATATCCACGGTGCCGGCGGCGATATCGCCGGAGGCGTTCGCGAGCTGGCCATAGGAGAGTTCGCGGAAAAACTTCGCGGAAAAGCCATAGCTCAGGTTCGCGGCCAAATCCCACTGCGAGCCGAGGTGGCTGTAGTTGAGCCGAAACAGATGGTTTCGCACCGCGAAGTGCCGCGCATTATTCGCGACGAAGACGCGGCCGGAACCGGGCCGCCCGTGGGTGAAATCCGGCCCCCAGGACAGGGGATTCGTGCCCGTGGTGACGTTGAACGTGAACGCGGGAATATCCTGCAGAAAATAGCTGCCGGAATGCACGAAGGAGATTTTGTCCGTGGGGGACAGCTTCCAGTCGAGACGCAGGCCGAGGTTGTAGCGCCGCTCGGTAATCGGGAAGAGCAGGTAGTTGCCGGTCTGGAAATACGGGTTGTCGACCGTCGCCTTCAACGGGTTCGTGGCGAGCGTGGTCGTGTTGAATGTGCGCCGGATCTGCTCGACCGCGTTGAATTGATCGAACTTCACCGCGTTGATTGAGAAGCCAAAATTTTTCGAGAGCGGAACGGTGGAGGTAAGATCAAAGTCCGGCCCCCAAAAGAAGCGCTTGGCCGAGTCGGCGCCATCATTGCCCCAGGTTTTGGCGTAGGTCGGATAGTGAGAATTTTTGTTCAGAAACGTCCGGAACTGGAACTCCGGCTTGCTTTTCTCGAACGCGGTCCGGCTGACCAGATTGATCGAACCGCCCAGGCTCGAGGCGGGCATATCCGGAGTGGGCACTTTGTAGATTTCGATCCGCGTCGCATTGACGAGCGAGATGGTCTGAAGCGACGTGGCGCGCGATGGCCCGGAGGTGGCCGCGACGTTCATCGGCTCGCCATCGATGGAGATGCCGGTGTAAGCCTGCGGCATGCCGCGGAGCTGAATGGCGACGGCATTCATCTGATCCGTCACCACGTCGACGCCCGGCAGGAACTTCACGAACTCGCCGATGTTGTTTTCGCCGACGATGCCGAGGTCGTCGGTGGAAACGACGGTTTTGGTGCTGGCCGCGAAGCGCTGTTCGTTGATCGCGATCGCGGAGGCATTGGTCAGGCGCGCGGAGGAGACGATAAACTCGTCGAGCTTCACCACCCCGGCGGCGCCCTCGCGGGCGGTCGCCGAATCGAGCGCGAAATCGCGGCGCACCGACCCGCCCGGGGCGACCGTGACGGTGGCGGTTTGCGGTGTCCGGCCGGTGTAGAAAACCCGCAGCGTCACCGCGCCCGCGGGAAGACCGGGCAAGCGATACTCGCCGAACGCGTCGGTGAACGCCTCCCGGTTCGAACCGACCACGGAAACGCGGGCTTTTTCCAGTGACCAGCCGGCGGCGCTGTCCGCCACGTGGCCGGTGAGGGTGCCGGAGCCGGAGGACTGCGCGAACAGGGGGAGGCCGGCGAGCAAGACGCCCGCGAACGTGGTGGCGGTGAGATGGGCCACCAGCCGTCGTGGGGATTTGGGGTTCATAAATCGCCGTTCGATCCCAGGTCGAATCGCCTGCCCAATTTTTCGCCTCACGGCGAAGGGAAAGCAAACGATTTCCCGGTTAGGTGGAGCGGAACCGAGAATTGTGCGTGACGTCACTGGCGGAGTCGCCAACTTTTACCGGCTGCCCCATGAAATTCACCCTGTTCGCGCTCACGCTGGTGTTCGCCGCCTCACCTGCGGCGGCGCAAGGGGTCGAGGTGGGCAGCGTGAAGTTTACGAGCCCGCGCGCGCCCAATGGCGGCAATGGCAACTGGCTCGAGGCCGACGTCATGCTCAACGCCAAGCCGGCGCCGGGCACGCCGGGGCTGATGGTCTCGCGGGTGCGCGTGACGCTCACCCTTGGTTGTGAGCTGCCGGGGCATGCCGGCGGCGAGCGGCGGCTCGATTTCTACCGGGCAGAGGCCGAATGCGTGGCGCTGGAGCCGGGCCGGGCCAACGTCCGGTTTTATCTGCCGCCTGAGCTCGTGAAGCGCGACCAGTTGCATGGCGAACCCAAGTTCTGGAGCGTCGAACTCGCGCTCGGCGGGCGGGCGCTGCCGGCGGAGCGCCCGAACTACTCGGCCAGCCTCGCCGCCCTGGCGGCGCGCAAGGATTTCCATGGGCGGGCCGCCACCGGCACCCCGGCCCACGATGGCCTGCTGCTGCCCCAATACCTGACGCCGTTTGCCGGCGATTATCCGCGGGCCACGCCGTCGTTTGTGCGGCGCGACTTCCGCTGAAAATGTTCACCGAATTGCCGTAACTGCGATTGCGCTTGCTGCGTCTCGCCTCATCTGAAATCGCCTCTTCTCCCCTATAACTATGCGTTTTTCCCGCGTCCTCGCCGTTGACATTGGAGCCGGCCATGTCGCGTGCGGTGTGTTCGCGACGGGGGCGGCGGGCCGGCTGGTGTTGCAACAGTTTGCGCTGGAGGCCCACAGCTCCGATGCCGCGCACGAATCGCGCTGGGCGGTCGAGCTGGCGCAGTCGCTCGGCGCCGTCGCCGCCCGCGAGAAATTCGGCGGGGCGTGCGCGCTTGCGGTGCCCGGCCACCTCGCGCTGACGAAATTCATCAAGACCCCGTCGATCGATCCCGCGAAGCGGGACAAGATCATCGCGTTCGAGGCGGCGGAAAACATTCCTTATCCGCTCGAGGAGGTCGTGTGGGATCATCTCGTCGTGGCCGACGACAGCTTCGATCTCGAGGTGATGCTGACGGCGGTGAAATTCGATGCGATGCAGGCGCTCTGCACCGCGGCCGACTCCGCGGGTTTCGCCGCCGAGCGCGCCATGCCAGCGGGCCTCGCGCTCTGTTACGCGTTTCGCTATAACTATCCCGAGGTCACCGGCAGTGTGATCGTGGTCAACGTCGGCGCGCGCTCGACCAACCTGCTGTTCCTCGAGGGCGGGCGCTTTTACGTGCGCACCCTCGCGCTCGCGGGCAATGCCGTCACGCTGACCATTGCGGAGGAGCTGCGGATCGATTTCGCCTCGGCCGAGACGCTCAAGGTGCAGGTGCTCTCGGGTCGCTCCGATTTGCCGGCCGGCTCGCCGTCGCGGGCCGCCGTGCAGAAGGCCGCCGCGAATTTCGTGCTGCGCCTGCAACTCGAGATCACGCGCTCCACCGTCAACCACCGCCGCCAGGCCGGCGGCGCACCGCCCACGGCCGTCTACCTGACGGGCGGCGGCTCGCTGATTGCCGAGCTGCCGGCGACGCTCGCGGGCAAGCTCCGGCTGCGCGCTGAGCGGTATGAGTCGCTCCGCCACGTCGATCTCTCCGCCAACGCCCGCGCGGCCGGGGCCGAGAGTGCGGCGGCCGTGCTCGCGGATCTCGTCGGCCTCGCCACGCATCTGGTCGTCAAGGATGAGGCCGCGGTCAGCCTGCTGCCGCCCGCCCTCACGGCCGCCCTCGCGTTCCGCAAACGCCAGCCGCTCTTTCTCGCGGCCGCGGTCCTCGCCGCCGCCGCCTTGCTGCCGCCCATCGTTTATTTTCACCGCGTCACGACCGTCACGATGGCGAAAGTCGCGCAGGTCGACAGCCAGCTGATGCCGCTGCGGGCGCTGCAGACGCGCAACGCCGACAACCTCGGCAAGATCGACGAGGCGAAAAAACAAATCGTGGCCCTGCTGGGCGCGGTCGAGACGAAGGCGAACTGGATCAATTTTTTCACCGATTTGCAGACGCGCTTGGTGAAAATTGAGGACGTCTGGCTCGACAAGCTCCAGGTCGTGCGTCCACCGCCGGCCGAGCCCGGTGCCGAGGCCGCGGCGACCGCGGCCGCCGCCGGTGGGGCGCCCGCCCGACTGGTGCCGCCGCTGAAGCTCACGCTGAGCGGCCGGCTGCTCGACGTCGCCAACCCGCAGTCGCGCGTCAGCCCCGAGGCGCGCGAGCGCGTGAAACAGCTCCTGGCGAGCTTCACCGGCTCGCAATTCATTGCGTCCGTCGAGAACGAGAAATTCGACAACAATCAGAACGGGCTGCTCCGGTTTGATTTCACGCTGGTGATCAATCCGAAGAAAACCCTGTGAGCCGCGGGACCACATGATCTCCTTTCGTAAAAATCCCGTTTTTACGTCCGCGCTGGCGCTTTGCGCGCTGGCGGCGCTTGGCGAGGGCTGGTGCATTTATGATCGCTGGGCCGCCTCGCGGGCCGCCGCGGCGACGCTCGCGCGGAAGCGGATCGAACTCCACGCGATGGGTGCCCTCACCCCCGCGCCGACGCGGGCGATTGCGGGGGCCATCGAAACCGATCTCGCGCGGGCGCAACGCGCGCTCGAGACCATGCAGGCCGAACTGAAAGGCCGCGGTCCCGCCGCTGAGCGGTTGCGCACGGCGAAAGTGCCCGCGGCGCGCACGGATTCCTATTTCGATCTCGCCACCTATGTGGAAAAAATGCGCGACCTCGCGAAAAAACTGGAGATCGATCTCCGCCCCGAGGCGGGGCGGTTCGGCTTCTCCGCCTACGCGAACGAAGGGCCCGAGGTCGAGCGCATCGAGGGGATTTTTCGGCAGCGGCTCGTGGCGCAATACGTGATCGAGTCGCTGCTGGCCGCCCGCCCGCGCGCGCTGCTCGCGGTGCAACGCGAACGGCCCCTCACCAAGGCGGAGCGCGAGGCCGCCGCCGCGGCGGTGGCCAATGGGGCGCCGGCCGATCCGGTGGCCGCCACCCCGCCGGAAGGCCCGGATTATTTTGTGATGGATCCGCGCGCGAGTGCGCGGGTGCCGGGCTATGTGGACTCGACGGCGTTCCGCCTCGTGTTTACCGGCCAGACGGCCGCGCTGCGGACCTTTCTGAATCAACTCGCGAGTTTCGATCTGCCCGTGCTCGTGCGCGAGGTGGAGGTCGAGGTGGCCACCGGAGAGGACGTGACGGTCGCGGTGGCCGCCGAGGAAACCGCGGTCGTCGAGCCAGCCGCTGCCTCGGTGGTGCTCACCGCCGCCCCGCGCGCGGCGAAGCCGGTCGGCGGCGCGAAGCCGACCCCCAAGCCGCCCGGCATCGCGCCGATTGTGACGAAACCGTTTTCCAAGTTCACGGTCATCGTGGAATACATCGAACTCGTGCCCCCAGCCGGCGCCGCGACGGACGATGCCGCCACCGCCACCAAACCGACCACGTGACCATGGCTCATTTGTCCAAGGATAAATTACTGCTCGGCGCGACTTTCGTGCTGGTGGCCGCGTCGGCGGCGACCTTTGGCTGGCTGGCCTACCACAACGCCCGCGCTCCCCGGGGGCCAGCCGCGCGCGTGCAACTCGGCGCCGAGCCTTACACGCCGACGGCGGGCGACGCTCCGGCCGTCAAGACCGACACCTGGAGCCTGCCCGTGGCGCAAACCCGCGGTCGGGACTGGGTCTATGATACCTTTACGCCGCCGGAAATTTTCTACAACGCGCGCTCGAAACACTTCACGGTGAAGCCGCCGCTCAGCGCTGGCGATGAGCTGCCGGAGGAGGCGTTTGGCCTCGAACTGGTCGCGGTGCGACCGGAGCCATTCCGGCTGCAGCTCATCGGCTATGTTGGCGGCGAGGGCGACTGGCGCGGCACGTTTGAGAAAGTGGCGAGCGGCGAGGTGTTTCTCGCCTCCGCCGGCCACCGGGTGGCTGATCTCGCGCTCAGCATCAAGCGCCTCGAGGTGACCACCGTGGCCATCGTGCTGCCCGCGAGCATGACCACGCGGCAACGCGTCGCCACCGCCGTCGTCCACGACGAGCGCACCGGCCGCGACGTGACGCTCACGCACCGCGCGCGGCAGTTCACCGGCGGGGTTTCCGCGTTTGTTGCGGTGCCCGGCGCGACGGCCACGCGCGAGTTGCGCCAGGGGGAAACTTTCAAGGTCGGTGATGCGTCCTACACCGTCGAGAGAATCCAGCTCGCCCCGGCCAGTGTGGATATTACCAAAGAGTCGACCACCCTTGTCCAACCTGACCGCCGCACGCTCACTCCGCGCGAAGCCGATGATGCGCCCGCGCCCGTCGACTCGCCCGCCACATAATTTTACGAAATGAAAATCCACCCGTTCTCCCCGTTGCTCCTCGCCCTGCTCGCCGTCGGGCTGCTCGCCGTCGCCGTGCCGGCCAGTCGCGCGCTCGCCGAAGATAAGACGGATACCAAGATCCGCCTGAACGCCGAGGTCCTGCGCGCCCGCGATGCGGGCGACTTGGATTCAGCGCAGCGGACCCTCGCGCAACTCGTCGCCCTCGCGCCGAACGATCCGTCGGTCCAGCGCCTGAGCGCCGAGTTGGCCGCCCAGCGCGCCGCCCAGGTCGAGAGCGCCGCCCGCGCCGAAACGCAACGCGCCGCCCAGGTGGAAACCGCCGCCCGGGCCGCCGCCATGCGGGCCGCGCAGCAAGTCGCCGCGCAACAGGCCGCCGTCGAGACCGCACCGGTGACGAAGGCTCCCGTGATGATCGATGTGAAAATTCCCGAGCCCACCCAAACGCCCTCCCAGGCCGCGGCCCCGGCGTCACCCGCCGCGCCCACTCTCGAGCAGGAAGCCGAGGCCATTGCCCGGGCCGAGGCCGGCCGCCTCACCGAACTCATGGCCGGCGCGCAGATCCAGCTCAGCACCGCCCGCGCCCAGTCGCGCGACGGGCGCACGGAAGACGCGCTCGCGACGACCGACGCCGCGCTGGCCTCGTTGCCCGCCAACCCTCTCACGCAAAAACTCATCGCGGATTTGAACAAGGAAAAAGCCTCCGCGTTGCTCGATCGGGCCCAGACGCTCATCAAGCGCGGTGATTTCGAAGGTGCCCGCCTGGCGCTTAACGCCCAGGAGCAGCTGGCCCCGGGCAGCGCGCGCGCCGCGGGGCTCGCCCGCCAGGTCGCCAAGGTCGACGCCCAGGTTAGCGCCAGCACCGTCTCGACGGCGTTCGCCGCCGAGCGCGCCGCCACCGCCAGTCTCATTGCCAAGGGACGCGCACAATACGTGGCCGGCGACATCGATGCGGCCCAGGCGACCTTCCGCGGCATCGAGGCGCAGGACCCGGACAACACCGTCGCCAAGGGTTTTCTCCTCCGCATCGCCAACGAAAAGGCCGAGACCGGCGCGCTCAACCGCGAGAAAACCCGCGCGCAACTCCTCGAGGAAGTCGCGAAAGGCTGGCAGCGCCCCGGCATCTACCAGGAGCGCCCGCGCGACACCGAGGGCGCCGCGGCTATCGCCCCGCTCGCAAAAAAGTTGAACGAGATCACGCTGCCCAACGTCAGCTTCAATCGGGTTGAGATCGGCGGCGTCGTCGCCGCGCTCAGCGCCGCTTCGGAAGAATTCGATCCCGCCCGCACCGGGCCGAAGGGCGTGAACATCGTCCTCCTCGACCCGAGCAACAAGAATCCCACCGTCACGCTGACGTTGCGCGGGATCACGCTGAAGCGGCTGCTCGACATGGTGACCGAGCAGGTGGGTTACCAATATGAAATCCAGGCCGATCTGGTCGTCGTGCGCCCCGGTGGCGAGACCTCCACGCTGGAGACCGCGTTCTTCCCGATTACGCGCTCGACGGTGATGCGCATGACCGGCATTGCCGGCGGCGGCAAAAGCGATCCGCTCGCCCCCGGTGGCACCGCGGGCGCGGACGCCGCCGGCGCCAGCGGCGAGGCCGCGTCGATGAAGGGATTTCTCCAGCAGGCCGGCGTGAGCTTCGCGGTGGACGGCAGCTCGCTCGCCTACGATGGCTCGGCGATCATCGTGACGCAGACCGCCCGCAACATCGAGCGTATCCGCAACATCCTCGGCCGCTATAACGACGTCCGGCAGGTCGAAATCGAATCGAAATTCATGGAGGTGCGCGAGGGTGCCCTCGAAGAGCTGGGCGTGCAGTGGGCGCTCTCCCGGCGCGGTGTCCCGCAGATCAATCCCGCCACCGGCGCGCCCATCCTCGACGCGAACGGCCGGCAGGTCTTCGTGCCGCAGGAGGTTTATGGAACCGCCGCGGTCAACCGGTCGCTCTCGGACGCGTTCACCGCGATCAACAACGTCGCTGGAATTCAAATCGTCGGCGGCACCACCTCGACGACGACGACGGCCAACGGCATCCCGACCACCACCACCCAGTCTTCTGGCAGCCAGACCATCCCGACAAACAGCCCGACCATTCCCGGTGCCGTCGCGCTCGCTACCGGCGCCAATCCGCTCGCGAACATCACGGGCTTCGTCGGCGAGTTCAGCGTCAGCGCCGTCATCCGCGCCCTCTCGCAGAAGCAGGGCACCGACCTGCTCAGCTCGCCGAAGATCACCGTGATGTCCGGCACGCAGGGTAGCTTCACGGTCGCGCAGGAAATGCGATACCCGCAGAGTTACGGCGAAATTCAGAGCCAGGTCAGCACCGGCGGCACGGGCGGCACCGGCGTCACGATCACCGCCGGCACGCCGCAGGAATTCACCGTGCGCAACGTCGGCGTCGAGATGAAGGTCACACCCACGGTCGAGGAGGACGACTACAGCATCAGCCTCGATCTCAACCCGAAGGTCACGGAGTTCGAGGGCTTCGTCGAATACGGCGGCCCGAGCGTGGCGATCTCCGGCAGCACGTCCGTGACGGTGCCGCCCGGGTTCTACCAGCCGATCTTTTCCGTCCGCGACATCTCGACCAAGGTTACGATCTGGGATGGCGCGACGCTCGTCATGGGCGGCCTCACGCGCGAGGAAGTGAAAAAGGTGAACGACAAGGTGCCCTTCTTTGGTGACCTCCCGCTCATCGGCCGGCTCTTCCGCTCGAAGGGCGAGAGTTCGCAGAAGCGCAACCTCCTCATTTTCGTGACGGCGAATCTCGTGAGCCCCGGCGGCTCGCCGAAAAAGCAAAACCTCAAGAGCACGCCGGCGAACTCGCTCTTCCAGAATCCGACCGTCGTCACGCCCGCGAGCGCCGAGCCCCGCACCCGCAGCGGCGGCAACGATTCCAAGTAACCGTGCGCCCCCGCCGAACCGCCATGAACCTATCCTTAAGGCGCATCTTTTCCACGGGAGCGCTTCTCGCCGCCGTGGTGGTCCTGCCAGTGGCGCTGGCCACTCCGACGATCACCATCACGTCGCCCACGACGGGTAGCACGCTCAATCCTGGCAATACGGCCACTCTCGGCAACACTCCGCCGACGGTGACGATCACCGCTACGCCCACCGCCACGGCGGGCTCGGCGATTTCTTCGGTTAGTTTTTTGGTCAATGGCGTTTCGATTGGCACGGTCGGCGGCGCGGGGCCCTACACCATCAGTTGGAGTCCGACGGCCACGGGAAGCTACACCCTGACCGCCACCGTGACCGACACGTCGGTCGTTACGTCGGGCACCACCCCCAATCTCAACACAGGCACGTCCCCGTTGGTGATCGTCACCCTGGCGGGCTTTGGCCCCACCGTAACCCTCGCAAACCCCGGGAACGCGATCGGTCTCGGTTTCCCGGTTACACTGACGGCGACTCCTGCGGCCACGCTCCCTGCCACGGTCAGCCGGGTCGATTTCCTGTCCGGTGCCACGGTCATCGGCAGCGCTTTTTCCCTACCTTATCAGGTGCTGTGGACGCCAACCACGGCGGGGGCGATCAGCCTCACCGCGCGCGTCACCGACTCGGCGGGTTTTACTGCGACTTCCGCTGCCGCGAGCGTGAATATCACCGTTCCCTCCGTTGCAATCACCAGCCCGCTCTCCGGCGCGGGTGTCGCTTTGGGTGCCACCGTTCCGCTGGTGGTTACAGCGTCGTCCGTTAGTCCGGCCACGGTCTCAAAGGTGGAATTTCTGGTGGGTGCCACGCTGGTCGGCACGTCCCTCACGCCGACATCAGGCTCATCCTACACGGTTAACTGGACTCCAGCCACCGCCGGTGCGGTCTCGATCACGGCCCGCGTGACCGATTCCAATGGCGCCGCCATCACGTCCTCCGCGGTGAGCGTTACGGTGGCGGCCAGTGTTCCTTCCGTCTCAATCACCAGCCCGGCCAATGGCGCGACCGTTACCAACGGCTCCGCGACCACGCTTACCGCCACCGCCGTAGCCAGCGGCGGTGCCACGGTGACTCGGGTGGATTTTCTGTCCGGCGCCACCACGATCGGCACCGCCCTGGCCCCGACGGCCGGTTCGTCCTACAGTGTGAGTTGGACCCCCAATGCTGCCGGCGTCTCCACTCTCACCGCGCGCGTTACTGATTCCAACGGCACTGCGGTTACGTCGTCTGCGGTCAACGTCACCGTGACCACCGCCACCGTGGCCACGATTTCAATTACGAGTCCGGCTAACGGCACTTCGATCGTGGCGGGTGCTGCCGCGACGCTGATCGCCACCGCTGTGGCGAACAGCGGCGCCACCGTCACTCGGGTAGATTTTTTTCTATCCGGCACCACCACGATCGGCACGGCGCTTACGCCGACGGCGGGCTCATCCTATAGTGTGAGCTGGACACCGACCGCCGCTGGGGTCTCCTCCCTCACCGCCAAGCTCACCGATTCAACCGGCGCGGTCCTTACGTCATCGGCGATCAACGTCACGGTCACCGCCGGCTCCGCGGCCACGGTGGCAATCACGGCGCCGCTTGCCGGTTCGGTGGTCACGGTCGGCACCAACGTCTCGCTGGCGGCCTCGGTGGCTTTCGCCGCCGGCGCTGGGGCGATTGTCAGCCGGGTGGACTTCTTCGCTGGCCCGACCCCCGTGGGCTCCGCGACGACGGCACCGTATGCCGTCGCTTGGACACCCACCGCCGCCGGCGCCGTGTCGCTTACCGCCCGGATGACCGATTCGACTGGAGCCACGACGACTTCGCTGGCGGTCAGCGTGACCGCGGTGGTCGTCGTGCCTGCGGCGGCGCTGGCCAGTCCAATTAATGGCGCTTCCCTCAATGTTGGCACCGCCACCACCCTGACCGCCACCGCGAGCGCCGGGGGCGGCGCGACCGTGAATCGGGTGGACTTTCTCGCGGGTGCCACGGTCGTCGGCACAGTTTTGACGGCGCCTTATAGCGTAAGCTGGACGCCCACCGCGGTCGGCATTGTCGCGCTGACGGTGAGGGTGACCGACACTAGCGGCGCGACCGCCACCTCGACGGTGGTCAATGTTACCGTCGCGGCGAGCGTGGGCCCTGGCGTCACGCTCAGCCTTTCGCCGAATACCGCGACGGTCGCCGCGAGCACGACCCTCCCGGTCGGCGCAACGCGCAACATCCTCGCCACGGTCACGCCGGTGGCCGGCACGGCCGTGGTGCGCGTCGAGTTTTTTGTCAACGACACCAAGGTGGGGGAGAAGACCACGGCGCCCTATAGTTATCGCTACACCGCGCCGGCCGCGACCGGACCCTACACGTTCTCGGCCCGGGCGACGGACAACACCGGGCTGGCCCGCGAAGTGCAACTCCCGCTCACGGTCGTCACCGCGGTCGGTGCCTCGCCGACCATTAGTCTTCTCACCCCCACCGCCGGCGCCGTGGTGGTCCCGAATACCGCCATGCAACTCGCTGCGTCCACTCTCGCGAGTGGCGGTTCGATCGCGAGCGTGCAATTCTACGCGAACGGCAGTCCGGTGGGGATCAATTTGGGCAATGCCCTCGTCGCGTCGCCCTACGTTACCTCCTTTACCCCCACCGCCCCCGGCGCCTACGTCCTCGACGCCATCGCCACCGATGACCGCGGCAATACCACCGTCTCGAACGCGGTCACGATCTCGGCCACCTTCGGCACACCGACCATCAGCATCCTCTCGCCCGGCGCGAACGCCACCGCGCGCGCCACCCCCAACATTCCGCTCACCATCACGGCCACCGCCGCCGGCGGCAGCGGCGCGACCGTGCTGCTCGTGGAGTTTCTCCTCGACGGCGTGCAGATCGGCACGCGCACCGTGGGCATTTCCACCGGGCTGTTTACTAACTACTCGTTTGCGTGGACCCCCACGACCGCGCAACTCGGCCTGCACGAGCTCACCGCGCGGGTGACCGACACTAACTCCCTCAGCGCCACCTCGACGCCCGCGGTCAAGGTTAACGTCGCCACGATCATCGGCACACCACCGACCGTCACGATCACCACGCCCAATGCTGGCACGGCGATCCAGAGCCTCTCGGTGGTTAACTTCGTCGCCAACGCTTTCGCCACCGGTGCGGGCAACACGCTGACCAGCGTCGAGTTTTTCCTTAACGATGCGAGCATCGGCCTCGCGACCCGCGAGCAGACCACCAACCTCTGGCGCATCGCCTACAACCTCGGTGGTTTTGATTTCTCCGCCATTGCGCCGACGACACCCGACGCGAATGGCAACCAGCGCTTCCCGCTCCCGCTCTACGCCATCGCGAAGGACAGCAACAACAACCAGACCATCTCCACCACCGCGAATCTCACCGTCACCCAGTCGACGAGCGCTCCGCCCTCCGTGCAATTACTCTCGCTCGGCGGCACCACGGTCACGCAGGGCACCCAGTTCTTGATGCTCGGGGCGCCCTTCGACTCTGACGGCACGGTCACGGCGCTGCAGCTCTTTGTTAACGGCACCGCCTCCGGTGCCGCCATCGCCAATCCCCAGGTGCAGACGCTCGTCACGTTCACCCCGAACGCCGCTGGACGCTTCAACCTTTACGCCGTTGCCACGGACGACACCGGCAACACGGCCGTGTCGACGCCCTCGATTGTGCTCAACGTCACCGCCGTCAACGCGCCCAACACCGCCATTACGCGTCCGAGCGACAACGCCACTGTGACGACCGTCAACGCCCCGGTTTTCCTCGAGGGCACGGCCAGTGGTTCCGATATTACGCAGATTCCGACGGTGCAGTTCCTCGTCACCGCGAGCACCGGCGCGCGCGCCGCTACGATCAATGCGGCCCGCATCGGCACGACGAGCACCTACCGGGCGATCTGGACTCCCACCACCGCCGATACCTACACGATCGCCACGCAGGCGACGGTCAGCAACGTCCAGGCCAGTAGCACGGCCTCCCGCCGCGTGGTCGTTAACAATGTCATTGGCATCGCGCCGACCGTCTCGCCGATCAGCTTCAATCCGAATCAGACCACGTTTACCTCGGCGTCGACGGCCAACTTTAACGTCACGGCCACCGATGCGGACGGCGCCATCCAGAGCGTCGAATATTTCCTGAACCGCAACAGCATCGGCGAGGCCGCCCGCGACCAGCTCACCAACGTGTGGCGTCTCACCACGAGCTTTGCGGGCCTCACCCTTAATACCGCCACGGAGCTCGTCGCCATCGCGCGCGACTCCGCTGGCAACGTCACCGCCTCGGCCACCACTAATATCACGATCGGCAGCGCGACGAGCGCGCCGCCCACGGTCACGATCATCGCCACGCCCGGCACCGTTGCGTTTAGCCAGGCCGCGCAGCTCACCGCGCTCGCCAGCGATCCCGACGGCAGCGTCAGCTCCGTCCAGTATTTCGTCAACGGCGTCAGCGTCGGCATCAGTGTCAATCCTGGCAACAATTACCAGGTTAACTGGACCTCCGCGACCTCCGGCACGTTCAACGTCTACGCGCTCGCGACCGACAATTCCAACCCCGGCAACACCGCCATTTCGCCGACGACCCAGGTCACGGTTAAGCGCAACAACCCCGTCCTCGATAACGACGCTTACGTCCTCCAAACCTTTCAAGACATCGTCAACCGTGCGCCCAATTCCTCCGAGCTTACGCTCTATGGCGGGTTGGTTTCCTCGGGTGCATTAACCCGCGCCGCGCTCGTCGACACGCTGATCGACAGCACCTCGACGAATGTGACGTTTACCCAGACGACCAACGCCCTCGCGGCCTACTACGTTATCATGGGCCAGTGGCCGACGACGGCGAACTACACCACAATTTTCAACAACCGGGCCAACCTCGGCAACGTCTGCGGTAACGTCCTCGGCTCGATCGAGTATGTGCTCAAATATCCCGAACACATTTCGCCCACCGTCGCCCTGCTCAACAATCCGATCAGCGTCATCCCGGCCGACACGTTCCTCGCCCGCCTCTGGAAAAATGCCGGCCTGCCCGGGGCCCCCGGCTCGCTGGAGAGCCTTCGTTTCCGCAGCAACGACACTGCCTCTCTCACCCTCGGCATCGCCCGCGGCTATGGCGTCGTCGGTCTCAACACCGCGGTGGCCGAGTTCGTCACCAACACGAACGTCAACAACACCGCGCTCTTCAACTCCGCCAAGGCCGCCGCGCTGTTCTTCATGCTCGCGAAGCCCCAGGTGCTCACGGACACCACCAACGCGCTCGCTGGCAGCATGACCGTGCCCGCGCTGACCACGCGGATCGCCGCCCTGACGCTGCTCCTTAAGCCCGACGACGTCACCGCCGTCGCCGAGGCCAGTATCAAGGACGTTCTCTACAGCTACCGCTACGTCACGATCACGAAGCATCCCAAGCCGCTGACCGTTAACGCCCGCTCCGGCGCAATCTTCAGCGTCGAGGCCAGCGGCCAACCGCCGCTCTCGTATCAGTGGCTCCTTAACGGCGCACCCATTTCTGGTGTGACCAATCCTTCGGCGCTTACGGCCCAGCTCAACGTCAACAACGTCGACGGCACCAGGACCGGCACTTACTCAGTCGCCGTCAGCACCCCCGCGGGCTCCGCCACCAGTGATCCCGCCACGCTGTTTCTGTCCGCCACGCCCACGCGCCTCGGCAATATTTCAACGCGCGGCGTCACCGGCGCTGGCGGCAACGTCCTCATCGGCGGCTTCGTCGTCAGCGGCCTCGCCAATCAAAATCGGCAAATGCTCATCCGTGTGATCGGCCCCGGGATCGATGGGGCGCCCTTCAACGTCGCTGGCGCGATCGCCGACCCGCGCCTCGAGGTTTACGATGCCCGCGGCGCCCTCATCCTGCAAAACGACAATTGGGGCACGCAGACCGGCGGCGCCGCCGCCGTCACCGCGCTCACCCTGGCCGTCACCCGCGTCGGCGCCTTCACGTTGGCGAACAACTCGCTTGACGCGTCCGTGCTCGCGACGCTCACCCCCGGCAACTACACCGTCCAAGCCAAGTCGACCAATGCCGCCGCGACCGGAGTCGTCCTGATCGAGGTTTACGATGCCACCGCCGGCGCCGTGGCCGTCAACAGCCCGAAGGCCATCAACGTCTCGACGCGCGGTGGCGTCGGCACGGGCGCCAACGTCATGATCGCCGGATTTGTGGTTAACGGCGCCGTCTACCGCCGCGTGCTCATCCGCGGCGTCGGCCCCACGCTTGCCAACTTCGGTCTCCCCGCCGCGACGCTCCTCGCCGACCCGCAGATCACGCTGCTCGATGCCAACGGCGGGACGCTCGCCACGAATGACAATTGGGCGACCGACACCGCTTTCGCACCGGTCATCGCCGCGGCTTCCGTGACTGGTGGGGCGTTCCCGCTCGCGAACGGCAGCAAGGACGCCGCGCTCCTCGTCATGCTCCTGCCCGGCGCCTACACCGTGCAACTCAGCGGCGTCGGCCAGACCAACAACACCGGCATCGGCTTGGTCGAGGTCTACGACGTCGATCCGTAGCCTCGTGCTTTGAAACGTAGGGCAAGGTCTCCGGCCTGCCCTTTGTCATTGCGAGGAGCGCAGCGACGAAGCAATCCATCTGGCTATCCCCATGTCCAAATGGCTCCTCGTTGACGGATTCAATCTCATCTACCGCTGCTATTTCGCGCTCCCTGACCTCACGCGGGCCGACGGCTTCCCCACCGGAGCGCTGCACGGCTGGGTGAAAGGTCTCTGGAAACTCGCGGACCAGGAAACCCCCGAGGCCACGCTCGTGTTCTTCGATCTCGGCGGCTCGCAGGACCGGCTGGCGATTCATCCGGAATATAAGGCGCAACGCGCCGAGATGCCCGAGGCACTGCGCCGGCAGATCGATCCGATCAAAGAACTCACGCGCGCCATGGGCCTCGTCGGCATCGAGCAGGCCGGCGTCGAGAGCGACGATCTCCTCGCCGCGCAGGCGGTCGCGCTGGCCCGGGCCGGGCACGACGTGATCATCGTAAGCTCGGACAAAGACTTCGCCCAAATCGTCGGCGACCAGATCAAGATTATGCTCCCGCCGCCCTCGGCCAATCCGAAGCTCGGCTGGCGCTTGATGGACGCCGCGGGAGTGCGGGAAAAATTCGGCGTGCCGCCGACGCAAATTGCCGAATACCTCGCGCTCGTCGGCGACACCGCGGACAACATCCCCGGCATCGCCGGCGTCGGTCCGAAGACGGCGTCGAAGTGGCTCGCCGAGTTTGGTAGCCTCGAAGGCGTGATCGCCCACGCCGCCGAACTAAAGCCGGACCGTTTTCGGGAGCCGGTCGCCACCGAGGCGGAGAAACTCCGCCTCAACTTGAAACTAACGACGCTCAACCTCGCGTTGCCGACCGTCGCCGCCGAGAAAACCGCACCGCAGGTGGCGGAATTGCTCCGTCTGCTGGAGTCGTTCGAGATGCGCGGCACGCTCGCCGAGGCGCGCACGCGCTACACGCAGCCGGAGCTTTTTTAGTCAGGGGACAGGTGACAGGACCAATAAACAGGAGACAGAAAACTCAGCGAGGAGCACACCATGGTTACGCATTTCTTGGAACTAAATGTCTACAAAAAGAGTTTCGAGCTGGCGGGGCGGATTTTCGTGCTGTCCAAGCGCTGGCCACCCGAGGAGCGGTATTCGCTGACCGACCAAATCCGACGCGCGGCGCGCTCGGTCGGTGCAAACATTGCGGAGTCGTGGGGCAAGCGCCGTTATGAAGCGCACTTCGTCAGTAAATTGACCGATGCAGATTCCGAGAATCACGAAGTAGAGCACTGGTTGCTGTCGGCCCATCGCGACGGCTACTTGTCCGAAGTGGAGTTAAACGAACTGGTCGATCCCAAAAGGGAAGTCGGTAAAATGCTCGGCAGCATGATCCAAAACCCTGCTCCATTCCTGCTACGCTAGGATTCCTGTCCCCAGTCGCCTGTCCCCCGTCTCCTGCCTTACCGCCCTTCCTTCGACACGCCCTTCGGGTCGAAAATGTAACCGATGCCGTGCACGGTGCGGAAGGTCGTGAGATCGAGCCCGTGCGCGCTGAAGAGTTCGCGCACTTTCACGATGTATTGATCGAGCGAGCGGCTGCGCACATCAGCGTGGACGCCCCACACGGAGTGAATCAAGGCCTGCCGCGTGATCACGTGGCCCGGGTGGGCATTGAGGTAGGCGAGGGTGCGACCATGAAACTAACCACCACAACAGTGAAAGTCTGTTCGACCGAATTAAACGATTCGCGGTCGAAGGAATCGGTCACGGACGCAGGCCGCGAGGCCTCACCGGAAAGCACGACCGAAGTCCGCACGGACCAGCCGCAA
>SIBG01000079.1 GCA_009695305.1 Opitutus sp. | reverse complement strand
ACTTCCACGATGCTCTTGCCGCCATCGGCTTCCCGCAAAATGCGGATCTTTTGTTCTGTCGCGTGTCTTTTTCCTTTCATGGTCTGGGCTCCTTCTAGGGCCGCAGACTAACATTACAAGTGGCCCGGATTTCGGGGGATCACCGCAAGCGGTCGAGCACCGAGAAGCCGTCGCCAAAAATTGTCGAGTCAGTAAGCAAAACCCAGCGCCGATCACCGCCCTACTCCACCGAGATTCAAATCACCGCACGGGACAATGGGTTTTTTCCGACGCGAAGCGCGCCCAGTTCTTTCGGCTATTCTCGCCACTACCCGTCCCACATCGAATCGAATCATCTCCGTTCAGCAGCCCATTTCTCTGTTCTAAATCTACTCCCGCCGTTGGGCTCAACCGATCAACCCCCGGGCGATCAACAAGGCGCCAGCCAGCAGCACCGCCCCCACTACTATGGCTATGGCGATGCCGTTTTTCTGCTGCTCGTCGGCTTCAAGGTTCAGTTCATGGCGATGACGGCGGCGGGACATGATTGAACCGTAGTCGAACTTGGTAGTCTCAACTGCGCGTCATTTGTCCAACACCGCGCAATTTTCTTTCCTCACGGATCGACTCACCGGAGGGGTTCATCACCGCCGCGTGTTCCGGCTGGCCCTACGCCCCCTCATCACGCAACCTAAGCCAATTCCCCAGTCCTCATCGATCCTGAGTCCGTTTCGGACACTGGGCATTCTCCCTCTCCAACCATGAATCCACGCTCTCTCCTCACCCTGTTGTCGGTCGGTCTCGTCGCCTTGTCTCCTCTCGCTCAATCCTCCGCCTACTCCGCCGATGGTCCCGCGGGAGTCTGGGTGCGCGACGGCTACGCGCTCTCGGTGGCCGTCGACGGAATCAAACTCCCGCGCTTCCTCGCCTACGGTCCGAATAGCACCCTCTACGTCAGCGTCCCAAAGGAAGGGAAAATCATGGCCTGCCGCGACACGGATGGCGATGGCACCTACGAAACCATAACGACGTTCGTCGAAGGCAAGGCACCCAACACGATTCTCCAAGGCATGCAGTGGCACGACGGTTGGCTCTGGTTCGCGCAGTTGAACTCAGTCTCCAAAGCACGCGACCCCAACGGCGACGGCAAGGCCGACGAAGACGTTCCGGTCCTGAGCGCCGAGCAACTTCCCACCGGCGCGCGTGGCGGTCACATGTGGCGAGCCCTGCTCATCCATCAGGGCCGCATCTACACCCACGTCGGTGACCAAACGAACGCCACCGACGAGCCAATCGAAGCCTCGGAACGGAGGAAAATTTGGAGTTTCGCGCTCGACGGTTCCGACAAAAAGTTATTTGCGTCCGGCCTCCGCAATTCGGAAAAACTGGTCGTGCGGCCCGGCACCAACGAAATCTGGGGCGTCGACCACGACATCGACACGCTGGCGATGAAATTGGAGAGCGACAAAAAACTTGGCCAGCCCATCACGGATCATAATCCGCCCGCCGAACTAAACCACTACGTCGAAGGCGGGTTTTACGGCCATCCATGGCTGGTGGGAAAAAACACCCCGAACCCGAACTTCATCAACGATCCGAAACTCGTCGAATACGCGAGCAAGGCGACCATCCCTGAATGGTTGATGCCGGCACACTGCTCGGCCAATTCGCTCACGTTCTACACCGGCGATAAATTTCCCCGTGCTCACGGCGACATTTTCGTCGCGCAAAAGGGCGGCTGGAATGCTACCGCCAAAGTGGGTTACTGCCTGTCTCGAATCCTGTTCGAAGACGGCCATCCCTACGGCGAGCAGAAGATGGTGAACTTCCTGAAAAACGGCACCGAGATCCTCGGCCGCCCCGTCGATTGCATTCAGGCCCCGGATGGCTCGCTGGTCTTCAGCGATGATTTTGGCAGTAAGATCTACCGACTGAAATACGTCGGAAAGTAAGGGCGCCCTCGCCCTCATTCGGACGCAATCTGACGGTTTGTGGTGCCTGACAGGCTGCGGTCGCTCAAAGAAAAATCTCAGGGTATCCGTTCCAGCCCGATACACTTGTTCCGCTCGTCACACGTCAGCGCAAATTTTCCGATGATGCCCTCGGGGCTGACGAACCGCCGGAGAAGCGACGCCGGAAACCGCACGTTCTGCCCCGTCGTGCACTGCACAACGACGTGCCGCACCTTCCCACGGTAGTAGTCCACGTAGCGCGTCGGGCTAAGGCTGAGCTCAAATTCGTAGCGGTGCATGCCCGCAACGCTCGAAACCGCACGACAAGGGTCAATCACTTCCGCGGGCCTTGCTCACGCACTCCGCCCCGATGCTGTGCTCGAAACTCCCGCGGGCTCAAGCCGCACTCCCGCCGAAACATCGCGCTCAAATACTCCGTGTGTTCAAAGCCCGTCGCTGTCGCGATCTCGCCGACCGGCAGGCTCGTGCTCACCAATAATTCCTTCACCCGCTCGATCCGCAGCTTTCGCAAATGCGCGTGCGGCGTCGTCCCCAAGGCCGCTTTGAAGCGCCGCTCCAACGCCGTCCGCGCCATCGGCACCGCCCGCAGCACATCGCCCACATTGGCTCCGCCCGCCGCCTGGTCCCGCATGAAGCGCACCGCGCCGGCGATCTTCGCATCACCCACTGCGCCCACATCGGTCGATTGCCGCGCCGCGACACCGAGCGGCGCGATCTCGTGCAGCCTCACCAGCAGCCGCTTCCCCGCCATCGCCCGCGCCAGCAACGCCGCCGCTTCGTAACCCGCCCTCGGTGCATTGGGGATCACACTGGAAAGCGGCGGGTCGCAGAGATCGCACAAGAGCTCATCGTTGTGCACGCCGATCACCGCCACTTCGTCCGGCACGGCCAGTCCGGCCAGACGACAAGCTGCGAGCACTTGTTGCCCGCGCAAATCGAGACAGGCCAGCACCCCCACCGGTCGCGGCAGCGTTTTTAGCCACCGCGCGATTTCACCCACTTCCTCGTCCACTGCGCCCGGCACCGGCGTGAAACTCGCGCACTTTCCTCCCCTCAACAGGCGGATGGTGCGGACAAACGCCTCGCCGCGCTGGCGCGCCCAGTGAAACCGCTGGTCACCACAATACCCGAAGTTCTTCAGTCCGCGCTCCAGCAAATGGGTCGCCGCCAGCGCCGCCGCGCCCACCGCCGCCGTCGCCACGCGCGGAAACGCCAGTCGCGGCAACGCCGCGCTCACATCGATTATCGGCAAGCCCGTCGCCCGCAGCACCCGCGCGATCCGCTCACTCTCCACGCGCGCGATCACTCCGTCGCCATCCCAACCCTTCAACCACGTCGGCACCGCCGCGCCTCGTCCTTGCTCCGTCAACCGGAGGGACCACGGCCCATTTTCTCGCACCCAGGCCCGCACGCCATGCAGCAGCTCACGCGCGTAGCTGTTCGAGGTCTCGATCAACAACGCGACTTTCGGCACCTTCTTCATGATCCAACGGAACGGCGACACTCCTGTCGCCGTCCAATCCACGCCCAATTGTTTGCCATTTCCATCCCCGCACCCTGCACCCTGCGGGAAGCGTTGGCGACGCAATATCTCAGATTGAATGTGGATTAACTCCTACCCAATTCGGCGCCAACCTGCTACCTTCGGTGCATATGATCACCCCTTTCAAAATCGCGATCCTGGGCGGCGACGGTATCGGGCCCGAAGTCGTGGCCGAGGGTGTTAAGGTCCTCCGCGCCGTTGAAGCCATGGTCGCTGGAATCCGCTTCGACCTCGTCGAACACTCCGTCGGCGCCGGCGAGTTTCTCCGCAGCGGCGACCCGCTCCCGCCCGCCACGCTCGACCGCATCCGTGAGGCCGACGCCATTCTCCTCGGGGCCATGGGCCTGCCCTCCGTGCGCTGGCCCAGCGGCGTGGAGATGACGCCCCAAATCGATCTGCGCGAGCAACTCGATCTCTTCAACGGCGTGCGCCCGATCCAACTCTTTCACGAGTCGCACACCCCGCTCAAGGGCTATGGCGGCGCCAACGGCCGGCCCATCGACTTCGTGATCATCCGCGAAAACTGCGAAGGCCTCTTCTCCGAGCGACTGACGCCGCGTCCCGCTGGCCGCGACTTCGAGACCGACACGATGAAGATCACCCGTCGCGGCGCCGAGCGCGTTTGCCGCGAGGCTTTCCAACTCGCTCTCAAACGACGGAAACACTGCACCCTCGTCGACAAGGCCAATGTCCTTCCGTCGATGGCATTTTTCCGCAAAATTTTCGACGAAGTCGCGCGCGATTTCCCCACCGTCACCACCGATCGCGTCTACGTGGACGCGATGGCCTTGTTCATGGTGCAGCGTCCCGAATCCTTCGATGTGATGGTCACCGAAAATATGTTCGGCGATATTCTCTCCGACCTTGGTGCCGGAATCATCGGCGGCATGGGCATGGCGCCATCGGCTGACGTCGGCGAAACCTACGGCCTCTTCCAACCCTCCCACGGCACCGCGCCCACCATCGCCGGCAAGGGCATTGCCAATCCTATCGCCACCATTCTTTCCGTCGCGATGATGCTCGAATGGCTCGACCACCCCGAGACGCTCCGCGGAGCCCGCTTCATCACCGATGCAGTCGCGCGCGTCCTCGCCAATCCCGCTCACCGCACCGCGGACCTCGGCGGCAAAACCTCCACGACTCAAATGGGCAACCTCGTCTGCCAGGCTCTCAGCTGATGCTTGGGTGATCTTGAAATCGGGCCTCTCGAAACTGAAAATCCCCAATCCGCCGATCAGCTCCCCTCACATGAGATCAAAATTCCCCGATGCCCGATGACCGCTGCCCGATTTCAAGATTCCTTGTCCCGCCCCATGCCCCTGCCCGCCTCCGAGATCTCCGAATCCGCCCCCCGATCAACATGATTCCCCTCCCCCGCCACCTCCTCTTGTTCCTCGCCACCGTCATCGCCGCGTTCAGCGCGGACTCGACTCCGCCGTGGCGTGAGCTCTTCAACGGCCGCGATCTCACCGGCTGGAAAATCGTCGGACCAACCACAAAAGCCTCCGCGGTCGTCGAAAACGGCGAGCTCGTCGGTCACATGGTGCGCGGCACACCCGAGCACACGTTTTTCTGCACCGAGGAAAAATTTGGCGACTTCATCCTTGAGGTCGATTGTTACCAAACGGGCGGCTTCAACACCGGCGTGCTGTTCCGCTGCATCGAGACGCCCGCCACGGCCAGTGTGCGCCTTCACGGCTACCAGATGAAAGTAGATCCGTCACCCACCCGCCAATGGACCGGCGGAATCTTCGACGACTACGGCAAGAACTGGCTCTGGCTCCAAACGCTCGCGGCCAACGATCGCGGTCGCACCGCCTACAAGTTCAACGAATGGGCCCGCTTCCGGATCGAGGCCGTCGGCCGCGAAATCAAGATCTGGGTCAACGGCATCCCGACCGCTCACCTGCTCGACGAAAAATACCCGCGCGGCCCCATCGCGTTTAAGATTCACTCGTTCCCCGCCACCGGGGACGCCGCACAGGAAAAAAATCTCATTCGCTGGAAAAACATCCGCATCCTCACCACCGACCTCACCCGCTACGCGCAACCGATGGACCTGCCCGCGCTCCCTCGCGACCCCACGCAGACTGTCCTCCCCAAACCCTAGTGATATTGCGAAATCTTGATATCGGGCATCGGGCATCGAAAAACTGAAAATTTCCAACCAACCACACCGCGGTTTCCGGGGATTGAAGATTCCCCGATGCCCGATGACCGATGCCCGATTTCAAGCTTCCTCATTATTTTCTCATCCCATGGCCTCATCCCGCCTCATCGACCTCACCCTGCCGCTCACCCCCGGCCAACGCGGCGTATCCACCGAGCCAAAATACACCGTCGCCCGCGATGGCTGGAACGCCGCCACCTGGCACCTCTATTCCCACGCCGGCACGCACATGGATTCCCAGTTCCATTTCGAAGCGGGTCCCGAGACCATCGACACGAAACCGCTGGAGAAATGCATTGGCCCCGCCTGCGTCGTAAACCTCACGCCCCTCGCTCCCCGCACGCTCCTCACCGTCGCCCACCTTGGAGCCGTCGCCACCACGTTTATCGACGGCGAGAGCCTCCTTCTCCGCACCGACTGGCACCGCTACGCGTCCGAACCCACCATCTACCGCGACGGACTCCCTCGAATTTCCGAAGAACTCGCGACCTGGTGCGTCACTCATCGCGTAAAAATCCTCGGCGTTGAGCCTCCGTCCATCGCCGACGTCAACAACCTGCCCGAAGTCACCCTCATTCATAAGATCCTCCTCGGTGGCGGTGTGACGATCGTCGAAGGCCTCGCCTACCTCGATCAGCTCACGCAACCCCGCGTCTTCTTCGGCGCGCTCCCGTTGAAACTCGCCGGCGGCGACGGTTGCCCCGTCCGCGCCTTCGCCTACGATTCCCCGCCCGCAACGTGGCCACATCTCTGACCCGCGCTTCGAATCCGCTCCAAACCTTTCGCCTCCCCAGAATCTGATATTCCGAGATTCCAAATTCTCGATTCTCGATGCCCGATTTCAAGATTCCCGATTCCTCCCCGATGCTCCCTCGTCGCGCTCTCGTCGTCACCGGCACTTTTCTTCTCTCCGTCCTGCTTTACGTGGACCGGGTCTGCATCTCGACCGCAAAAGGTCCGATCACCAAGGAACTCGGCCTCACCGACACCCAGTTCGGCTGGGTCCTGTCGGCCTTCGCCATCGGCTACGCGCTCTTCCAAACGCCGTCCGGCATGTTGGCTGACCGCATCGGCGGCCGAAAAATTCTCGCCGGGATCGTCACCATTTGGTCGGTCTTCACCGGCCTCACCTCCCTCGCGTGGAATTACTGGTCGCTGCTCATCATCCGCTTTCTCTTCGGCGCCGGTGAGGCCGGTGCGTTTCCCGGCATGGCGCGCGCCGTGTATTCTTGGATTCCCACGCGGGAGCGCGGCCTCGTCAAAGGCATCAACTTTTCCGGCTCGCGCCTCGGTGCCGCCTTCGCACTCCCCGTCCTCGCCACGGCCATTGAGTCGCTCGGCTGGAAACAAACCTTCCTCGTCCTCATGGCCGTCGGTTGCCTCTGGTCCGTCGCCTGGTGGCTCTGGTTTCGCGACGACCCCAAGGATCACCCCAACATCTCCCCCGAGGAACTCGCCTACATCATCGCGCATCGCCAGTCCGGCGCCGACACCACTCCGCCCGGCAAAATGCCGATTCGCCATATGCTCGGCTCGTCCGGCCTTTGGCTCATGATGACCCAGTATCTCTTCGCGAACTTCACCACGTTTTTCTGCCTCACGTGGCTCTATCCCCACGTGAAGGCTACCTATCACCTCAACTCCGCCGACGCCGGTCTCTACAGCATGGTGCCGCTGCTCGGCGGCGCTCTCGGCAACGTCCTCTCGGGCTGGCTCGTCGACCGCATCTACGCCACCGGTCGCCACGCCCTCTCCCGCAAACTTCCCGCGATCGTCGGCTTTCTCCTCACCGCCGTCGGCATGGTCATGAGCGTGCAACAATCCACCGTCGGCCCCGCGATCTTCTGGCTCACGCTCGCCGTCTTCGGCGTCGACATGATCCTCAGCCCATCTTGGTCGTTCTGCATCGACATCGGCGGCAAACACGCCGGCCAGGTCTCCGGCACGATGAACATGGCCGGCAACATTGGCTCCGCGATCATCGGCCCGGCGTTTCCCGCCCTCCTCGCGTGGACCGGCAGCGCCAACGTCTTTTTCTATATCATCGCCGTGTGCAGTCTCGCCGCCGCCGCGTGCTGGATCTTCGCCGACGCCACCAAAAGAATCGCCGACCTTCCGGTCTGATTGCCTACGCCAATTCCGGCGCTCCGAAATTTTCAAATCCCAGATTCTCGATGTCCGATTTCAAGATTTCCCCTCCGAAGCGCCTCCGTGGTGTCTGCCTCGGCGCCGGCTATTTCAGCCGCTTCCAATACGAAGCCTGGGCCCGAATCCCTGAGGTCGAAATCGTCGCCCTCGCCAACCGCTCCCTCGACAAGGCGCGCGAAGCCGCCGCGCTCCACCGCATCCCGCGCGCCTACGCCTGGGCCGATCTCGCCGTGATGTTCGACACCGAGAAGCCGGACTTCGTCGACATCATCACGCCGCCCGAGACGCACCTCGAGGTCGTGAAACTCGCCGCCGCCCGCGGCATCGCGATCATTTGCCAAAAGCCCATCGCGCCGACCTTCGCGGAATGCGTCGCTGTCGTGGACACCGCGCGCCGCGCCGGCGTGCGCCTCATGATCCACGAGAATTTCCGCTGGCAGCCGTGGTATCGCGAGATCCGCCGTCTCCTCGACGCCGGCACCCTCGGAGAACTGTTTTCCATCAACATCCGCACCCGTCTCGGCGACGGCTGGCAGGATGACGCCTACCTCGCGCGCCAGCCTTTTTTCCGCACTTACCCGCGCCTCTTCTGCTACGAAACCGGCGTCCACTTCCTCGACACCTTCCGCTACCTCGGTGGCGAGATTTCCTCCGTCTACACGCGTTTCCAAAAACGCAACCCCGCGATCAAGGGCGAAGACGCCGCGCAGATCGTCTGCGGTTTCGCCAGCGGCGCGACCGCGATTCTCGACGCCTCGCGCTACAACGAGTCCGACTCCACCAACCCGCGCTACACCTTCGGCATCGTTCGCGTCGACGGCAGCATGGGTCACCTCGAACTCGACCTTGAGGGCAACCTCTCGCTCAAGCTCCTCGGCCAACCCACGCGCGCGCTCGACTACCCGCACACGCGAGAAGGCTTCGCCGGCGACTGCGTCTACGCTATCCAACGCCACTTCGTCGACTGCATGGCCAGCGGCGCACCCTTCGAAAACACCGGCCAGGATTACCTCAAATCCACCGCCCTCATGGAAGCCTGCTACCAGTCGCAGGCGGAGAATCGGGTGGTGGCGATAAATCTTCCGTCTCGATCGATCTAAAATCTGTAATCTGAAATCTATCATCTTGGATCTTCTATCTATGAAACAGTCCGATCTCTCTGAACGCCTGTGGAGCTTGGCGGCACGAATTGGTAAAGTGGTGGATGCCCTGCCCGACACGCGAATGGGCCGCCACGTCGCCGGCCAACTCGTGCGCTGCGGCACTTCCAGCGCGCCCAACTACGACGAAAGCGGCGCCGCCGAAAGCCGCGATGACTTCGTTCACAAGCTCAGTATCGCTCTGAAGGAGCTGCGCGAAACGCGCGGGTGGTTACGTTTCATTGTTCGCACGGAGCTAATCACCGACACCCGCATGACGGAGGTCATCGACGAAAGCGACCAGCTCTGTCGCATTCTCGGAAAATCCCTCCAAACCCTGCGTGCAACCTCCGAGCCTCCCGGCTCCGGCTTCCGGAAATCCGAGATTACAGATTCCAGATTACAGATTCCAGATTCCGTCTTTGGCTTTCTCGCCCTCGATCACCTCGCGATCGCGGTCCCCTCCACCGAGGAGGCGCTTAAAATCTGGCGCGACAAACTCGGCTTCCCCGTCATTTGCTCCGAAGTCGTCAACGGCGGTGTAGTCCGCCTCACCCACCTCGACCTCGGCAATACCCACCTCCAACTCGTGGAGCCCCTCACGCCCGATCATCCGTTGCAGACCTGGCTCGCGAAGAACGGCCCCGGGCTCCACCACTTCTGTTTGAAGGTGGATAACGTCGGCACCTCACACGCCGAGCTGGTTGCAGCCGGCCTCGCCACCATCGATCCGCCTCCGCACCAAGGCACCCAAGGCAAGCGCGCCCTTTTTCTTGCCAAACCCGCCACGCAAGGAGTGCAGATGGAAATCACTGGAGCATAGCCTTCAAATAGCAGGCATCGTGAAATCGGGCATCGGGCACCTGAAAACTGAAAACTTCCAAGCCAACCGACGTCCCATCCCACGATGTTTGAAATTTTTAAATGCCCGATGACCGATGCCCGATTTCAAGATTTCTGACCAGCCCGAATAAATTCCGTGCTCGTCCTCTCCAAATCCGCCGCCTTCGCCGCCCTTCCACTCATCTGGCCGACCGATCCCCTCGCGGCCAACGCCGCCGCTGCGTCCGCTGCCGGCCGCACCCTCGTTGTCCTCGATGATGATCCCACCGGCACGCAAACCGTGCGAAATATCGCCGTCGTCACCACCTGGGACGTCGCGACGCTCACCGCCGAACTCTCCGCCGCGCCCGCGTGTTTCTACATCCTGACGAATTCCCGCAGCCTCACACCTGCCGCCACCTGCGCGCTGCACGTTGAACTCGCGACAAACCTCCGCTCCGCCTCCGCTGCCACGCGCCGCCCCATTGTCGTCGCCAGCCGCAGCGACTCCACGCTCCGCGGCTACTACCCGCTCGAGACCGACACCCTCGCCGAAATCCTCGGCCCCTTCGACGTCACGTTCATTACGCCCTACTTTGAAGCCGGCGGTCGCTACACGCTGAACGACACCCACTACGTCGCCGAGGGCGACCGCCTCGTCCCCGCGGCCGAGACGCCCTTCGCCCGCGATGCCGCCTTCGGCTACCGCCACTCTCACCTCCCGTCTTGGGTCGAAGAAAAGACTGCCGGCCGCACCCGCGCCTCCGACGTCGCCGCGATTTCCCTCGATCTCCTTCGCACGGGCGGCCCCCTCGCCGTCGCCGAAAAACTCCGCGCCCTCCCGCGCGGCTCCGTCTGTATCGTCAACGCCGCTGCGCCCCGCGACATCGAGGTCTTCGCCGCCGCGACCCTCGCAGCGGAGTCGACCGGCTCGCGTTTCATCTATCGCACCGCCGCCGGCTTCGTCGCCGCTCGCATTGGGCAATCACCGCAACACGCGCTGCTCGCTCCGACGGCCTTCAGCACGCCCACCTCCCACGGCGGGCTCACGGTCGTCGGCTCCTACGTCCCGAAAACCAGTGCCCAACTCGCCGCGCTCCTCGCCACTTCCGCCGTCACCGCCATCGAACTCGACGTCAGTGCGCTCCTCGACGACACCCGCCGCGCGTCCACCCTCGCCGCTACGCTCACCGCGCTAAACGCCGCCCTCGTCGCCGGCCGCGACACCGTCGTCTATACGAGCCGCCAACTCATCAGCTCGTCCGACGCCGCCGCCAGCCTCGCGATCGGCCGCCGCGTCTCCGATGCGCTCATTTATCTCGTGCAAAATCTCGCCGTCGCTCCGCGCTACTTGATCGCCAAGGGCGGTATCACTTCCAGCGACACCGCGACCCTCGGCCTCGGCGTCCGCCGCGCCCTCGTCCTCGGCCAAGCGCTTCCCGGCGTGCCCGTCTGGCAACTCGGCTCCGAGGCCAAATTCCCCGGCCTCGGCTATGTAGTCTTCCCCGGCAACGTCGGCTCCGACACCGCCCTCGCCGCCCTCGTCGCCCGCCTCCGTCGTTCCTGAAATATTTTCACCCATGAAATCTCCCCGCCTCGCGCTCCTCGTCTGCATCCTGCTCGCTGCTCTCACCCCGCTCACCCGCGCCGCGACCGCGCCTGCATCGCCCGCCGTCCCACGCGCCCAACCCGGCACCGGCTTCGGCGCCAACGAAAATGATCCCGGCCTTGAAGCCTCCCGCCTGGAGCTCATCGCCGCCCAGAAAGCCGCTGTGCGCAAACCCGTCGACCGTCAGCCGCACGGCAACGGCGCCGTCACCGTCCCCGGCGAACTCAAGCAATGGCACAAGGTCACGCTCAACCTTGCCGGTCCCTTCGCCGCCGAGACCGATACCGCGCCGAATCCGTTTACCGATTACCGCGTGAACGTCACGTTCACCCACTCGTCTGGCTCGCCCAGCTACACCGTCCCCGGTTACTTCGCCGCCGACGGCAACGCCGCCAACACCTCCGCCACTGCCGGCACCGTGTGGCGCGCGCACCTCTCGCCCGACAAAGCCGGCACGTGGACCTACCGCATCTCCTTCGTCTCCGGCCCGTCGATCGCGACCACGTGGCCCGCGACCGCCGGCACCGCCCTCGCGCTCTTCGACGGAAAAACCGGCACATTCACCGTCGGTGCCTCCGACAAAACCGGCGCCGACTTCCGCGCCAAGGGTCGCCTCACCTACACCGGTGGCCACTACCTCCGCCACGCCGGCAACAACGCCCTCTTCCTCAAAGCCGGCGCCGACGCCCCCGAGACCCTCCTCGCCTACACCGACTTCGACGACACCATCGCCCTCAAGAAAAACGTCCCGCTCAAAACGTGGTCGCCTCACGTCGCCGACTGGCGCACCGGCGATCCCACCTGGGGCGCCGCCAAAAAAGGCAAGGGCCTCATCGGCGCGCTGAACTACCTCGCCGGCAAAGGCGCGAACTCCTTCTCCTTTCTCACCTACAACGCCGGCGGCGACGGCGACAACGTCTGGCCCTTCATCTCGCGCGACGAAAAATTTCACTACGATTGCTCCAAACTCGACCAGTGGGGCATCGTCTTCGACCACGCCGACAAGCTCGGACTCTTTCTTCATTTCAAACTCCAGGAAAACGAAAACGACGACGACCGCATCGGGCCGCAGCGCAAGCCCGGCCGCGTGCCCGAGTCCCTCGACGGCGGCGCCACCGGCCCCGAACGCAAACTCTATCTTCGCGAGCTGATCGCCCGCTACGGCCACCACCTCGGCCTCAACTGGAATCTCGGCGAAGAAAACACCCAGTCCCCCGAAGAGCAGCGCGCCATGGCTCAATTTATCGCCGACACCGATCCTTACCACCACCTGATTGTCATCCACAGTTTCCCCAATCAGCAGGATCAGGTCTACGAGGCGCTCATCGGCAAACAGTCCGTCCTCACCGGTGCCTCCGCGCAAAACAGCTGGAAAGCCGCGCACCAACAAGTGCTCAAGTGGGTCCGCGCCTCCGCCGCCACCGGCCGCCCGTGGGTCGTTTGCAATGATGAACAGAATCCCGCCGGCCTCGGCGTCCCGCCTGACCCCGGTTACAAGGGCTACGCCGGCATCGGCAAAGACGGCAAACCCATCGGCTACGATCTCCACGACATCCGCAAGAGCACGCTCTGGGGCACCTTCATGGCCGGCGGCGCTGGCGTGGAATACTACTTCGGCTACCAACTCGCCGAAAACGATCTCCTCCTCGAGGACTTCCGTAGCCGCGACAAATCGTGGGACTACTGCCGGATCGCCCTCGACTTCTTCCGCGAACACGCCATCCCGCTCGACAAGATGACCAACGCCGACGAACTCGTCGGCAACGACAAACACGACAACTCCGTCTACTGCCTCGCGCAAAGCGGCCAGCTCTATCTCGTCTATCTCCCTAAAGGCGGCGCCACCACCCTCGACCTCACCACCTCACCCGGCGATTACGCCATCTCCTGGTTCAACCCCCGGACCGGCGGCACTCCTGCCGCCGCCACCGCCGCCACCGGCGGTGCCAAGCTCACTCTCACCGCTCCCTCCAACGACGACTGGCTCGCCGTCGTCCGCCCCAAGTAAATTCCCTCACGCTCAACGTCCTTTCCCCCATGAATCGTTTCCGTCCAGTCTCACTTGTCCTCCTCGCCGTTCTCACCTCCGTCTTCGCGAGCCAGCTCGCCGCCGCCACCCCGTCGAAACCAAACATCCTCTTCGTCCTCTCCGACGATCACAGCTACCCGTTCCTCAGCTGCTACGGCGACACCAACGTCCGCACGCCCGCGATTGATCAGCTCGCGGCCGAGGGCATGAAGTTCCACCGGATGTTCACCGTCGCGCCCCAGTGCGTGCCGTCCCGCGCCGGTTATCTCACCGGCCGCTCCGCCGTCGCCGCGCGCATGACGCGTTTCTCCTCTCCCCTGCCCCGCGACGAGATCACGTTTCCCGAAATCCTCCGCGCGCAGGCCGGCTATTTCACCGGCATCTGCGGCCGCATGTATCACCTTGACGGTTCCAATCCCGCCAACGGCCCGACCAGCGCCCGCCTCATCGCGGAGCACGGCATGCGGACCTTCGAACAGCGCGTTGACTACGTGCGCACCGGCTCCGACATCGCGGCCATCGAACAGATGCGTGAGTTTCTCGATCAGAAGCCAAAGGAAAAACCGTTTTGCCTCTGGCTCAATTTCAGCGATCCGCACCACCCGTGGACGCCCCCGGAATCCGACCGCCCTGATCCCGCGAAACTGAAGCTTCCCGCCCACTGGCCTGATCTACCCGGCATGCGCGAGCAGCTCGCCGACTATTGTGGCGAGGTGAACCGCGTCGACCGCAGCATGAAGGCAGTCCTCGACTTGCTCACCGAGCGCGGCTTCGCGGCCAGCACACTCGTCATCTTCGCCGGTGACAACGGCGCCGCGCTTCCACACGGCAAAGGCTCGCTCTACGATCCGGGTTCCAATGTCCCGCTCGTCATCCGCTGGCCCGATGTCCTGAAACCCGGCGGCGATTCTCGCACGCTACTCAGCGGCGAAGACATCGCGCCCACGATCCTCGCGGCGGCTGGCCTCGCACCCGGCCCGAAGATGAGCGGACGCAGTTTCGTCGCGCTGCTCCGTGGCGACGCCTCCTACTCGCCGCGGCAGCATGTCTTCGTCGAGCGCGGGCCGCACGGCACCGCGCCCGTCACGCTCGAGATGCGCAGTTCCGCCAACGATTTCTCCCGCAGCGCCCGCAGTGATCGTTACAAATTCATCTACAACTGCACGCCGTGGGTGCCCTACTCGCCGGTCGATTCCGCCGGTGGCGCTGGTTGGAGCGAGATGACTGCCGCCAACGCCGCCGGGAAACTCTCCGCCGCCCTCCGCACCACCTACTTCACCACCCCGCGCCCCGTCTACGAACTCTACGACCTCGACGCCGATCCCTCCGAACTCAACAACCTCAGCGGCCAACCGGCCCTGCATACCGTGGAACTCGAACTCCGCACCGCCCTCGCGGAAAAGATGATCGTCGATTTCGACTACCTGCCGCTCCCCGATCTCCTCGACCGCGAGGCGGCCGGTGGCAAGGCCGGAAAAAAGAAACGCTGAGCCGCGATCCCAAAAGAACTGATGGAACACCAGTTCTCGCTAATCTCCGTAAATCCGTATCCGCTCCGGCGCCTCGCCGATCAGGCGAGGCCCGCTAAGTTCCACTCCGCCTGTCGTCTCCGAAAAATTAGCGATGATTAGCGGTTCACTCTCTTGTTCCTTCGATCTCCACCGCATGAAAAATATCTCCTCCGTTTTCGCGCTGCTCATGGCTGCGCTTCTTGCACCGGTCCTCTCGGCCGCCGACGCCTCCCGCCCAAACTTCGTCCTCATCAACATCGACGACCTCGGCTACCGCGAAATCGGCGCCTTCGGTTCCAACAACAAAACGCCTGCCCTCGACCGCATGGCCGCCGAAGGCCGCAAGCTCACCAGCCACTATGCCGCGCCCGTGTGCTCGCCTTCTCGCGCCGCGCTCATGACGGGTTCTTACCCCAAACGCGCCCTGCCGATTCCGCACGTGCTGTTCCCCAACGCCGCCATCGGCCTTCATCCCGACGAGCACACCATCGCCGACGTGCTCCACGCCGCGGGCTATACAACAGCCGCCATCGGCAAATGGCACCTCGGTGATCAACCCGAGTTCCTCCCGCGCCGCCAGGGTTTTGATTATTATTTCGGCCTGCCCTATTCGAACGACATGGGCCCGTCGGAGGACGGGACGAAGAGTGATTTCGGCAAAAAACCGAATACCTCGCAGACCGCCAAAGCGAAGACTTCCCCCCAATCGCCCAAAAAAGCCGCCGCTCCCGTCGTGGACGATGGCATCGGCATTCGCGCCGCCGCGCAGCCCCCGCTCGCTTTGATCGAGAACGATACCGTGATCGGCCGCATCCGCGCCGAAGACCAAGTTCCGCTGGTCCGTCGCTACACGGAAAAGACGATCTCGTTCATCCGCGACGCCCAAGCGAAGGACCGGCCCTTCTTCGTCTACCTCGCGCACAACGCCGTCCATTTTCCCCGCTATCCGTCCGAGAAATTCCGCGGCTCCTCCCCGAACGGTCTGCTCGGCGACTGGGTGCAGGAGATTGACTGGAGCGTCGGCCAGGTCCTCGACGCGCTCCGCGAGCTCAAGCTCGACCACAACACCTTCGTCCTCTTCGTCTCCGACAACGGCGGCCCCACCCAACAGGGCGCCAATAATTTTCCGCTCCGCGGGAGCAAGGGCTCGACCCTCGAGGGCGGCGTGCGCGTCCCCGGCCTTGCCTGGTGGCCCGGAAAAATTCCCGCGGCTTCTTCGACCGACGCCATCACCACCATGATGGACGTTCTCCCCACGTTTGCAAAACTCGCCCGCGCTCCGCTCGCCGCCGATCGTAAGATCGATGGCGTCGACCTCTGGCCCATTCTCACCGGCGCGCCCCCCACCCCGCCCCGCGACACGTTTCTCTATCACCGCGGCCTGCTACTCGAAGCCGTCCGCTCCGGCCCGTGGAAACTCCACCTCGCGAAAAGCGAACTCTACCATCTCACCTCCGACCTCGGCGAGGCCACCGACGTCTCCGCGCAAAATCCTGATGTGGTGCGTCGGCTCACGGCCATCGCCGACGCCTCGCAGGCCGACCTTGGCCGCGATGGGATCGGCCCCGGTGTTCGCGCCCTCGGTCGCGTCGCCCATCCGAAGCCCCTCATCGCCCTCGACGGCACCGTCCGCCCCGAAGTCGCGGGCGCGCAACCGCGCTTCCCTTAATCCGCTGCGGCACTGCCAATCCTGCCGGCTCCGCAACGTGGCCTTCGCGCGGCTCGGGCTTACCCCGCACTCGGTGCAGCCGAGGTCCGCGATCTTGGTGAAAATCGCCGGCCAGAGAAGCCCTTGATAAAAATCGCGCTTGGCTCACGCCCTCGACCTCGCCTGACTGCTCGCGCCAGTCGTTCACCCCCACGAGTCGCCTCGCGACCCACCCCAGCGTAGCTACACCAACTCACCCCCATGTCCCGACCAACCCGCTTTCCGGTCTCTGCGGCCCTCCTTCTCGCCGTCTCCTGCGCGCTGGCGTTTCCCGCGTCGCTCGCCGCCCAGACCGCCCCGGCCGCCGCTCCAGCCCCTGCCGTTGCGAAAGAAGAGGCCGTCATCCTCTCGCCCTTCGAGGTCAACTCCGCCGACGACAAAGGCTACGCCGCCTCCTCCTCGCTCGCCGGCACGCGCACCAACGAGAAACTCGCCAACCTCCCCAACTCCATCTCTGTCTTCACCGCCGATCTCCTGAGCGATCTCGCGCTCAACGATTTTTTCGGCGCGGTCGAGTTCGCCGTCGGGGCGGAAAATATTTTCAACGACACCGGCACCGTCGGCGCTCCGGTCGGCTCCCGCTCCGGCAACCAGATCAGTTTTCGCGGCATCCCCTCGATCCGCCAGCTCCGCGACGGATTCCCGTGGTTCCTTCCCGCCGACACCTACAACACGGAGCGCATCGAAATCTCGCGCGGGCCCGGCGGCTTGGCCTACGGCGACGTCGACCCGACCGGCATCATCAACATCTCGACCAAACGAGCCACGTTCCGCCGCAGCGCCAGCGCCACCGTGCGCATGGATTCCTACGGCACGCAGCGCTACTCCGTTGATTTCAACCAGCCGCTCCTCCCCCGCCTTGGCTTGCGCTTCAACGCCCTCAACTCCGAGGTCGAGCAGTTCCGCCAGCGCGGCAGCAAGGACTATCGGGGCTTCGCCGGCGCCTTGCGCTGGGATATTTTCAAGGGGAAGCACACCCGCCTCGACGTAAATTTCGAGGGCGGCCACTCGCGGATTAACCAGAGCACGCTGCACCTCAACGACGGCAACAAGGCCTACATCCGCGGCTCCGGCACCAACGCCGCCGACGCCGATCCGGTCAACCCCGGCGTGCAGGTCAACGGCATCGGCATGCGCCGCATTGCCGCCACCGGTAACACCCACGTTTACCTCGATCTCGGCGGCACGCTTTACGACATGCAGTCGACCGCGACGACGACGTATCGCAATTCCGCCATCCTCACGGGCGCCACCGTCGCCACCGGCACCGATCCGCAAAATCCCGTCCGCTACCCGCTCGTCACGATTCCCTATAGCGTTTATCCCGACGGCGAGGATTGGGGCGGGCCCGATAACCGCCACGACACAGATTTCCACGCCTACAATATCGAGCTCTCGCACCAGCTCGGCGATCACCTGCGCCTGCTCCTGGCGCACAACGGCCAGGTCGACGCCACGACCCGCCTGCAAACGTATTCCTCAGCGGGCGCTCTCGGGATGAATTCCCGCGCCGTCTTTATCGACGTCAACCGCGTGCTCCCCCATCCCACCACGCCCAACGCCACGATTCCCAATCCGCGTTTCGAGCAGCTCTTCATCGCTTACGCGCCCACCTACACCGACGATGGGAACAAGTCCGCCGGCTGGCGGACTTCGGTCGTCTACGACACCAAACTGCCGTTCTGGAATTCCACCTTCCGCGCCGTCGCCGGTGCCAGCTACCGCCACGAGCAAAACTACCTCGACACCTATTCCTTCGCCATGGACCAGAAGGAAATCGCGCGCCGCGGCCTCACCGGCGCCGCCGCCACCTACGCCAACAACCTCGTCCACCCCGTCCACTACCTCACCGACGGCAACAGCGACGACGCCCTCCGGCTCCGGGTCGTCCCCGGCGTCACGACATTCTACCGGAGTGGCAATAGCCAGACCCGCTTCGATCAAACGCTCGGCTCCGGCAACCTCACCACGATTGGCTCGTTCTTTAGCGGGCGTCTCCACACCAGCACGGGCGTCAGTCGCGACTACTTTCGCCAAAATCGCGGTCGCGCGCCCATCGCTGTCGCCGCCACCGGCGAGACTCAAGTCGTCGATCTCCAAGGCCGCCCCATTCTCGACGCCGTCGGCTACAACGTCCCCGTCGAGCCCTTTAACCGCACCTACGCCACGAACCAAACCTACGGCGGCGTCTTCCGCCTCCTCCCGTGGCTCTCGCTCGGCGGCGGCTATTTTGAGTCCTCGCTTTTCACTGACAGCGTGAGCTTCGAGCTCACCGGCAAGCCCCGCCTCCCACGCACCGGCGAAGGCCACGAATTCAGCCTGCGCTTCAATTTTCTCAACGACCGCATCAACGCGACCGTGACGCGCTTCAAAACGACGTCGGAAAATAATTCCCTCGGCCTCAGCGCCGGCTCGCAGACGGAGCTCAACGCCCTCCTCCCCGTCAGCCAGCGGCTCCTCGGCACCGGCGATTACCGCGACCAGCAAACTGAAGGCTGGGAGGTCGAGCTGCAGTCCAACCTCACGCGCCAGTGGACGGTGCGCGCCACCTACTCGATGAACCGCGTGCAATTCGGCCGCTTCTTCCCGCTCGTGCGTCCTTACCTCGCCGCCGCGCGGTCGGCCGCGAAAGCCCAGGGCCTCGACCCCGACGACGCCACCGCCATCACCCAGCAGCTGCTCGACGACACCGAGGGCGCCGTCCGCACCGTCCGCCGCGAGACTGCCAACCTCACCACCCGCTACAGCTTCACCGAGGGAAAACTCAAAGGCTTCGCCGTCGGCACCTCCACCCGTTACGCGATGGGCAGGCCCCGCGCCGCGCTCTCGTCCGGCGGCGTCGTGGTGCTTCCTGCGACGAGGACCAGCAGCTACATTCTCGTGAACCCGTTCGTCAGCTACCGGAGAAAACTCTCCAACCACAACTGGACCGCCCAGCTCAACGTAAACAACCTCCTCGGCCTCAACTCCGATCAAGGCAACAGCTACACGTGGCCGCGAAAAACCGAGCCCCGCCTATACGTGACGACGGTGACGATGGATTGGTGAGCCGCCGCATTTATTCCTATGCCTCGCTCACGTCACCTCCTCACCCTGCTGCTGGCCGTCACGTCTTTTCCGTCGCTCGGCGCGGCGGCAGCCCCGCCCGCTCTCGCGAAGAAAAACGTCCTCTTCCTCATCGCCGACGATCTCAACAATCTCCTCGGCTGCTACGGTGATCCGCGCGCGAAGACGCCCAACCTCGACCAACTCGCCGCCCGTGGCGTGCGCTTCGACCGGGCGTATTGCAATTTCCCCCTCTGTGGCCCGAGCCGAAATTCGTTCCTCACCGGCCTTTATCCGAACAGCACCGGCATTCTCGCGAACGCGCAAATTTTCCGCCAGACCATCCCGGCGCAGCTGTCGCTCCCCCAGGCGTTCCGTCAGCAGGGCTATTTCGCCGCGCGGCTGGGCAAGCTCTACCATTACAACGTCCCCAACTCCATCGGCACCGCCGGCCACGACGATCCCGCCTCCTGGGAACTCGAACTCAACCCGGCCGGCGTCGACCGTCTCCAGGAACACTCGAAAATCTTCAGCCTTATCCCCGGTTCCTACGGCGGCTCCTTGAGCTGGCTCGCCTCCGACAAAGGCGACGCCGATCACACCGATGGCATTTTGGCCGACCAAGCCGAGTGGGTGCTCGAGCGCTGCGCCCAACGCCGTGACCGCCCGTTCTTCGTCGCCGTCGGTTTCTTCCGCCCCCACACGCCCTACGTGGCGCCCAACGTTCCCTACTTCGGCTACTATCCCGAAGGGACGATGCCCGTCGTCTCCGGCGTGAAAGAAGACCAGGCCGATCTTCCCGCCGCCGCGCTCGGTAGCTACAAAAAGGAACAGGACAACCTCACCGATCCACTCCGGCGCCAGGCCCTGCAAGCCTACTACGCGAGCATCAGTTTCATGGATGCGCAGGTCGGCCGGGTTGTCGCCGCCCTCGATCGCCTCGGCCTCGCCGCGAGCACCGTCATCGTGTTCACCAGCGACCACGGCTACCACACCGGCGAACACGGCCTCTGGCAAAAGCAGAGCCTCTTCGAGGAAAGCGCGCGCGTCCCGCTCCTCATCGTCGCGCCCGGCGTCAGCGCCCCAGGCACCGTCGCCGCCACGCCGGTCGCGCACGTCGATCTCTTTCCGACGCTCGCCGAACTCGCCGGCGTCACTGCTCCCCCGAATCTCCAAGGCCAGTCGCTCGTGCCCATCCTCCGCCATCCGGCCACTACCGGTCGCGGCTGGGCGCTCACGCAGGTGGTGCGCGGCGGCGGCTTCAACCGCATGGGCGCCAGCCCCGCCACTGGCGACAATGGTAAACGTTTTTTCGGCTACAGCCTCCGCACCGCCCGCTGGCGCTACACCGAGTGGGACGAGGGTGCGCAGGGCCGCGAACTCTACGATCACGACGCCGACCCGAAAGAACTCACCAACCTCGCCCCGCTGCCCGCGCACGCCGCGACCGTCGCCGATCTCAGCACGCAAATCCACGCGGCCGTGAAGACCACTTTCCCGCCCGACGGCAACACCCCCGCGATCATCCCCGGCCTCTGGGCTCCCCTGCTCGCCGCACCGTAAGTCGGTTTGTCGTTCGACTGGCGGGCGCGCGCACCCTCGACCACGCGGCAACCTTCGAGCATCTACAGCGGTAAAAAAATACCGTAGTCGAGTCCTGTCATTGCGAGAAGCGCCGCGACGAAGCAATCCAGTCCGTTCGACCAGCTCAGGACCTCGAGCCCGGTCGAGGGGCTGGATTGCCCCGGCACGCTTCGCGCACCTCGCCATGACCATGGTCTAAAAATTGCGGGACGTTGGTATCATTCCCGAATTCGGTCAGACCGCGCGGACGGATCCGCCCGCCTCCGAAATTTTCAGTTTCCAGCTGCCCGATTCTAGCTTTCAAGATTGTTGATGTCCCCGATGAATCTCCGCCCCGCCCGCCTGCTCCTCGCGTTCGTGCTTTCTCCGTTCACCTGCCTGCCTGCCGCGGACTCGACCCTCCGCCCCAACATTCTCCTCATCGTCGCCGACGACCTCGGCTACAACGACGTCGGTTTCCAGGGCGCGCGCGACATCCCCACGCCGCACCTCGACCGGCTCGCCGCCTCCGGCGTCCGTTGCACCGACGGCTATGTTTCCTATCCGGTGTGCAGCCCTTCGCGCGCCGGTTTTCTCACCGGCCGCTACCAGCAACGCTTCGGCTACGAGTATAACCCGAAATGGGATGCCACCGCCGTCACCCACGGCTTGCCGCTCTCCGAGGCAACCATCGCCGATTCCCTCCGGGCCGCCGGCTACACCACCGGAGCCATCGGCAAATGGCACCTCGGCGCACACTCGCAGTTTCACCCGAACCGCCGTGGCTTCGACGAATACTTCGGTTTCCTCGGCGGCGGCCATCGCTACCTCCCGGGTTCAGTCGCCGAAGTCGAAATCGGCGCTGGCAAGAAAGCCACCACGACGACCGACACCGAGCAAACCTCCGCCATTTTGCGCAACTCGACGGAAGTCCCCGAAGTCGGCGAACTCACCACGCGCCTCGGCGAGGAAGCCACCGCCTCCGTCACCCGCCATGCGCGCGACGCGAAACCCTGGTTCCTCTACCTGGCCTTCAACGCTCCCCACACGCCGCTCCAAGCGCGCGAGGACATGCTCTTGAAATTCGCCGCCCTCACTGACGAACGCCGCCGCACTTACGCCGCGATGGTCGCCACCATCGATGAAGCGGTCGGCCGGATTCTCGCTGCGCTCGATTCCACCGGCCAACGCGACCGCACGCTGATTTTTTTCATCTCCGACAACGGCGGCCCGATGACCAAGCGCAACGCCAATGCTTCCGTAAACTCCCCGCTCCGCGGACAAAAGGGCGACGTGTTCGAGGGCGGCATCCGCGTCCCTTTCCTCGTCTCCTGGCCCGCCCGACTCCCCGCCGGCCGCACCTACGCACCGTCCGTGATCTCGCTCGACATTCTCCCCACCGCGCTCGCCGCCTCCGGTGCCAAGCGCGATGCCAAGCTCGCCGCCCTCGATGGCATGGACCTGCTGCCCTTCCTCACCGGCCAGAATAACTCCGCGCCGCACGCGCGTCTCTTCTGGCGCATGGATGGTGGCGAGGCCTTCGCCGTGCGCGAAGGAAACTGGAAGTGGCTGCGCACCTACCAAAACGCCCCCCAACTCTTCGACCTCGCCACCGACCTCGGCGAATCGCACGACCTCGCCGCGGCGCGGCCCGAAATCGCCGCCCGTCTCGCCGCCGCCGTCGTCGAATGGAACCGCGGCCTCATCCCCCCCGCCTTCGGCAACAACCCTTTCGGCGGCCTCATCAATCGCACCGGTCTGGAAAAAAACGCCGCGCCCTGAACCCACCTCCTACTCCGATGCCTCGCCTCCCGTTCCGTTTTTTTGTCCTGCTCTGCTGGAGCACCGTCGTCGCCCTCGCCGCGGACCGCCCTGCGGTGATCCCCCGAAATCCGGGCCACTTGCGAGGTTAGTCTGCGGCCCTAGAAGGAGCCCAGACCATGAAAGGAAAACACCACGCGACGGAGCAAAAGATCCGCATTTTGCGGGAAGCCGATGGCGGCAAGAGCATCGTGGAAGTGGGCAAGGAGCATAATATCTCCGAGGTCACATTCCACCGTTGGAAACGGCCGTTCGGCCAACTCGACGTCAACGAAGCCAAACGCATGAAGGAATTGGAGCGCGAGAACGCAGAGCGGAAGAAGATGCTCGCGGACTCGCTACTGAAGAACCGCGTGCTGGAGGCGGTGAACGCAAAAAAATGGTAAGCCCGGAACACCAGCGCCAGATGGCCGCCTTCGTGGTGGCAGGCGACCTGTGCTCCGGGCGGACG
>SIBG01000078.1 GCA_009695305.1 Opitutus sp. | reverse complement strand
CGACAGCGCGTGCGGTGAACGGCCACGGAAAGCCGGATGCGGGAAAACCGCCTGTCCGGTTTGATGAGGGGCGGGGAGTTCCGCGGAGCACTGACAACTGCGGTCGGTTTAAGCTTCATGCGTGAACTCTCTGCCTACTCTACTCAAAAATTCCGGGCAGAAGAAGTGATGAAATTAACCACAAAGACACGGAGGCACAGAGATCGGAACGGGCAGAGGTCGCTGTCTCCGGATTTTTCTTTGGGCCTTTGTGTCTCTGTGGTTCATCTGATTCGGGCTCATCGCGATTTTCCTCCTGTCATTTCCTGCAACCGCGCGGCGATCTCCGGCGCCACCGTGCCGCCGGGCAGACGCATCCAATGCGTCTTCAAAAATTGCTCGGGCACGAGCGCGCCTTTCTCTGGCGTGTCGTCGATGCAGACCGGCAAAATGAAACGCGCGCCGGCCGCCATGGGGTGGGGAAGATATCGTCGGCCCGGTGGATTCGTGTCAAGGTCGGCACGGGCGCGGGGCGCAGCAAAACCGTGGGGAGATTTTTGTTTCTACCGACGTGGGCGGCGGACTAGCGTCGCGGGATGCTGATCGATTCGACGACCTTGCGCCAAAATCTTTCGCGCGACGATTGGGTCGTGTTTGATTGCCGGCATGATCTGGCGGACCACCAACGCGGGGCGCGGGTTTATCGCGAGGGTCATCTGGCGGGCGCCTATCATGCGCCGGTTGAGACGGCGCTCTCCGGGGTGAAAACGGGCGCGAACGGCCGCCACCCGCTGCCGGACGCGGCCGCCTTCGCCGCATTTCTCACGGCGCATGGCGTCACGGAGCAAACCCAGATCGTGGCCTATGATGATGTCGGCGGACAATATGCAGCACGACTGTGGTGGTTGGCGCACTGGATCGGGTTGACGCGCGTGGCGGTGCTCGACGGCGGTTGGCCCAAGTGGATCGCCGAGGGCAATCCCATCTCGGTCGAAAGGCCGGCGCCGCGGCCCGCGGGTCGCGTGGTCGCGCGACCCGACGCGACGATGGTCCGAAGCACGGCGGACGTGCTCGCGGGGACGGCGAACGCGAGTGCTTGCGTCGTGGACGCGCGGGCGCCGGAGCGTTTCCGCGGCGAGGTGGAGCCGATCGACCAGGTGGCCGGCCACATCCCGTCGGCGCTCAATCGTTTCTTTAAGGCGAATTTGAAGGCGGACCTGACGATGCGGGCGCCCGCGGAATTGCGGCGAGAGTTTGAGGCGATGCTGGGTGCGTGGCGACCGGACCAAGTGGTCCATCAATGCGGCTCGGGTGTGACTGCGTGCGTCAACTTGCTCGCGATGGAGCACGCTGGGCTCCGTGGTTCGGCACTCTACGTGGGCTCGTGGAGCGAGTGGATCGCCGACTCCGCGCGGCCGGTCGCGCGCGGGTGAACGCCCGCGGCCGCCGGGCGGGCGCCCCACGGCGACTGGGCCAGGCCAAGAGGCAATCTCCGAGCTTGAGGATGGCGGTGGGCGTGTATGCTGAGCGGTGCGAGTCCGTTGACCCTCCGACCCCATGAAAAAAATTAACCGTCGTTCGTTTTTGGTGAAAACTGCCTGGGCGGCCGGAGCCGGTGCGCTGGCGGTCGGACTGAAGGCTCCGGCCTGGGCCGCGCCAGTCGGGGCGAACGACGCGGTGCGACTGGGCATCATCGGCTGCGGTGCGAAGGCGCAGGCGCACATCAAGCAGCTCCTGATGCGGACAGACGTGCGGGTGGTCGCGTTGTGTGATGTTGATCCGAAGCAGATGGCGAAGGCGCAGGCGGGCTTGCCGGCGGGGGCCACCGCGCCGTTTACCAGCACGGATGCGCGGGACGTGCTGGCGCGCGCGGACGTCGATGCGGTGCTCATCGCGACGCCGAATCACTGGCACGCGTTGCTCACCGTGTGGGCGTGTCAGGCGGGCAAGGATGTGTATGTCGAAAAACCCATGAGCCATACCGTGTGGGAAGGGCGCAAGATGGTGGAGGCGGCGGCGAAATACGGGCGCATGGTGCAGGTGGGCACGCAGTATCGCTCGGAGGACGGACTCGCGGCGGGCATCAAATTTTTGCACGAAGGCGGACTGGGGAAAATCAAGTATGTTCACGCGCCCTACTATGGGAAACGCGACGCGATTCCGCGCAAGGCGCCGTGGTATCCGGACTGGATGAACTACGAGGTGTTTTGCGGGCCGACGCCGGTGTTGCCGCTGGAGCGCGACAAGTTGCACTACGACTGGCATTGGTCGTGGGCGACGGGCAACGGCGAGCTCGGCAACAACGGCGTGCACATCCTCGATGTGGCGCGGCGCATGGTGCGGGCCGATGGACCACCGAAGCGCGTGCTCGGGCTCGGGGGACGATTCGTCCACGACGATCCGGCGGAGACGCCGAATGCGCAGATCGCCGTTTACGATTATCCGGAGGCGCCGGTGATCTTCGAGGCACGCGGGCTGCCGGCCAAGCCGGGGGTAAGTTACATGGATCAGGCGGCGGGGCTGCGCGTGGGCGTGGTGGCGCATTGCGAGGGTGGCACGCTGGCGGGGCTCATCGGCTGCACGGCGAATGATCCGAGCGGCAAGGTGATCAAGAATTTTCCCGGCGAAGGCGGGGTCGTGGCGCACATGACGAATTTCCTCGAGGCGGTGCGCAGTCGGCGCCCGCAGGATCTCGCGGCATCGGCGGAGATCGGCCACGCGTCGGCGGCGATGTGTCACTTTGGAAATATTTCGATGCGCGTCGGCGCGCCGGCGGCGAGGGCCGAGGTGGCGAGCGCGCTGGCCGCGGTGCCGGCCGCGGCGGAGGTGGCGAAGTCCCTGGCGGAGCATCTCGCGGTGCACGGCGTCGATCTGGCGAAACGTCCGCTCACGCTCGGGCCGTGGCTGGACATCGAGGCCAACGGCGACGCGATCGCCCGGGTGCACGCCGGCGGGGACGGCGCGCTGGAGCGGGCGCGTTACTTCCTGCACGAGACGCAGCGTCCGCCCTATGTGATTCCGGAGAAAGTGTGATGCGCGCGATGAGAACCGCGCGGGCTGGATTTTACGGAGTGGGGTTGAGCGTGATGCTCATGGTCGCGCTGCGCGCGGCGGAGCCGACGGTGGCGGTGGGCGTCGCGCGAATTGATATTACGCCGGAGCTGCCGATCCGGCTTTCCGGTTATCAGTCGCGGCCGGCCGAGGCCACGCGGGTGGAGGCGCCGTTGACGGCGCGCGCGCTCGTCATCGGCTCGGATGCGGACGGGCCGGTGGTGATCGTCACGGCGGAGGTGATCGCGGTGAGCGAGGCGTTGAGTGAAGCGGTCGCGGTGGCGGTGCGCGCGAAATATCCGGTCATCCCGCGCGAGCGGATCGCGGTGTGTGCGACGCACCAACACACGGGGCCGGCGATCGCGGGGCTGATCCCCTTCATGTTTTCCCGTGACTTGCCGCCGGAGGAGATCGCGCGGATCGAACGCTACACGGCGATGCTGCAGGAGAAACTTATTGCGGTGGCGCTCGCTGCTTTGGCCGACCGGCGGCCGGCGCGCCTCGCGTGGGCGCAGGGCACGGCGGATTTCGCGGTGAACCGCCGGCTGATCGTCGACGGCAAACACACCGGCTACAAAGCGACGCCGGGCGGGCCGGTGGATCACGCGCTGCCCGTGCTGCGCGCGGTGGACGAGCGCGGAGTCGTGCGCGCCGTGCTGGTGAATTACGCGTGCCATTGCACGACGCTCAAGGGCGGCGACAACTACGTGCATCCCGACTGGGCCGGCGAGGCGGCCCAACGAATCGAGGCGGCGAACGCGGGGGCGGTGGCGTTGGTCGCGATCGGTTGCGGCGCGGATTCGGATCCGCAGCCGCGCGGGTTGGCTGCGGTGGCGACGAATGGCGGCACGGTGGCCGATGAAGTGGCCCGAGTGATGGCCGGCGAAATGTCCGCGGTGGGGCGCGTGACGAGCGCGGCGTTTCGGCGGATCGAACTGCCGCTGGGCCGCACGGTGTCGCGGGAAGAACTGGAGGCGCGGCTCAAGGGGAAACAAAATGTCGCCTACGCCGCCGCGCAATTTCTGCGCCAGCTCGACGCCGGAAAAACTTTGCCGTCGGCGGTGCCCTATCCGGTGCAGGCGTGGGCGTTTGGCGGAGATTTTGCGATGGTGTTTCTCGGCGGGGAAGTCGTCGCGGACTATGCGCTGCGCCTGAAACGCGAGCTCGGGGTGTCGCGCCTGTGGGTGAACGCCTATTCGAACCACGTGCCCTGCTACATCCCTTCGCGGCAAGTGCTCAAGGAAGGCGGCTACGAAGCGGACCACGCGATGGATTATTATGGATGGCCAACGCGGCTCGCCGAGGACACCGAGGACCGGATCGTGCGCACCGTGCATGAACTGTTGCCGGCGAACTTCGGGAAGGGGCTGGGGCCGTGAGGAAATTTTGGCCGGCGAGTGTGGTGTTCGCCGCCAGCGCGGGCGCGCTCGCCACGGCGCTCGCCTACAAGGAACTGCCGCCGCCGGAAAAGGTCGTGCTCCCGCCGGCGCGCAGTCCGGCGGCCTCGTTGGCGGCGATCAGGGTGCCGGCGGGTTTTACGGTGGAACTCGTCGCCGCCGAGCCGATGGTGCGGGACCCGATCAATCTGGCGTGGGGCGCCGACGGACGCATGTGGGTCGTGGAAATGGCGGACTATCCGAATGGAATCGGTGGGCAGGGAAAACCCGGTGGGCGCATCCGCGTGTTGGAGTCCACGCGGGGCGACGGCCATTTCGACCGGGCGACACTGTTCGCCGACGGACTCAAGTCGCCGACGTCGGTGCTGCCGTGGCGGGACGGCGTGCTCGTGACCTCGGTGCCGAACGTGCTTTTTCTCGAGGACACCGATGGCGACGGCCGCGCGGATCGGACGACGGTGTTGTTTCGCGGACTCGCCGAGGGCAACGAGCAGCATCTCACCAATAGCCTGGAATGGTCGCTCGACGGCTGGGTGCATCTGGCCAACGGCGAGAGCGGCGGAAAAATCACCTCGACCAAAACCGACCGCACGGTGGACACCGGTCGCCGGGATTTCCGGATCGCGCCGGATGATGGCGGTCTCGAGTTGCTCATCGGCCAGTCGCAGTATGGCCGGAGCCGGGACGACTGGGGAAATTGGTTTGGCTGCAATAACTCGAACCCGCTTTGGCACTACGCGCTGGAGGAACACTATCTCCGGAGGAATCCGCACCTCGTGCCGCCGAATGCGGTCGTGACGGTGGGGGCGAGCGCGGGGGCGGCGCGGGTGTTTCCGGCGAGCGAGACCTTTGCGCGGTTCAACGATCCGCACGGCTTCAACCACTTCACGTCGGCGTGCAGTCCGGCGATCTACCGCGACGAATTGCTCGGGGCGGAAATGGCCGGAAATATTTTTGTCTGCGAGCCGGTGCACAATCTGGTGCATCGCGAACAGGTGCGCGCGGTGGGGGCGTCGTTTGTCGGCGAGCGCGCGGCGGGAGAAAAGGAGTCGGAGTTTTTTGCGTCGGCGGATCTCTGGTCGCGGTTCACCGCGGCGCGGGCGGGTCCGGACGGAGGGCTGTATATCGCGGATATGTATCGGCTGGTGATTGAGCATCCGCAGTGGATTCCGGCGGAGTGGCAGAAACGGATCGGCGATCTGCGCGCGGGCGAGGACCAGGGGCGGATTTATCGCGTGCGACCGGCGGGCGGGTCGCTACGCGCGGTGCCGCGGTTGGATCGGGCGGATGCCGGGGGTTTGGTCGCGGCGCTGGAAAGTCCGAGCGGAGTGGTGCGGGATTTGGCGCAGCAGCAACTATTGTGGCGCGAGGTGCGGGGTGCCGCGGCGGGGTTGGAAAAAATTTCCGTGGAGTCGCCGCGGCCGGCCACGCGCGCGCAGGCGCTGTGGGCGCTGCGCGGGATCGGAGAATTGAAATCGGCGGTCGTGGTCCGCGCGATGAGTGACGCGCATCCGGGCGTGCGACGGCAGGCGGTGCGGTTGAGCGAAGCATGGGCGACGAGGGCGCCGGTGTTGTTGGCGGCGGTGGTCGCGAGAGCAGACGACCCCGACGCCGGCGTGCGACAGCAGACGGGTTACACTCTAGGCGAATGGAAAGAACCGGCGGCGGGGGAGGCGTTGGCGCGGCTGCTGCGACGGGAGAGCGACCGGTTTGTGAAGGCGGCGGCGTTGAGTTCGGCGTTGCCGCATGCGGAGACGCTGATGGCGGCGTTGCAGCGCGAGGGCGGAGTGGACAATGCGCTGCTGGTCGAGGTCGCGACGGTGACGGAAAATGCGAAGGCGCTGGCGAGTTTGCTGACGGCGATTGCAGGGCGGCGGGAAGCGGGGGACTGGCCCGCGGCGTTTCGTTCACTGGCCCAGCTCCTCGACTGGCTGCAGCGAAACAACCAGACGCTCGCGCAATTGCAGCGCACGGCGGATGAGCCGATGAAGCGCGCCCTCGCCGGGACGGATGAGCTGTTCGTAGCGGCGCGGCGGATGGCGAACGACGCAAATGGCGCCACGGCGGATCGCGTGGCGGCGGTTCGGATTTTGGGGCGCAACCGTGCGGGGCAAGACGAAGATTTCGAGTTGCTGGCGGGCTTGCTGGGGCCGCACGTGCCGGCCGACGTGCAGGTGGCGGCGGTCACGGCGCTCGGACGGATGAACCGGCCGACGGTGCCGGAACGCGTGCTGGCCGGTTGGCGCAGCCACGGGGCGGCGGTGCGATCGGCCGTGATCGAGCTCGTGACGAGTCGCGTGGCGTGGTCGCTGGCGCTACTCGACCGCGTGGAGGCGGATCCGACGATGCTCGCGCAGATCGATCCGGCGCAGAAGCAACGGATGACACACCACATCGACGCGAAGCTGGCGGACCGGGCGACGCGCGTGTTTCAGGCGGGCATTGATCCGAATCGCCAAGCAGCAATCGACCGCATGCTCGCGGCCGTGAAAAATCAGCGAGGTGATCCGGCGAAGGGCGGCGCGGTGTTCGCGCAGAATTGTCGCACGTGCCATGCGTTCGGCGCGACCGGAGGCGGGCAGATTGGGCCGGATCTCGCCGTGGTGAACGACCGCACGGCGCCATATTTGGTGACGCACATCCTTGATCCGAACCGCGCGGTGGAGGATCGCTACATGATGTATGCCGCGACGCTGCTCGATGGGCGATCGCTCGCCGGGATGTTGGTGACGGAGGCGGGCAACAGCCTCACGCTGCGCGGCCTCGATGGCGCAGAGCACGTGATCTTGCGCAACGAGCTGCGGCTCTTTGTCAGTTCCGGTCGTTCGCTGATGCCGGAAGGCCTCGAGGCCGCGCTCACGCCTGCGGCGATGGCAGACTTGATCGCGTTTCTGGCGCGGACACCGGCACCCGACGAACAAAAACTTGAGCGTTGAGAGTTAGGCGTTGAACGTTGAGGGTTCTTCCGCTCCCCCATGCCGACTCCCGCGATCTTCCTCAGCTATGCCCGCGACGATGCCGCCGCCGCGCGGCGCATCGCGGAGGCGTTGCGCAGTTCCGGGGTGGAGGTGTGGTTCGACGAAAACGAGCTGCGCGGCGGCGATACGTGGGACGCGAAAATCCGGAAGCAGATCGACGAATGCACGCTGTTCGTTCCTCTCATCTCGCAGCACACCGAGGCGCGGGCGAAGGGTTATTTCCGGCTCGAGTGGAAACTCGCCGTCGACCAGTCGCAGATGATGGCCGCGGGCGTGCCCTTCATCGCGCCCGTGGCGATCGACGACACGCGCGAGGGCGGGGCGGTCGTGCCGCCGGAGTTTCTGCGGGTGCAGTGGATGCGCCTGCCCGGTGCATTGCCGACGCCTGAGTTTGTGGCACAGATGAAGCGGCTGTTGGATGCGCCGAAAGTGGCGCCGGTGGCGTCAGACGTGGCACGGTGCTCCCGACCCGTGGGTTCGACAGACACGGGTCGGGAGACCCGTGCCACAAAAACCCGCGGCCCGACGACAGCATGGATCGGAGCGGTCGTCGTGATCGGAATCGCGGCGACTTATTTTTCCAACCGGAAGCCCGAGCCGGCGGCGCGACGGAGCGCACCGCCCACCGTGGAAAAATCCGCCGCGTCTGCGCCCGTATCCGCAGCGCGCCAGCTCGTCGCGAAAGCGCGGGCGCTTTACGAGCCGTGGGATCTGGCGAGGCCCGAGGATTTTGCGCTCGCTGAGAAGCTGCTCAAGCAGGCGGTTGACCTTGACCCGGCGGATGCCGAGGCGTGGGCGGCGTATGCGATTCTCTCCTGCGGCATGAGTGGCCTTCGGCACGACTCGTCGGCAGAGCGGATCGCCGCCGCGCGCACCCAGGCCGAAAATGCCATCAAGTTTTCCCCCGACTCCGATCAAGCGCGCTTTGCCCGCGCGTTCAGTCTGCGGTTCAATTCGTCCACCCGGGATGAGGCGATCCGGCTCTTGCGGGGAGAGGCGGGGCGACAGCCCACCAACCGTCTGGTCCTGCGAGTCACCGGCAGCGCGTTGCGCATGAGTGGGCAGCATGCACAGGCTTTGGTGTATTACGACAAAGCCGTCGCGCTGCCCGGCAGCGATCCGGTTTCCCAACACAATCGCGCTCAGTCGCTCTTTGCGTTGGGGCGGTTCGATGAAGCGGAGGTGGCGTGGGATGAGTCGCTGGCCCTTGCCCCCCAGATCATGGACGCCCAGCGGGAAAAACTAAACTTTCTCCTGGACGTGCGGGGCGACCTCGCCCGGGCCCAGGCTCATCTGGCCAAGGTGCCCCCGGCATTCTTCCTCGATGATCGCGGAGCCGTGATCGCCTATTACGTCGCGCTCTATGCGAGAGACCCCGGCAAATGTTTGGAATATTTGCGTCACGCCAAGGATTCCCTCGCGGATGGTTACGGTCCAAAGGCGGCTCTTACGGCGGACGCCCATCGTTTGGCCGGCAACGCCGAGGCCGCGCGGACCGACTTCAAAGCTGCCCTTCGGGTGGTAGATGACCGGCTTGCGAGCGAACCCAATAACGGCCGCCTGCTCCTTAACCGCGCGGTAATCCTCATCGCGCTCGGCGACCGGGCCGCCGCGGAACCGCTGGTCCGGGAGATTCGTCAGCGGGCGAACACCGTTGATTCGGCTGACTCTCGGGGTGTCATGAGCGTTGCACAGTTGCTCGCCCAACTGGGAGAGCACGAAGGTGCGCTCGCGGCCTTGGAGTCCGTGAGACAAGTAGAGTTTTCGAAAGGATCATTGTCGACCTTCAGGGTGTTTCTGCGCTACCACCCCGTCTGGGACCCACTGCGGGGCAATCCGCGGTTTGAGGCGCTGCTCAAGGCGGCGGAGCAGAAGAAGTGAGTCTGCTCCGCCCGCGTTTTTGGATGGCGGATCGCCGCTCGAAACGTAAGCGTGTGCAACCCCAATTCCCCATGATGAAACGCCCGCTTCTGTTCCCATGCGTGTGCTTGTTCGCAATGCTCTCGGCCCGTGCGGCCGATTCCTCCCCACGGCCCAACGTGCTGCTGATTGTCTCTGACGACCAGGGCTACGCTGATGCGGGCTTTCAGGGTTCGAAGGAAATCACGACGCCGAATCTCGACCGGCTCGCGAAGTCGGGCGTGCGGTTTACGAGCGGGTATGTGACCCATCCGTTTTGCAGTCCGACGCGGGCGGGGCTGATGACGGGGCGCTATCAGCAACGGTTCGGTCACGAGCGGAATCCGTATTACGACCCGAGTGACCACACCGAAGGGTTGCCGACCTCGGAGACGTTGTTGCCCGCCCATATGGTGCGGGCGGGCTACACGACCGGATGGATTGGAAAGTGGCACCTCGGGGCGGCGCCGGAGTTTGCGCCGAGCAAGCGGGGCTTTCAGGAAACGTTTGGCTTCATCGGCGGCGGCCATAAGTTTCGCGAGTGGAAGACGAACGCCGCGGTCGAATACACCGTGCCGGTCGAGCGCAACGGCGTGGCGGTGGAGCCGCCGGGACATCTCACGGAGGCCTTCGGGCGCGAGGCGGCGGCGTTCGTGAAGCGCCACACGCAAGAGCCGTGGTTTCTTTATCTCGCGTTCAACGCCCCGCACACGCCCAACGAGCCGACGCCGGAACGGCTCGCGCGCTTCGCGGCCATCGCGGATCCGAAACGGCGCGCCTACGCGGCCCAAATGAGTCTGATGGATGACGCGATCGGCGAGGCGCTCGGCGCCTTGCGCGAGTCGGGACAGGCGGAGCGGACGCTGGTGTTTTTCTTCAGCGACAATGGAGGACCGTTGACCGCGAACGGTTCCGCCAACGCACCGTTGCGCGGGGCGAAGGGAGGAGTCTACGAAGGCGGGGTGCGCGTGCCGTTTCTCATCTCGTGGCCGGGCAAAATCGCGGCGGGCGGCAGGGACGACCGGCCGGTGAGTTCGGTCGACGTGTTTGCCACGTCGCTCGCGGTCGCGGGAGCACCGATGCCGACGGACAAGAAATATGACAGCGTGAATCTACTGCCGTATCTCACCGGCGAGAAATCCGACGCGCCGCACGAGCGGTTGTTCTGGCGCAGCGGCGAACTGCGGGCCGTGCGCGAGGGGCGGTGGAAACTCGTGCACCTGCCGAAGCAGGCGCCGGAACTCTACGACCTTTCCCATGACATCAGTGAGACGACCGATCTGGCGGCGAAGAATCCCGCTGATGCGGCCCGCCTCGGCGCGGCCCTCGACGCGTGGGATCGCGAACTCATCGAGCCGGCGTTCGCCGGCCTTGGCGCGGAGCGGCCGGGTCAGCCGAATCGGAAGACCAACAAGCAGAAGAAGTGAGCCAATCAGAAAATATTTACCCATGAAAACATCCCTCCGTCTCCTCGTTGTTCTCCTCGGATTCGTCGGCGTCGCCTTGGCGGCGACCCCGGCTGCGCGCCCCAACATTATCTTCATCCTCGCCGACGATCTCGGGCTCGATGGCGTGAGCTGCTATGGCTCCGACGTGCGCAAGACGCCCAACATCGACAAGCTTGCGGCGTCGGGCACGCGTTTTGAGACGTGCTACGCCGCGCCGCTCTGCGGGCCCTCGCGCTGCCTGCTCAATAGCGGGCGCTATGCGTTCCGCACGGGCGGCGTCACCAACCAGTCGTGGCGCGAGGGCGGTCCCGGGGCGAAATCCGCCGACGAACGCCCCGTCGCGCGTCTGCTGAAGGAGGCCGGCTACGCGACCGGCATGGCGGGCAAGTGGCGCCAGGTCGGCGAGACGCCCCGCGACTGGGGCTACGATGAATACACCACCGATCCCACGGCGGGCGGCTGGTATTGGCAGACCACCCATCAGCAGCACACCGGAGAAAAAACCGTCGCGCAGGGCATCTATGCGGGCGACGTCGTGCACGACTTCGCGATCGATTTCATCCGGCGCAACAAGGCGCAGCCGTTTTTCTTCTACTACTCGATGCACCACGTCCACGGGCCGATCCTGCACACGCCCGACTCGAAGAAGGGCGCGGTCGACGGCGCCGAGCGCTACGACGACAACATCGCCTACATGGACAAACAGGTCGGCGCGGTCGTCGCCGAACTGGAGCGACTCGGCCTGCGCGAAAACACGCTCATTCTCTTCTCGGGAGACAATGGCACCGCGCTTACTTTTCCCACGACGATTGGCGGCCGGATGATCAACGGAAAGAAGGCTTCGATGCTCGAAGGCGGATCGCGGGTGCCGTTCATTGCGAGCTGGCCGCGGGTGACGCCGGTCGGAAAGGTGTCGAAGGACATCATCAGTTTCGCCGACATGCTGCCGACGTTTGTTGAATTGGGCGCCGCCAAGCTGCCGGCGGGATTCAAATACGATGGCATGAGTTTCGCCGCGCAGCTCCGCGGCCAGGCCGGCACGCCGCGCAGCTACGCCTACGTGCAGCTCGGAAGAAACTGGTTCGTGCGCGAGCAAGGCTGGAAGATGAACCAGGCCGGCGAGTTCTTCGACATGAGCGACGCGCCGTTTGTGGAGAAGCCCGTGCCGGCGACCGCTGACACCGCCGAAAGCAAGGTCGCACGGCAGCGGCTCACCGCCGTGCTCGCTGAACTCAATCCCGCCGGCGGAAAAACGGACAGCGGCGATGGCGCGGCCAACAAGAAGAACGGCAAGCGGAAGAACAAGCAGTAGGCGCGCCTACGCAATGAGCTCGCGGACGACGTTGCCATGCACGTCCGTGAGCCGGTAGTTTCTTCCGCTGCTCAGGTAGGTGAGGTTGGTATGGTCGAGGCCGAGCAGGTGCAGCACGGTCGCCCAGAGATCGTAGACGCTCATCGCCTGGTCGGCGACGTGATAGCCGAGGTCATCGGTCGCGCCGTAGACGGAGCCGGCCTTCACGCCGCCGCCGGCGAGCCAGATGGAGAAGCCGAACGGGTTGTGATCGCGGCCGTTGGTGCCCTGCGAGAAGGGGGTGCGGCCGAATTCGCCCGCCCAGATCACCAGGGTCTCGGCCAGCAGCCCGCGCTGCTTGAGATCGGTGAGAAGGGCGGCGATCGGCTGGTCGACCTGATGGGCCATCGCGCGGTGGCCGCGCTCAAGATCGCCGTGCTGGTCCCAGGGGTTGGGGGCGTTGCCGGCGCCGATCTTCTCGGTGAGGCAGCTCAGCTCCACGAAACGCACGCCCCGCTCGACGAGCCGGCGGGCGAGCAGGCACTGGCGCGCGTAGGCCGCCTTTTGCGGATGCGGGTCGTCGAGGCCGTAGAGTTTTTTCGTGGCCTCGCTCTCGCCCGCGAGGCCGACCAGCTCGGGCACGGCGGATTGCATGCGATAGGCGGTCTCGTAATTTTTCACCGCCGCCTCGATCTGGGGATCGTGCGCGGCGCGGGTGGCGAAGTCGGCATCGGCGGCGCGGATGAAGTCGAGGCGGCCGCGCTGTCCGAGGTCGGCTTCGCGCGGCGTGAGGTTGGGCACGGGCTCGCGGGCGTCCGCCGTGATGATGGAGGCCTGGTGTTGCGCGGGGAGGAAGCCGTTGCCGTAAAGCCCGACGCCACCGTGCGGCGCCGTGGCATCGCCGCTCTGGAGCACGACAAACCCGGGGACGTCGCGATTCTCGGAGCCGAGCCCGTAGTTGATCCAGGCGCCGGCGCTGGGAAATCCCATGGTGGGAAAGCCCGTGTGGAAAAAATAATTTCCCTGCGCGTGCTCGTTGACCTTGGAGGTCATCGAGCGAATCACCGCCAGATCGTCGGCGCAGGATTTCGCGAGCTGCGGAAACATCGAGCTGATCTCGAGGCCGCTGGCGCCGTGGCGCTGAAACTCGAACGGACTGGGGAAGACGGTGCCGTTCTTGTTGAACTGTGTGCGCTCCACCTTTGTCGGCATCGGCTGGCCGGCGTATTTGGCGAGCAGCGGCTTCGGGTCGAACGAGTCGATGTGCGACACGCCGCCCGACATGTAGAGGAAGATGACGTTCTTGGCGCGCGGCTTGAAATGCGGCGCGGGCGCGCGGAGGTCGCCGCGCCCCGTGGACGAGAGCAAGCTGGACAGCGCGAGGTAGCCGAAGCCGGACGAGCATCGGCGGAGCATTTCACGGCGGCTGAGGAGCGGCGTCATGGGAGGAAGATGAATTCCTTGGTGTTGAAGAGGGCATGGGCGAAGTCGGCCCACGGCGACGAAAATCCCCGCTCGCGCTCCGGGGTGGAGCCGGTGGCGGCGTGCGCCATTTCGCTCGAGCGGAGAAAGGCCGAGGCTCGCTCCATCTCGGCTCCGGTCGGCGGGCGGGAAAAAGCGGCGGCATACATGGCGCGGAGGCGGATTTCCGGCGGAGCGAGCGCGGGGTCGGACGCGAGGCGCCGTGCCCAGCCTTCCGCGCGATCGCGCACGAAGGCGGAGTTGAGCAGCGTGAGAGATTGCGCGGGGACGTTGGTCACGTCGCGCCGGCCGATCGGGCCGACCGGCACAGGCGCGTCGAAGGCGCCGAGAAACGGGTCGAGGTCATTGCGTTTCACGCGCAGGTAAACGCTGCGCCGCGGCACCGCGCCGAGCACGGGTGGGCCGAACATTTCGTCGACCTTCAATTCGCCGGCGGTGGCGAGCAGCGCATCGCGAATCGCCTCGGCCTCGAGGCGGCGGAGGGGCGCATGCGAAAGCAGGCGGTTGTCCGGATCTTTTTCCATGGCGCCGGGCGGCGGCTCACTCGCCAGCTGCCACGTCTCGGTCGTCACGAGGAAACGGACGAGGGCCTTGATCGAGTAGCGGTGCTCAACAAACCAGGTGGCGAGAAAATCGAGCAGCTCCGGGTGCGTGGGTGGCTCGCCCATGCGGCCAAAATTGTCGGGCGTCGCGACGAGACCGCGGCCGAAGAGGTGGTGCCACACGCGGTTCACCGCCACCCGCGCGGCCAGCGGATTGTCCGACCGCACGAGATCGCGCGCGAGCGCGAGGCGCCCGCTGTCGCCGACGCGGTAGGGCGTGGCGTCGATCACCTCGAGAAAGCGTCGCGGCACGGGCTCGCCCGGTTGCTTGTGGTTGCCGCGCGCGAAGAGCGGGGCGTTGCGCGGCGCGGTTTCGATGACGCCGGGCGCGCGGGTCGGCACGCGTAACGCCGCTTCGCGCTCGCGACAGACCGCGAGGAGCGGGGCGACCGTGGGAAGAAGCGCGGGCTGGTTGCGCAGCAGGCCGGCGCGGAGAAGTTGATCGAGCAGCTCGGCGTCGCCGTCGGTGGCGCGGCCATCCCGCCACGCCTGGACGCTGCCGCGCAGGGCGGTGGCGAAACCGGCGGCGAGGTCATCGACCGTTTCGGGCCCGCCGTCGCGGAACGCGGCGAGCAGTGTCGCGGCGAACGGCCAGGCGTCGAAGGGGCGGGGTTCGCCTGAGCCGACGAGCAGCACTTCCGAAACGCCGAACCACGAGCGCGTGGTGGCGGGGTTGGCGAGCACGGGTTGGTCCGCCGCGGTCGAGAGCTCGAGGTGGACGAGATCGCCCTGCCAGTAATCGAGCGGGATCTTGAGCCAGCGCGGGACGGGGCTGGCGAGTTTCTGCACCGGATAGACCGTGCCGTCCCGCGGGTAGTGCTGGACCGCGTAGCGCGCGACGGCGCCGCCCTCGCCGGAGAGCCGGAGCCAGAGATCGTATTTCTGATCGAGGGGCAGGCGCGGGGAGAGGAGAAGGCCGCGATCCTTGGTCGAGTCGAGGTGGGAGTAGACGCCGCCGCCGTGGATGCCGGCGAGCACGCGGTCACCCTCGGCCGCGACGGCGAAATCGCCCGGCGGGCTGACGTCGCTCAGCCCGGGCCCCTGGTGAATCCAGCCCGCGAGATCCTCGCGCCGCGCCAAATCCCAGCGGTGGGGGAACGATCGCGCGCGGTGGCGCGCGACGCCGTCGGCCTGGTTGCGCCACGGCTCGAGGGCGGCGGACGGCGTCGAGTTTTTTCCGAGTAGAAGAAAAGGATGCAGCGCGGAGTCGGGGGCTTTGGCCGCGGCGATATTTTTTTGTAGACCGGCGTCGGGGGTGGCCAAGCGGGCGGCGAGGGTTTCGGCGTCGGCGAGCCAGGCGGCGGCGAGGGCGGAACGAAGCTGGGCTTTCGCTTCGCGCAGGGTGCTGCGCCGGGCGGGCTCGGCGGGATCGGGTGCGTCAACGGCGAGCATGGCCGGCGCGGTCGAGGTGAAGATGCCATACCAGCTCGTGAAATCGCGCTGGCTGATGGGATCGAATTTGTGGTCGTGGCAGCGCGCGCAGGAGACGGTGAGACCGAGGAAGGCCTTTGAGACGGTGTTGATCTGGTCGTCGGTGAACCGCACGAGCTCCTCCAGTGCATCGGTGGGCGCAAAGCCGTGCTGCACCATGCGGAGATTCGCAGTGCCGAGGGCCGACTCGTTGAGGCCGAGCGCAAGATTCAGACGCGGCGCGGGCAGGAGATCGCCGGCGAGATGCTCGCGCACGAGCTGATCGTAGGGCACGTCGGCGTTGAGCGCGCGGATCAGGTAGTCGCGGTAGCGCCAGGCGTTGGGAATCGCGGGGTCGCCTTCGCTGCCGTGGGAATCGGCGTAGCGCACCCAGTCCATCCAGTGGCGCGCCCAGCGTTCGCCAAAGCGCGGCGAGGCGAGCAGGGCGTCGACATGTTGGGCGAAGGCGGCGGATGCCCCATCGGCGGCCAACGATTCGAGGTCGGCGGGAGCCGGCGGCAGCCCCGTGAGCGCGAAGCTCGCGCGGCGCAGCAGCGTGCGCGCGTCGGCGCGCGGGGCCGTCGGCAGTCCCGCGGCGGTGCGCGGTGCGGCGAGGAAGCGATCGACGGGATGGGCGGCGGCGCCGGCGGGCGGAGTGGTTTTCCCGATTGGCTGGAAACTCCACCAGGTTTTTCGGCGTTGCATCACAGCGGGCCACGCGGTGTCGGCGGCGACTTGTGCGTCCGTCGGCGGCGCGTCCCGCGGATCCGGCGCGCCGCGCGCGATCCAGCGCTCGAAGTCGGCGATGACGGCGGCGTCGAGCTTCGCGCCGGCCTTGGGCATCTCAAGGTCGTCCTGCTCGTGGCGGATGGCTTGAAGGAGCAGGCTGTTTTTCGTGTCGCCGGGAATGATCGCCGGACCGGAGTCGCCGCCCTGGAGCAGGGCCGCGCGATGATCGAGCGCGAGGCCGGCCTTCATCTTGCCGCCGGTGCGGTGGCACTCGTAGCAATCCTGCGCGAGCACGGGGCGAATGCGGCTCTCGAAGAAATCGAGGTCGGCCGGCGCCAGTGCGGCGCGCCCCGCGGTGGCGACGGCGGGCAACAGCGCGCAGGTGAGAAGATAGGCGAGGCGTCGGGGCACCGGTGGAAGCGGAGGCGCGAGCATTGGGCGGGTCGGTGGAAAGGCAAGCGTGCGCCATGGCCGGCGCACGGAATTGCCCTTGCGGGTGCGGGAGGGACTCGCGACCGTCTCGCCTTCACCTTACCATGAAACTCCCCTGCCGTTTGATCCTCGTGGCCGCCGCGCTGCTCGCGTTGAACCGTTCGGCCGGCGCGGCGACGCCGACCCAGCCCAACATCGTGTTCATCCTCGCCGACGACCTCGGCTACACCGATGTCGCGTGCTACGGGAGCAAGTATTACGAGACGCCGAACATCGACCGGCTCGCGTCGCAGGGGATGCGGTTCACGAATTATCACAATTGCCAGAACTGCACGCCGACGCGCTCGGCCTTGATGAGCGGCCAATACGGCGCGCGCACCGGCGTCTACACCGTGGGCGGCATCGACCGTTTCGACTGGCAGTCGCAGCCGCTGCGCCCGGTGGAAAACGTGACCAACCTCCCGCTCGATCGCGTGCTGCTGCCGCAAACGCTGAAGGCGTCGGGTTACGCGACGGGGATGTTTGGCAAGTGGCACATTGGCCAGCAGGGCGACTACCTCCCGGCTAGACGGGGGTTCGACGAAGCGATCGTGAGCATGGGCGTGCACTTCGACTTCGTGACGACGCCGAAGACAGAATATCCGAAGGGGACGTATCTCGCGGACTTTCTCACGGAGAAGGCGGTGAGTTTCATCGAGCGCCACAAGGATGGGCCGTTCTTTCTCTACCTGCCGCATTTCGGCGTTCACTCGCCGCATCAGGCGAAGCCGGAGTGGATCGCGAAGTTCAAGGACAAGCCGGGCGTGGGCGGACACAACAATCCGACCTACGCCGCGATGATCGCGAGCGTTGACGAGAGCGTGGGCCGCGTCATGGCGAAACTCGACGAGCTCAAACTGGCCGACCATACGGTGTTGATTTTCATGAGCGATAACGGCGGCGTCGGCGGCTACCTCCGCGAAGGCATCACGCGGGGCGGCGGCGACATCACCGACAACACCCCGCTGCGCCACGGCAAGGGCAGCCTCTACGAAGGCGGCACGCGGGTGCCGTTCATCGTCCGCTGGCCGGGGCGCATTGTGCCGGGCTCGGCGTGCGGCGTGCCGGCGATTCACGTGGATGTCTATCCGACTTTTGCCGCGCTCGCCGGCGCGAAACTGCCCGCCAAGCAGGTCTTCGACGGCGAGAGCCTCGTGCCGTTGATGCGCGGAGAATCGGCGAAAACCTCCCGCCCGGCGATCTTCCAGCATTTCCCGGGCTACCTCGGCGCCGGCCCCGGGCAGTTTCGGACGAGGCCCGTGAGCACGATGATCGAGGGCGACTGGAAGCTCATGGAGTTTATCGAGGACAGCCGGCTGGAACTCTACAATCTGCGCGAGGACATCGGTGAGACGAAAAATCTGGCGGCGCCGATGCCGGACAAGGCGAAGGAGTTGCACGCGAAGCTCGTCGCGTGGCGAGCGACGGTGAAAGCGCCGATGCCCACCAAGAATGACGGGGCCGCGTCCCCGGAAGCGGCGAAGAAGAAGGGCGGGAAGAAGAAAGCGGCGGCGAAGCAGGAAAACTGAGGGAGCACGTCGCGGTGGCTGGGAGTAGGGCGGGTTTGCGACCCGCCCGGCCGACACCCGCCCGGCCAAAAAACATTCCCTCGCCCTGCGTGCGGCGTGGCCCTTCACTGTCGGTTTCCCTGCCCCAAGCCTCATGAAGTTATTTGGTCTGCACTGGATCGATGTCCTGATCCTCCTCGGCTACATCATCACGGTCCTCACGATCGGGAAGATTTTTTCCCACGGCGTGAAGGACCAGAAGGATTTTTTCCTTGGAGGCCGGTCGCTGGGCAAATGGTTTCAGTTTTTCCTGAGCTTTGGCAACATGGCCGACCCGGGCCAGGCCACGACGACGGCGAGTTCCGTCTACCGGCAGGGTGCCGGCGGGGCGTGGCTGGCGTTGATCACGCTGTTTCTCACGCCCTACTATTGGTTCACCAATGTCTGGTTCCGGCGCGTGCGGCTGACGACGACGGCGGAATTGTTCGAGGATCGCTTTGGCCGGCGCTTTCTCGCGACGCTCTACGCCATCACCACGCTGATGATTGCAATCGTGGCGACGATCGCCGGCGGCAATGTCGTGGCTCTCAAAACGCTCCAGCCGCTGATGGTGAAGGACGCGGCGATTTATTCCCCGGCCGAGTCGAAGATGGTGGCGGACTACCATGAATTCACCGCCCTGCGGAAACAGCGGCAGACGGTGCCGCTGGCCGGGCCGGACGCGACGCGCTACGATTTGCTCAAGGATTATTACGCGCGCGGCCAGCTCCAGCCGCACGTCACGTATCTGCAGCCGGTGGCGTTTTACCTCGTGTCCACGACGTTGGTCGCGGTGTTCATCATGCTCGGCGGGCTCAAGGCCTCGGCGGTGGTGGATGCGGTGCAGGCGGTCCTCGTCATCGTGATCTCAATCATCTTGATCCCGTTTGGTCTCGCGCGGATCGGAGGCTTGTCCGCGCTGCATGCGAAAGTGCCGGCGGTGGCGTTCAACCTCTTTGGTGGAGATAGCGCGAGCGAATACACGTGGTATTCGATTGGCGCGCTGCTCTTCGTCCAACTCGTCGGCATCGTCGGCTCGCAGGCCAACATGACGATCGCCGGCTCCGCGAAAAACGAACTGGCGGCACGGCTCGGCGCGGTCTCGGGCGGGTTCAGTAAACGCTTTGTGACGATCGCGTGGGCCTTCTGCGGATTGATCGCGATCGCGCTGTTCGGGCCCAATCTGGCCGACCCGGATCAGGCCTGGGGCCTGCTGACGCGCGAGCTGCTGCCGGTCGGATTGATCGGCGTGATGATCATCGGCATTCTCGGCGGCAAACTCGCGCTGCTCGGCGCGCAGTCCGTCGTGCTCTCCGGCCTCGTGGTGAAGAATCTCTATGAGCCGGTGTTTCCCGGAAAGACCGATCAGCACTACATGCTGGTCGCGCGGCTGACGGTGCCGGTCTTGCTTGGGCTCGGCGTCCTCGTCGGGCTCTTCCTCAACAGCGTGGTGGCCATCCTGAAGTTTGCGATCGTGCTGCTCCTCATGTGGGGCGTGCCGATCACGTTTATTTTTATCTGGCGGAGGGTGACTGAGCTCGCGGTGCGCGTGCAGGTGATTGCGACCGTGCTTTTCATTGCGGTGATTCCCGCGGTCGTGCCCTTGATTCCCACGCTGGCGCAATCGGCCGCGCTGACCCGCCTGACGCGGGAACGCGTGGTGACGACCGACGTGGCGGCGACCGCGGCGGACGTCGCCGCGGGGCGGGCGCAAGCGGAAGGTGCCACGATCCAGAAAACGCGCCGGATCGAACCGATCGCGATGTTCTTTGAGGAAGGGGTGGTCCGGCTCGATCCCAAGGATCCCGCTTCGCCCAAGACCGGCGTCGGTCTCTTCCGGCCGGAAGTCTACCTCGTTTCGCTGCTTGGATTCGACGTCGCCGGATTTACGCCGGCCCTGCTCCTCACGACGCGCTATCTGATGGATGCGTTGGTGCCGATCGTGATTCTGGTCGGGATGAGCCTGCTGACCAAGCCGACCGATCCAGTGCGGGTGGCGCGTTTCTATGTGCGACTAAAAACGCCGGTTGCGCCGACGCTGGAGGCGGACGCGGTCGCGGTGGAGGAGAGCTACGCCAATCCGACGCGCTACGATCACCTGAAACTTTTCCCGCGCACTAGCCTGGAGCTGACCAGATGGGACCGTCAGGACACGCTCGGTTTTCTCTGCTGCTGCGTGCTCGTCGGGATCGTGCTGCTGTTCTTCAAGGGCGTGCTGGTGGTCGGAAGTTAACCCAGACGAAGTTATTTTTTACCGCGGCTGGCGCAGATTTTGCAGATAAAGGCAGGAATAGCTCCGACCATCCGCGTCATCAGCGTAATCCGTGGTTAAAAACTCTTCCTCGTTTCCTTTGGTTGCTCCCTCTACATTTTTCTCATGAAGCGCATTCTCCAAATCCTGCTGCTCGCGAGTTGCATGCTGCCGGCCGCAAACCGCGCAGCGGCGCCCGCGCTGCCCACCTCCGACAAGGCCTCGGTGCTCGTGATGGGAGGGGCGACGAGCAGTGGCGATCACTTCCGCCCCGACGTGCTGCCGGCGCTCCGCCAGCACTTCGCGGGCTGCCAGCGCCTCGCGCTGGTGCTCCACGCGACGCTTCCCGCCGAGCGCGACCGGACGGAGGCGCGGCTGCAAAAACAATTCGCCGAGGTTGGTCCGATGAGCGTGGTCTCAATCCATCACGCGGATGCCGCTGGCGCGCGCGAGTTGCTGGCCAAGGCGGATGGCATCGTCGTGGGCGGAGGTGAGACGTTCGTGTTGCTCGGCGAACTGTATCGCACCGGGCAGCTCGAACTCATCCGCGCGCGCGTGCTCGCCGGCGTGCCCTATATGGGGTCGAGCGCGGGGGCCAACGTGGCTGGGCTGCTCATCGGCACAACGAATGATTTTCCAACCGCCGAGATCCCCTCGCGCGCTGCGCTCGCGATTTTCCCTGCGACGATCAACCCGCACCATCCGCTGCCGGCCGCGAAGGTGGACTACGATGGCCGTGTCGGAAAAATCAAAGGCTACCTGAAATTTAATCCGACTGAGACCGTTCTGGCGCTCGCCAATGCCTCGTCGGCCCGGCTGCATGGCGGCCGCGTGACGATCACCAACGGCACGGCGTGGCTCTACCACGGGAGTGAGGTGCGCGTGCTGCCGGTGGGCGAGGTGGTGCCGGAGCTGTCGCGATAGGGGCGTGGTATCGTCCTGACGAAAGTCTTTGGGGTTTGGCGTGCGGTCGGGGCAAACTCCAACTCACCCCACCGACGACCGCGCGCTCGCCCGCTACGGCTTACGGCGGAGGACGATCTCGTCCGCCCCGCGCCGCTCGGATTGAACGTCGAAACTGGATTCGAGCAGGCGGACAAACGCGTCCGTGTTGACCGCGCCAAAGATTCCGCTGACCCGAGTGCGCGCGAGCTCGGGATCTTCGATCGTGAACTGCACGCGGTTGTGACGGTTGAGGAGGGCGACCGCTTCGATCAGCGGCGTGCCGGAGAATTCTAGGCGCGGGCTGCGCCACGCGAGGCGCGCTTGAAAGTCCGCATCAGAAACCGGGTGACTCTCCGAGTCCGCTTGCCGAGCGGATGTGACGACAGTCGTGCCGTGGCCCGCGCCAACCAAGAGCGGCTTTGGATTCGGCTGCGTCGCGTCGGTCCGCGCGGGTTCAGCCGTGGCCACGGCCACAGCCACTTTTCCTTCAGTGACCAACACGTCGACCGTGCTTTTTCCAAAATCGACCGAGAAGGCAGTGCCCACCGCACGCACTTCTACGCCGCCCGCCGCGACGACGAAGGGCCGCGCCGGATTCTTCGTCACTTTGAAATACACCTCGCCGCGTCGAAGGATGACCCGCCGTTGCGCGTCCGTAAACTCCACCGTGATCTCCGCCCCGTCGCGCAACTCGGCCACCGACCCGTCAGGCAACGCTTGGATCGACGGCAGTAAGACGACCGCCGAGACCGCCACGGGCGATCTCATATCGGACGGCATGCGCGAAGCCTGCCAGCCGATCCCTGCTCCGACGAGCAACGCCAGCGAAGCAATCCCGAACGCGACCGTGCGCCGCCGGCTCCGCAGGCGTGCGCGGTGCGCGAGTTCGCCCAGCACGGCGTCGGCCGACCCGTGGGCCAACGGGCGGTCCAACGTCTTCCACGTAAAATCAAGTCCGTCCACGGCCGTGCGGTGCGCGCGGTCCGCGTCGAGCCACGCGGCGTAGTCGAGTTCCTCGCGCACCGTCAGCCCGGCGTCACGGCGAGCCACCCAATCCGCCGCCGTTTCGCGAATCGCGGCGGAGTTCGGCGGCGCCTCCGCCTCGGTGCTGTCGCGATTGAAAGCAGATGCGCGTCTCATGATCGATTCAGGGCTGAACTCCGTGGGCTCTCAAAAAATCTTCGCACCGGCGCACGCCACGGGACACCTGCACCTGCACGGTTTGTTCCGAGAGGCCAAGCTGAGCGGCGATCGCCTTTTGCGGCACGCCACGGAGTTTGCGAAGAATGAGGATTTCACGGCAACGGGCCGGCAGAGAATCGATGGCGGCCGCGAGCAAAACGACTTCCTCGCGTTTGCAGGCAACCTCAGCGGGACCCGGCCTTCCATCATCTATGACGGACAGCGCGGCCAAATCTGTTACGTGATCGATCGGGGAAATCTGATTTCGCCGCGCCGTGTCGATCACGAGGTGCCGCGCCACCTTGAACAAGAGGGCCTTCGCATAGCGGACGGGCTGGCCCATGCGGACCTTCCACAGTCGGAGAAACGACTCCTGCACGACATCGTCGAGATCCGGCGCGAAGGGATACTGCGTGCGCAGATACGCTCGCAACGACGGTTCGTGCACATACACCTCATCAGAGAACCAACGGTTCTCTTCGGCGGTCGGCAGGCGTTGCGGCGGAGGAGGACTCAAGGCGGGGTGGGCCAAAATTGCGCCGAAGCCGTTGCCACCGAAGCGGAGTGACGCAAGTGCAATCTCGTATTTGCTCTCCTCCGCGCTGTGAAGCCAACTCCGCCCCTCCCCGGCTCACGCAGACCCTCGCTCGCTTCCCGAAAAAATCGTTCGCCTTGCGTAACAGATTTCTACGGCTGTCTCGTCACTATCCTTGATGAATCCCTCATTTTTCGCCCCCATGCCGACTGAACAGCGATGTGCTTCCCGCGCGCTCATCGTCGCGCTCACCCTCATACTGGCATCGATCGCGCCCGCGGCCGAGCCCGCGAAGCGTTCGTTCAACGTGCCGGCCGCCGACGCCGAGAAGGCGCTCAAGGTTTTTTCCGAGCAGGCGCGCCTCGAAGTGCTTTTCCC
>SIBG01000077.1 GCA_009695305.1 Opitutus sp. | reverse complement strand
TTTTGGGTCGCGAGCGCCGCCTCGTTACCGGGCAGGCCCGCGGCCATGGGCAGAGCGGCGAGCAGGTCCGAAGGCTGGCCCGGATCATAGATCTCGAGTTGCTCGGCCTTGACGGTGGTCATGGGCAACGCGCGCTCCGTCTCGATGCGCTTGATATTGGAGCCGGTAACGCTGAACGCTTCCAGTTTGATCGTCTCGCCGGCGTTGGCCGCGGCAGCGGAGGGCGCGGGCGCGGTTTGCGCGGAGAGAGTCGTAGCGATGAGTGCCAGGACCGTCGAGCAGGCGAGGGATTTTTTGGAGGGTTTTGAGATCATGAGGACTACTTTTGGGTCGCGGACAGTGCTTGTTGTTTTGCCTGGAATCAAATCGCGCGGGTCGATTCTGGATGGGGTCTTTGAGATATTTTCTTTGGCTCGACTATGATACGTGCGATGGGCTGTCGGCGCTATTGGTAGAACCACCTGAATTACGTGTGTTCCGGAGAGCAGGGGGCCGAGTTCAGGTGCGGGAGCGGATCTCACTTTCTTGCAGATAAGGCTGGTGTCATTGGTAGGGACGCCTCTCCGAGGCGTCAGCGGTCGTCTCGGAGAGACGCCCCTACCGACGGTGTCGAGGCGTTTGCAAGAAACTGGGATGCGCGTGCGGTGTGGCCCGCGCATTGCCTTGCGGAGCGTTGGCGGATTTTGCCATGGTGCGTCGCCCCATGCCGCTCTCCCGCAAGCGCCCCGCCGTCTCTGCACCCAGCGTTCCCGCCGTTCGTCGGGGCGCCGCGCGCCCGATGTTGGATTTGCAGAGTGCGCTCGACCTCGAGAGTTTTTGGCGCGCGAACTTGCAGCTGCTCCAAAGTGTGCTGCCGCACCACTCCTGCAGTCTCATGCTGGGGATCGTCGATTTTGAGCCGCAGGAGGGACGGCACTTCGTGGCCCACGATCAGGACAGCGGCAACCAACCCCTGACGAGCCTGAGTATCGCGCGGCCGTTTCTCGCCGCCCACCCGCAGGTGAAAATGTATACCTACTCGGAGATCTTGCAGGAAGATCCCCGGGCCCGGCAACGGCGGGTGGAACGCGAGCGGCACTTTCGCGGCTGGGATGAATTCGTGCATCTCGCCTTTTGGGACGGTGCGCATCCGGAGGCGGTGCTGAGCATTCGGCGCAGCGCGGAACAAGGCGAATTTCTCGCCGAGGAACGCGAATTTTTGTCGTCGCTCCATCCGGTGATCGACGCCGGGCTGCGCCGGCTGCGCGCGTTCGAGGGGGAACGCGGACGCCGCCTCTGCATGGAGCGCTTCATCTCGGGCCTGCCGCTTCCCGTCATGTTTTTGGGTCCGGATCGCGCGCTGCAGTTTGCGACGCAGGAAGCCTACGACCTGTGCGCTGCGTGGAATTTTGGCTACGAGGAGGCTCGCGTGCTGAATACGCGCCGATGTTTCCGGGTGCCGGAGCAAATCGACGACGCCTGCACCCGGCTGGCGGACATCTGGGATCGCGCCGCGCACGGCGGTCCCGCCGTCGGGTTGGAGAGCGCCCGCATCGCCCACCGCGAAATCGGTGGCCTCGTGGCCAAGGTCGACGTGAGCCAACCCTACAAGGGCTCGCTCGTGCGCCCCGGTTTCTGGGTAACGCTGGCGAGCGAACGCAACCTCGACGGCGCGAGTCCGCAGTTGAAGGCCGCAGCGGTGCAGCACCTGCAGATTCTCACGCCGAGCGAACGCCGCGTGGCCTTGCTTGTGGCGGAGGGCCTGCGCAACCATGACGTCGCCCGCCAGCTCGGCAAGTCACCGCGCACCGTCGATTTCCAGCTCAACGCCATCTACCGTAAATTGGGCGTCGAGAGCCGGACGGAGTTGGCGCGATTGCTTTTCTGAGGCGGAGTGGGAACGCATCCCGCGATTCAGGCGATTCCACTGATGGTGAATCCTGCGCGGTTTCGCTAGAGTGAACGTGCGACCGGCGAACCGAAACCGTTCACGGATCGGTTCGCTCGTCGCATACAAAATTCCCCTATGAAAAATTATCGCATCGCGACCATCCCTGGCGACGGCATCGGCAAAGAAGTGATCCCTCCGGGCATGCTCGTGCTCGAAGCCGCCGCGAAGAAGCACGGCTTCAGCCTCACGTGGGATCACTTTCCCTGGAGCTGCGCCTACTACCAAGAGACCGGGCGTATGATGCCCACGGACGGCCTCGCGCAGATTCGCCAGCACGATGCGATCTACCTCGGCGCGGTGGGCTTTCCGGGCGTGCCCGATCACGTCTCGCTCTGGGGACTGCTCATTCCCATCCGTCGCGAGTTTCGCCAATATGCCAATGTGCGGCCGGTGCGACTCATGCCCGGCATCGAATCGCCGTTGCGGAATCGAAACCCGGGCGACATCGATTTCTACGTCGTCCGGGAGAACAACGAGGGTGAATACACTGAAATCGGCGGCCGCCTCTACACCGGCAGCGACGATGAGATCGCGATGCAGCAGGTCGTGTTCACCCGCCACGGCGTGGACCGCATTCTGCGCTACGCGTTTGAGCTGGCACGCAGTCGGCCGAAAAAACACCTGACCTCCGCCACGAAATCCAACGGCATCACGGTGACGATGCCGTTTTGGGACGAGCGCTTCAAGGCGATGGCCGCGGAGTATCCCGACGTGCGCACGGACCAATATCACATCGACATCCTGACCGCGCATTTTGTGCAGCACCCGGATTGGTTCGATGTGGTGGTCGGCTCGAATCTCTTCGGCGACATCCTGTCCGACCTCGGCCCCGCGTGCACCGGCACGATCGCGATCGCGCCCTCCGCCAACCTGAATCCCGAGCGGAATTTCCCCTCTATGTTTGAACCGGTGCACGGCTCCGCCCCGGACATCGCCGGAAAAGGAATTGCCAATCCCATCGGTCAGATTTGGTCTGGCGCCATGATGCTCGATCACCTCGGCCAGCCGGAGGCCGCCGCCTCGGTTGTCCGCGCCATCGAAGCGGTCGTGCAACGCGGCGCGCGCACCCGCGACCTCGGCGGTTCCGCGACGACGGTCGAAGTGGGACGCGCGATCGCGGACGCCGTGGCGTAGACTGCCGCACCGTGAGCGCCGCAGCCGCCAACGCCTCGTCTGCCCTTTGGCGTGCGGCCGTGCCGCTGGCGGTTGGCGTGGTGCTCGCGCTGTGCCCGGTGCCGCACGGGCTCGCGCCGCACGCATGGATGTATTTCGCGGTGTTTGCTGCGGTCATGGTCGCGCTCGTGACGGAACCCCTGCCGACGGGTGCACTCGGGTTGATCGGCGTCACGCTCATCGCGGGGCTCGGCCTGCCGTTCAGCGTAGCACAAAAATCCGATCCGTCGTTTCGCCTCCCCGCGGAATCGGTCAAGTGGGCGTTGGCGGGATTTTCGAACACCACCGTGTGGCTCATCTTCGGCGCGTTCATCTTCGCGATGGGCTACGAGAAAACCGGCCTCGGCCGGCGGATCGCACTCATGCTCGTGCGGCGGCTCGGTGGGAGCACGCTGGGCCTGGGTTACGCGGTCATGCTCGCGGATCTGGTGCTCGCACCGTTCACCCCGTCGAACAGCGCGCGCAGCGGGGGAATAATCTTCCCCGTGGTCCGTGCGATCCCGCCGCTCTATGGCTCGCTGCCCGGAGAATTGGCGCGGAAAATCGGCGCCTACCTCATGTGGACGGCCTTTGCGGCGACGTGTGTCACGAGTTCGCTCTTTCTCACGGCCCTCGCTCCCAATCTGCTCGCGCTCGAAATGGTCAAGAAAGCCACGGGCCTCGAGGTGTCGTGGGTTCAGTGGTTGGTGGGCTTTGCGCCGATCGGGCTGCCGCTGCTGTTGGCGCTGCCGTGGCTCGTCCTGAAAATCTACCCACCGGAAATCCGGACGAGCGCCGAAGTCCCGCCCTGGGCCGCGCAGGAGCTGGCGAAAGTCGGCGCCGTCACCCGGCGCGAGTGGACGATGGCGGTTCTCGTCGTCGTGGCGCTCGGCCTGTGGATTTTCGCCGGCCAGTGGATCGATGCGACCCTCGTCGCACTCGCGGCCATCTCACTCATGGTGGTGGGCCGTGTCGTGACCTGGGACGAGATCGTCGCTCACACGACGGCGTGGAACACCTTCGCGTGGTTTGCCACGATGCTCACGCTCGCCGATGGACTGAACAAGGTCGGCTTCATCACGTGGTTTGGGCAGCGGTCTGCGGCAATGCTCGCCGGCCACTCGCCGTTGCTCGTGCTGGTCGCGCTCGTCGTGTTTTTCTTCGTCGTCCACTACTTGTTCGCCAGCCTCACGGCGCACACGACGGCAGTGCTGCTCGTCGTGCTCGCGGCGGGCGCGGCGATCCCGGACATGCCGGTGAGGACACTCGCGCTGCTCCTCGTGTTTTCGATCGGCATTATGGGCGTGATCACTCCCTATGCGACGGGACCGGCGCCCGTTTACTACGGCTGCGGCTACATCGGCCGCCGCGACTTCTGGCGGCTGGGTTTTATCTTCGGCCTGATTTTTCTGGCCGCGCTGCTGTTGATCGGCTTGCCGACACTCGGCGCCTCTACGTAAGCCGACGCGGTGTCAATCGAGCGCACGCACCCGCACGCTCTTAAGATAAACTAGCTCTTCGGGTCGTGCGCCCATTCGGGCAGGGTCACGACTTGGCCTTCCCCTCCCAAGTGCCGTTATCGCGATACTCGCCGATTCCCGTCGCGAACTTCCCTTTCCAGAGCGTGCCGTCCCGTTGGCAGTCGAAGACAGGACATGAATGTTTCTTTTGCGCATGGAAATGGGAAGGAATGCCACGGTGCTCAGAAGTTGAGCGGAGCGGAGAAACGATACAGCGAGATTCGCGGTGAGTTGCTTGACGGTGAGACCCCCGGAATTGGGGACGACACCGCCGTCGTCGCCTACTGGAAAAACGCCAGCGTCGTCGGCAGGTAGGGGTGGGCCTCGGCCATGAAATTGTCCCGGGAACGGTCCGAGTGCGTGAAGGCGAGCCGCGTGGTCCAGCCGCGGATGGGATTGGCGACAAACTCCAGCTCGTAGCCCTTCGACCGCGACCTGACCGACATCTTCGCCGTGCAGAGTGAAATCGCCGCCAAGGTCGCACAGAAACTTTCCGGCGGTCCGGCCGCGACGGCGGTGACCGCCGCGACGACCGACACCGCAACCACCAAGAACCTCGCGGCTTTCGACGCCTACCTGCGCGAGCGCGCGTTGCAGACCAGTTCCAGCCCGACGCCACTTGAACCGGTGCTCCTCTTCGAGGAGGCGGTGCGCCTCGATTCCAGTTACCCGCTGGCGTGGGCCCGCCTTGCCGAAGCGCTCGTTCAAATGCGCCAGCGCGGCTTTGACCTGAGTGAGCAAACCTCGGCCAAGGCGCGGAATGCCGCCAGCACCGCGCGGCGCCTGAATCCGAATTTGCCAGAAGCGCTTCTGGCGATGGCGTTGGTCCGGCTCTCCGTTGAACGCGACTTTGATGGCTCGCAGCGCGAGTTGGATGAAACCGAGCGGCTGCGCCCGAACGACCCGGAGGTTCCGACGACCCGGGCACTGCTGCAACGGGCGCGGGGCAACTGGGGCGAGGGATTGATGGCCCTGACCGCGCGCGCCGTCGCGCTGGACCCGCTGAATGGAGCCGTCTTTCTGGACTTGGGACGAATGCTAGCCGAAATCGGCCATCATGCCGAAGCGGAGCAGCTCTCTATTTGCTGCGCGGAGTTGGTCCCTGATTCCCGAATGCAATATTATCGGGCCGGAAATCACCTCGCTTGGACCGGAGAGGTAAGACCGGCGCTGAAAATTCTGGCCACGATCCCTGCCAGCCTGAGCGAAGACCGGCTGGCGAATCTAGCGCGTGGACAAATGCTGGCCATGAAAGGGGAGATCGCGACCGCCATCTCCGCCTACGAAAAAGTGATGGCTGACGTGGCCAGTCTCCAGGCCTCCGCCGCCGGTCCGCGTTCGCTCGGAGTCAATGCCACCTACCGCAACGGGCAGCTCGAAGCGCGGCGGGGGAATCGCGCCCGGGCCACCGAACTCTATTCCGAGGCGCTGGTGGCCGCCCTGCAGTTTTCCAAGGATTATCCTGAACTCTTCGTGGAAGACATGGAGCTCGCGGTTATTCGTGCCCTGCGCGGAGAGAGAAGCGAGGCACTTGCCAACACGGACGAAGCGATGCAAAAAGCCGCGCGCACCCGCCACCCCGTGGATATCGCCCGCGTGCGGGAGCTAAGAGCAGAAGTGCTGGCCATCCTCGGGGAGACCGATGCGGCCGTCGCCGAACTGCGCGCCCTGCACGAGAAGGGCTGGGCCTTCGGCTACCGACTGCGGCTCGAACTCGAGTGGGAGCCGCTGCGCGGCGACGCGAAATTCCAGTCGTTGATGAAGGATGCCGAAGCCCGCGCCGACGCGCAGCCGCGACCGAAAAAGTAGGGCGCGGTCTTTGACCCGCCCTTTCGCGCGTCGAGTATTCGCACCAAGGGCGGGTCAGAGACCCGGGCCTACTTAATCGACCGCGGAAACGCTCAACGTTTAACGCTCAATGACAGCACCGCGATCAACCCGAAACCTTGAACGTTCAGTGTTGAACGTTAAGCGTTGAACGTTTCGCGCAACGCGCGGCTCACGGGTTGATCTCGTAGACCTCCACGATCCCGATGCCGGGCTCAGCGAGCTGGATGGGATCGGGCGGAATGGAATCGAGTTTCTCGAACGGCTTCACAATCACGGTATAGCTGCCGGGCGGAAGATCGACGAGCACGCCGGGCTCGCGACGATTGCCGGGCGCGAAGCCGGTGGCGGCAATCTGTTGCTCGTTGTAGAAGCGGACCAGCGGGCTGAAATCAGTCACCGCATTGGCCGTGCCGGCGACCGTGCCCGTGCTCCAGTCGTCATTCTTGATCAGGATGTCGCCGGCGGCGTTCCGGACCTCCATGCAGGGATCATACATCACGCCCGTGAGGCCGAGTTTCTCGAGCGAGGGGCCCTGCACGCGGATGAGGATGCGCTTGGTCGAGCCGGGCGCGCCCGCCACGACGAAGCCGCCATACATTTCCTTGCCGTGGTTGTCGGCGTAGCCGCGCGTCGCGAGGTTGACGATTTTTCCCACGCCTCGGTCGACTTCATAGGCCTCGACCAGCGCGACGCCGGTGCTGCCATTCGCGCCGCGCACGACCGCGGTGTAGGCCCCGGGCGCCAGGGTGACCAGCAGCGCCGCATCCGCACTGCCGGGGGCGAACGCAAACGCGCCCACCGCGGCCGCCGCCGCCGCGACCTCGGCCGCGCCGGGCTGCGCGCTCCAGTGATCGTTCGATTGCAGCCGTGTCGCGCCCGAAAATAAATCGAGCACGGGCGCCGCCAGGGCGCCCGCCACGCCGAGGGGCGTCAGCGCGGGGCCGGCGGCGCGGAGGAGCATTTTTTTCGGAGCGGTGCCGGTGAGGACAAACCCGGCGATCAGCAACTGCTCGCCGGTGCCGACGGCGGCGCGCGTCGCGACGTTGATGAGCGTGCCGGGATTAGGGGCGGCCTGCGTTTGCAGCCGGTAACTCGCCACCTCGAACGCCAGTTCTTCGATCGTGAGCGCGGTGGCCGACTCACCGGCCTGGCCGGGCCCGATGCCGCCGGGGGAATTCGCGGGCGCGGGTGCGGGCGCGAAGATGGCGGGGTTGGAAAAAAAATTCAGCCCATCGCCAGGATCGTAGGACATGATGTCGTGATACTGGCGGCCGTTGCTCGCGGTGAAGCGGTAGCCGTAGCTGTAGGGGAAGGCGCCGCCGCCGCCGAAGGCATGCTCACGGTCGTGCGCGCAACCGAAATTGTGGCCGAGCTCGTGCGACACCACCCGCGTGCCGGCCACGAACGCATACTGCACCACCGAAAAACCAAAGCGCCCGTTGCTGGTGATTTCGCCCGGTGTATCGATCACGAACGCGAGACCGCTGCTGGCAAAATCGGCGCGGTTGAGCGTGAGGCAGACGAGGTCGGCGCCGGCCGCATCGCGCAGCGCGTGCAACTCGTCCATCTTGCGGTCGCCGGGGTCCGCCAGCGCAGTGAGCGCATCGTTCTGCACGCTGCCGGAGGAGCTGGCGTTTTCGTTGTATTGGGTCTCGGCGATCTTCACCAGTTTCACCCGCGCGGTGACGAGGCTCGCGGCCAGATCAACGTTGACCTTCGCGATGACGGCATCGAACGCGCTCTGCAGCGCCGCGGTGCGCTCCGCGCCATCGAGCGTCGGCAGCACGGCCTGCGTGTAAACCATCATCACGTGCACCTCGGCAGCTTGGAGATTTTGCGCGCCCGTGACGCCAAAGGCCGCGGCTTCCAGGGCGTCGACCGTGGGGTCCGCCGCGCGCGCGGGGGCCAGCCCCGCCATGGCGCGCGGATGGCGGTCACCGCCGCAGGGCGGCACGAGAGCGGGATCGACCTGATAAAACTGCGCCAGCGCGCTCGTCGCCGCGCGCAGCGCGAAACTGCCAAGGTCGGCGTCCTCCATCGTCGCGTGGAGAAATCCCTGATTGTAGGCGAAGACTGCGCGGCTCTCCGGCCGGCCGGCCAGGTGGCCAGTGCTCGTGAAACGATCCGCGCCGAGCATTTCGCTGGCGTCGATCACGACTGTGAGCGCGCCGCCGCCGGGCAACGGCAGTTCGACGCGGCCCGCCCCCGGTTTTTGCCAGAACGGCGAGGCTTTGCTCGCGATGAGCGCCCGATCAACGCGCACATAATGGATCTGCGACGCCGGCGCGGGCAGCGCGGCATCGAGCGCGGCGGCGTTGGCGGGCGTCGCGTAAGTGAAGAGCACGCCGGGTGCGATCGCCGGCCCGACGGCGGACACTGGCGCGGGCGCGGGCGAAGCCACCGGCGACGAGAGCGTAGCCGCTCCAACTCGAACCGGGGAGGCGACGCCCGCGTCGCGTTTCGGCGGGTTAGCGCGCGGCGGGATCGGCCGGCGCGTGACAAAAGTCCCCGCGCCCACGCCCAGCGCCACGAGGGCGGCCAGGGCGAGCGAACGAAACCGGCGACGGCGAAGATCGGTCATGGGCGGAAACGTGCGCAAAGAAACCCCGAACGCAATCCGGGTTCCTGCCGGGTATGGGGTCGGTTTGGTTGGCGGCGGGGCGGGATGGCCCGACTCGTCGCGGGAAACACCGCTCCCACAGCTCTGGCCGGAGCAAATTGACCTATGACCTCCCACCGTCGGCCGCTCACCCGCAGGCAAAGGCGTTACGAAAAAAAATCTGATGGATCAGGCTTTGACGCGCCCAGATAAAGCCTCCAACTTCGCCCTGATGAAGTCAGTCAAGGTCCCCGCATTGGAGCTTTTTCTCCACGAGATGATCCCGCTCGCGAAAGCGATGGGCGTCGGCGTGGAGGTGAGCGACGCGCGGGCGCTGACCCTGACCGCCCCGAAAGAGCAGAACAAAAATTCGCTCAACACCGCGTTCGGTGGCAGCCTCGTTTCCCTCGCCACCCTCGCCGGCTACGGCGTCGTGTGGGAGCTGATGAAAAACGAAAAGGGCGCCGACAAAGCCGAGTGGAGCATCGTCGTGAAAGAAAGCCGCGCCGCCTACCGCCGTCCCGTCATCGGCGATCTCCGCGCGATCTGCGAACGTCCCGCGCAAGCCGCCATCGCCGAATTTAAGGATGCCCTCGACCGCTACGGCAAAGCGAAGCTCAAGCTCCGCGCCCGCGTGATCGAGGCCGGCGAGACCGCCGTGGATGTGACGGCAGCGTTTGTCGTTACGCGCTGAGCGAAACGTCGGCGGGCACTTCGGCGTTGCGTGACCTTTCGGGCGCACCCAGATTTCGCGCCCCATGGGCCAATCGATCCTGATTCTTGGCGGCGGTTTTGGCGGCATCGCGGCCGCGAACACGTTGCGGCGAGTCCTGCCGCGGGACAATACGATCACCGTGCTCGATCGGACGCCGCGTTTTCTCGTCGGGGCGGGCAAGACGTGGGTGATGCTCGGCGAGCGCACGGTCGAGGAGATTTCCCAATCGCGCGCCGCGCTGCTCGAGCCGGGGGTGCGTTTGGTGCAGGGCGAAGCGCTCGGACTCGATCTCCGCGCGCGCACGGCCCAGACCGACACCGGTGAACTGCGCTGGGACTATCTGATTATCGCCCTCGGTGCCGAACTGAACTCCACCGCGGTGCCAGGTCTCGCGACGTCGCACACGTTTTACACACTCGAAGGCGCCCAGCGGTTGCAGCCAGTGCTCGCGGAATTCACCGCCGGCGACGTGGCTTTGCTGATTCCAAAGACGCCGTTCAAGTGTCCCGCGGCGCCCTATGAGGCGGCGTTGATGCTGCAGCGTTTTTTTGCGGACCGCGGACTCGGCGCGGCGGTGCGGCTCGCACTCTACACCGTCGAGGGCGCGCCGATGGCGACCGGCGGCCCCGATGTAGGCGCCTTCGTCCGCGCGGAACTGGCGGCGAAAGGCATCGGCTATTTTACGCAAAAGAACGTCTCGCGCGTCGACGTCGAGGCGCGGCGGATCGAGTTCGCCGACGGCAGCTGTGCTCCGGCGGACCTGTTAATCCATGTGCCGCCCCACGAAGCCCCCGCGATTGTGCGCGAGGCGAAGCTCACCAATCCCGCCGGCTGGGTGCCGGTGGACCCGTTCACCCTCGAAGTGCAGCACGCCGACGCCGGTGGCCGCGTCTTCGCCGCCGGCGACATCACCTCCGTGCCACTGCCGGGACGCTTCAAACCCGATGTGCTGCTCTCCCTGCCGAAGGCGGGCGTGATGGCCGAGGCGCACGGCATCGTCGCCGCCCAGCACATCGCCGCGCGCATCTTCGGCCTCCCGACGGACGCAAAGTTCGACGGGCGGGGCTTTTGCTACCTTGAAACTGGCGGCGGCATCGCGGTGAAGGCGGAGGGAAATTTCTTCGCGCTGCCCCATCCCGTCATGAAGCAGCAGCCACCCGACGCCAAGCAGTTCGCCCACAAACTCGATTGGGTGCGCCACCACCTCGCGCCGGTGCGGAGATGATCCGCGCCCCGTTACTCAAATGTGCTTCGAATCGGCTTCGTCCTTTTTGACGTAGCCGCTCTCCTGGCGCTGATGATTCACCGCGTTTTTTTTCACGTAGGCCTGGTAAACATCATCCGGCGTCATGCCGAGGGTCTGCGCCAGCGAGACGAGAAAGTGAAACAGATCCACGACTTCGACCTTCGCGTTCTGCTCGTCGAATTTCTGGTATTTCGCCCACCATTTCCACGGCACGGAGTCGATCAGCTCGGCCGTCTCCTGCTGCATCGCGCGGGTGTAGTTGAGGATCCATTTGGTTTTCTCCTCGTCGGTCGGGGGCGGCAGGTTGACGCCGATGCGCTTGTTCAAGCCGTCCTGCATGCGAAAGATTTCCTCGAGTTTGTCCATGCCGGCGACGCTGCGAAGCCGCCCGCGCGCTGGCAAGCCCGCCGTCGCGCCCGCCGGGGGGGCGTCGGGCCGGAATTTCGGGCCGGAATTTGCAGTTGCCCCGGGCGAAAGGGCGGGCGACATTGGGTGCTTCATGCCCGCGTCGAGCGCGTTTTCCGCGCTCCGTGCGTGCCCACAAAAACCCGGTTGTTCTCCCGCCCTGCGGGATGAGCGCCTCAGCAAAAAACAAAACACATGTCAGATATCGAAAAGTCCGGTGAGCCCGCTTCGGCCGCCACCGCGACTTCCGGCACGTTTGGTTCCACCCGCGGCTCCGGCCTCCTGCGTGGCAAACGTCCCAGCGCCCCTGCGGCTCCGCCCGCCTCCGCCGCCGCCGGCGGCTACACGCCCAGCTCCCTCGAGGTCATCACCTCGAAGAGCGAGTATGTTAATCCGTTCACCGGTGAGACCACCGTGAGCGCGCCCGTCATCAACGAGCCGGCCCCGCCGGCCGCCCCCACTCCCGCGCCGGCCCCGGCTGTTTTCGTCGCGCCGGCCGCGGCCCCGGTCGTGGCGAAAGCCGCCCCGGCACCCGCCCCGCAGCCCGCCCCCGCGGCCGGCGGCGAGTTGTTTCCGTTTTCGCCGCCGGGTGCGTCCAGCCCCCGCTCGGTCCCCGCGGCGGAAGATCTGCCAAAATCGGAGCTCAAAATCCTCCCGCCCGAGGAAACGAAGCGCGCTTCACTCAGTTGGGACGCCTCGTCGGCCGGCGCCGGCCAGCCGCCGCGCCGCGACGACCGCGCGACCTTCCGCACCGAGCGCAACCGGCGCGAAGGCGCCGAGGGCAAGCCGCTCGAGCCGCGCGAGCCACGCCGCGAAAATCGCAACTTCGAGCCTCGCACCAACCAGCCCTACACGGAGCGGACGGATCGCCCGGAGCGGGCCGACCGCAGCGAATCGACCGCGGCCCCCGCCCCGGAGAAAAAATCCGGCGGCTTCTTCGGTTGGCTTAAGGGCCTCTTCGGCGGCAAATCCACCGCGCCCGCCACCACCGGCGGTGAATCACGCCGCGAGGGCGACCAGGGCCAGCGCCGCCACCGCGGCGGTCGGGGCCGTGGTCGCGGCGGCTTCCGCGGCGATAATCGTGGCGGCCAGCCCTTTCAGCATCGCGATCCGCGCGATGAGGTAGATCAGCCCGGCCAGGGCGGCGATCACCCGTCAGGCGGCGAGCCACGCGGCGAGGGCGACCGCGGCGGACGCCGCCGGCGCGGTGGCCGCGGGCGATTCCGCGGCGAGAGCGGGGATCGCGGCGACCGCGGCGGCCCGCGCCCCGAAGGCCAGCAGGGCGGCGGCGCGATCTAACCAGACCACGGACGAGCGACCAAAGACCAGAGGACCACCGGTCCTTTGGTCTTTTTTTTTAGTCTTTTGGTTCCTTGGTCTCTAGTCCCTAGTCACTGCCATGGCCGATCTCATCGTCAACGGCGGCAAGCCGCTCTCCGGCACCATCACCCCGTCGGGCAACAAGAACTCCGTCCTGCCCATCCTCTGCGCCTCGCTCCTCACCGACGCGCCCGTGATGTTGCGCCATGTGCCGGCGATCACGGACGTCGAAAAACTCGTCACGTTTTTCACCGAGCAAGGCTCGCGCATCGCGTGGGACAAACCGGCCGGCACGATGCGCCTCGACCATTCGTCGTTTGATGCCCGGCGGCTGGAGGGCGAGCTCCCGAGCGGCATGCGCTCGTCCGTGCTGCTCTTCGCCCCGCTGCTCCAGCGGATGAGAAAAATCTCCATCCCGTCGAATGCCAAGGGCTGCTCGCTCGGCATCCGCGAACTCGATCCGCATCTCGAAATCCTCGCCAAACTGGGGGCGAAGATTTCGCACAATGGCGCGCTCACGCTGGCGTTGCCGAAAAAATTCCGCGCCGCGCGCCACTGGCCCGACTACATGTCCGTCACGGCGACGGAGAATTTCGTCATGGCTGCCGCGCTCGCCGACGGCACCTCCACGCTCCTCAATGCCGCGAGCGAGCCCCACGTGCAGGATCTCTGCGGCGTGCTCGTGGCGATGGGCGCAAAAATCTCCGGTCTCGGCACCAGCCAGCTCATCGTCGAGGGCGTGAAGCAGCTCCGCGGCGGCACGTTTACGATCAACACCGATTACCACGAAGTCGTGACCTTCCTCGCCCTCGGCGCGATCACCGGAGGGGAGGTGCGCGTGCGGCACTCGCTCCCGCACCATTTTGATCTCATCACGCGCTCCTTCGAGAAACTCGGCGTGATCATCGAGCATGACGGCACCACCGCCCGCGTGCGCCGCGGCCAGCGGCTCGTCATCGAAACCCCGTATACCAGCAATCTCCTGCCCAAAATCGAAGCGGCGCCGTGGCCCTATTTTCCCGTCGACCTGCTGCCCTGCCTGATCGCGCTCAGCGTGCGGGCGCAGGGGCAGATTCACTTTTGGAACAAGGTTTATGAGGGCGGTTTCACTTGGATGTCGGAGCTCGCGAAGTTTGGCGCGCACGTCGTGGTGAGCGACCCGCACCGGGTGATCGTGTTCGGCGACAAGCCGCTGCGCCCCGCGGTCGTCGACGCGCCCTACATCATCCGCGCCGCCGTCGCGCTCTACATGGTCGCCGCGAGCATCCCCGGCCGCTCCGTCGTGAAAAACGCCGATACGATCAAGCGCGCGCACCCGAACTTCGTCGAAAACCTCCGCACCCTCGGGGCGGATGTGGAGTGGAAATGATCCGGATTGCCAATTGCCGAATGCCGTTTGCCGAGTTCCAATCACGTCTTTCGTAATCTCGTGCCTCAATCGCCCATCGGAAATCGCCCATCGGAAATCGGCGCGTCAGCGCCGAAAGGCCTGGGCTTCATCAGCAGCGCACTCGCCGCGCCCGTCTCCCCCGCGGAGGCCGCGCTGCGGCCGCTGTCTTTCGCCGACTTCACCGGCCAGCTGAAAACGGTCGAACGGCTCCAAGTGATGGTCGGCGCCGCCAAAAAACGCGGCGAGGCGCTCAACCACATTCTCCTCTCCGGCCCGCCCGGGCTCGGCAAGACCACCCTCGCCTTCATCCTCGGCCACGAACTCGGCAAAGCCGTCCGCGTCACCTCGGGCCCCGTCATCGAAAAAGCCGGCGACCTCGCCGGCCTGCTCACGAATCTCGAGGAGGGCGACATCCTCTTCATCGACGAAATCCACCGGATTCCGAAGACCGTCGAGGAATACCTCTACTCCGCGATGGAGGACTTCCGGCTCGACATCATGATCGACCAGGGCCCCAACGCCCGCAGCGTGCGCCTCTCGATCCCCCGCTTCACGCTCATCGGTGCCACCACCCGGAGCGGCCTGCTTACCGCGCCGCTCCGCTCGCGTTTCACGCTCCAGACCCGTCTCGACTACTACGATCGCCCTACCCTCGAAGGCATCGTCCGTCGGAGCTGCGGCCTGCTCAACGTCGCCATCGACGACACCGGCGCGGCGGAGATCGCCACCCGCGCCCGCGGCACGCCGCGCGTCGCGAACAACCTCATCAACTTCTGCCGCGACTTCGCGCAGGAACGCGCCAAGGGAAAAATCACGCAACCCGTCGCCGCCGCCGCGCTCGAACTTTTGGAAATCGACGCCGCCGGCCTCGACGAAATGGACAAACGCATGTTGCGCGTGATGGCCGAAAACTACCGCGGCGGCCCCGTCGGCATGAGCACCATCGCCGTCGCCGTCGGCGAAGAAGCCGAGACGCTCGAGGAAGTTCATGAACCGTTCCTCATCCAAGAGGGCTACCTCCAACGCACCCCGCAGGGCCGCGTGCTGACGGCGAAAGGCTACGTGGCCGTCGGCCTCAAGCCGCTCGGGAGCGAACAGGGATCGTTGCTTTAACAGCAATCGCCACCGTAGATCATCGCTATGCTCAAAAACGTTTCAGGCAAAATCGTGGATGAGCGGACAGCACTAAGCGACGTTCTGCATCATTGGATCCGTGCCAACATTTCGTTTGCGGAATCGTGAGGCGAACTCGATGCGCCTTGGTGGTATCATGAGCGTGCCGCGGTGAGTGTTTTCGCGGGCGCGATCTGGCGGAGGAGTGGAATAGCGTTTGAGGAATTCTCCGAAGAGAAACTTTTCGCGAGTCGGAAAGGCGCACGCCGCGAGCCTTATCCCGGTCGATGCGACTAATATTTTGAGATTGGATCCAAAGAGTTCGTTGCGGAAGCCAAGTGGGGATATTTTGGAGCCACGTCCAAAGGCTCTGATGTCGTCCCTCTGATAAAAATCTGCTGGACGACGCCCGTAAAGATGCGGGCCAACTCGCGCCAAACGGGCAGTGTCGTCTGGCGATTGTTTTTGTTACGCCATACTTCAAAGGAAAATTCAAAAGCGACGAGGCAAGGATGATCGAGCGCTGGATTGAGAAAATTCGTGAAGTTCGCTGTTCCGCCAAGGCATGGGTATTCCCCAAAGCCTCCCGCTGGCTCCGAAGTGAAGGCGGAGATTATTGTCCTGGGGCAGCTGTTTTCATCCAGAAGGTGCCGCGAGCAATCTAATCGACCTTACGCTGCGCCGTAGACCAAACCGCGACTTGGCTTTGAGTCGGCTTGACCACGCTACCCGGTAACACCACGGTAACACCATGCCCACGCTCACGCTCAAGGTCTCCGCCGAGTTTCAGCGCCGCCTCCGGCGGACCGCGCGCCAGCGCAAGCTGCCCGTCTCCGAGGTCGTGCGCGTGGCCGTCGAAAAAGAACTGCCCAAGGAGGGCAAGGGCTGGCTGCTCGGAAGCCTCAAGCCATACTCGCTCGGCCCTTCGACCTACGACCCCGCCAAGCCGGCCTTTGCCGAGGACGAGTGGGAGCACCTGTCGAAGCAGTGAAATATCTGCTCGATTCCCATGTGGTGGATTGGGTGCGCCACGACGATGCCCGCCTATCCGCCAAGGCGCGCGAACTGCTTGAAGGAGCAACTCGCGGTGACTTGGCCGTCTCTGATGTCACGATCACCGAGCTCGCCCGTCACTTGGTCTCCGGGAAAATCCGGCCCAGCGTTCCGCCCCAAGTGTGGCTGGAGGCCGCCATCGCCGGCCTCGTCGTGCTGCCCGTGACTCCCGCCATCGCCCTGCGTGCCGCGTCGCTGGACTGGAACCACCGCGACCGGTGCGACCGCCACATCGTCGCTACGGCAGCCGAGCACAAGTTGCCGCTCCTCACGATTGACGAGAAAATCCACGACCTCGCCGGCGTGCGCGGGCTGAAGGTGATCTGGCAGGAGCCTACACGTCACCCCGCTGTGGGCGGAGCACGATCTCTTCGACGACCGTGCGGCGACCGAGCCGGTAAACATCGAGCAACGCCCGCGCCACATCCTCGGCGGGCATGATTCGTCCGGGCTTCACACCGCTCTTGCTCCACGACGGCGACCACGTCGCGCCGGGATGCACGCAGCACACCCGCACGCCGGAATTCTTCGTCTCGGCGCGCAGCACCTTCGCCAATCCCGTCACGCCGAATTTTGCCGCGCAATAACCGGCCGCGTTCGAATAAGCGCCGAGTCCCGCGATTGAACTCATGAAGAAAATATCGCCCCGCTTCCGCCGTGTCATCGCCGGCAGGAACGCCCGCGTGACGAGAAACGCGCTGCGCAGGTTCACCGCGATCATCCGGTCGAATTCAGCGACACTGGTTTCCGCGAACGGCGCCATGGCGAAGGCCCCCGCATTGTTGATGAGCACGTCGACCGCGCCAAAACGCTTTGCCACGGCCTGCGCCATCGCGGCGACCGCGGTTTCGTCGGTCACATCGCACGCGAAAGTTTCCGTGGTCGCGCCGAGTTTCGCGCAAGCTCGCGCGACCGCGGCGAGATTTTTCGCGTGGCGCGCGACGAGGGCGAGCCGCACGCCGCGGATTTCCTGCGCGAAGACTTTCGCGATGGCCGCGCCGATGCCCTGCGAGGCGCCGGTGATGAGGACGACGGGTTTGTTTTTTGCCGCGGATAACGCGGATAAACGCGGATGATTCATGAATGCTTCGGAGGATTCGTTTTCGTTAAAGTTTACCGAGTTTGAAATTTGGCCGCGCTCATCCGCGCCATCCGGGGGCAAGCTTGGTCTGATTTTTCCGCGGATGAACGCGAATGATTCACGGATTTTCCCTCACGACTCTTTTCCATTGGAGTTTGGCGTGCTTGAAATTGAGCAACAAGGCGAGCTTCAGCTTGGTGATGGCAAGATAGCCGATCATTTGGCGGACGTGCGTATCACTGAACGCTTTCACCACTTTGGTGGTCCGCAATCACCAGGCCATCGACGATCGTGTCGGGCACAAGTGTTCCGACCAGTTCGCCGGAATAATGCACGGGAAACGCCCGCTGCTGCTCCACCAAGTGCCCGCGCTTTCTCAGTTCGATCACCAACGGCCGCTCATAAATTTTTTCGTCGAGGCCTGGCCCCAATTCATTCAGCACCGCCATCGCCGCTCCGATGATTTTCCCGCTCAACTCTTCGTGAATCATCGGTCTTTATCCGCGTTAATCCGCGCCATCCGCGGAAGGGTATGAGAAAAGCTTCAGCACAGCAGCGATCCGAAGTCCATGAAGTCGGCCGTAAAGCCGCCTTTCACCCCTTTGCAGATCACGCTCACGGCGTCGTGCGAATGCAGCGACTCAAGGTGCGAACATGCGATCCGGAAATCCACGATCCGCCGGTCGCGATCGAATTCCTTGTAGAGCAGCCGCGCGGCGTCCTCAACAAACTTGAGGTAGGCGCCGTTGAGTTCGGCGAAGGCCTGCTCGTCCTCGCGCTTCACCATCACCTGCGTCTCGGTCTGCAGCGCGGCGAGACACCGCGCCTGCACATCCTCGATCCAGATTTTTTTGCCCTCCACCTCCTCCAGCGTGATGCGGGCCTTGCTGCGCTGCGAGTGCGGCACGCTGTAGGCGCCGCGCCCCTCTCGCGCATGCTCGGCCAGTTCCGCGCTACACGGGCACGCCGACGAATAGACGAAGTCAAAATGGATGAACCGCCGGTAACGACCGTCACGCGTCATCACGCCTTCGAACGCCACGTCGTAATACTGCCAGCCCGCGAGATCGCTGCGCAGGCTCGGGCGGAGCATCGGGTAGGAAAATTTCACCTTCAGCCGCGCATCCTTGGTCTCCACTTTGCGCAGGTAGGCTTTCAGAATTTTCCCCATCCACTCCCCGGTAATGACGCCGTCCTTGTGATCGTAGAACGAGCGCATGATCCGGCTCATGTTGATGCCCTTCAACTCGGCCTCCAGCGACACCGTGCCGGTCACACTCGTCTCCAGTGTGAGAATTTTCCCCGCCTTCGTGCGATACTTGAGCGGCAGACGGAAATTGTGGATGCCGACCTGCTGAATGGGAACATGGGCGCCCTGGATGGCATCATGCGCCGCGCGCATCATGTCGGGCATCGAGGCCACGTAGGCGGGCGTGGCCCGAAATTTCTTGGCGTAGCTCCGTGCGATTTTCGGCGGCTGCCCGCTGCTCGAGTTGTGCAGATACATCGGCTTCATGGTGCGTCGATCTTCAGGCAGTTTGTCATTGCGAGCCCAGGCTGCCGGGCGTGGCAATCCAGCAAGCGTTTCAGATGGATCGCCACGTCGCTTCGCTCCTCGCGATGACAAAAATTTTTCATGGTGCGTCGGGACCGTAATAGTCGGCGAAATTGCGGGGCGTCTCGAAGAGTCGCACGCGGTGCAGCCTGGCAGCCTTGGGCAGGTGTGGCGCGATCTCGTTCCAAAACGCGATCACAAGATTTTCGGTCGAGGGAATGATCCCACGGAGAAAATCCACCTCGTCGTTCAAGTTGCGATGGTCGCATTTGTCGACCACGGCGCGGTGCAGGATCCGCTTCAACTCACCCAGATCGACGATATAGGCGGTGTCCGGGTCCGGTCGCCCGGCCACCGTGACCTCGAGGACGTAGTTGTGGCCATGCCAGTGCGGGTTGGTGCAGAGGCCATATTGCCGCGTGTTCCAAGCCTGGCTCTTGGTCGGATTGTAGAGCCGGTGGGCCGAGTTGAAATGCACCTGCCGCGTGATGAACACGGTGCCCGTCAGGACGCGGGAGCGTGAGGGAACGGGCTTTCGGCGGGTGGTTTTCACGGGCATGGAGGGTCAGAGGTAACACAAAAGCGCCCGCGGTCAAAAATTCATTTGTCGTTCGACCGCGCGCGCGCTTGCTGCAAGCCGACACATGGCGATGCGGTTTTGCATTCTCGGCAGCGGCAGCTCGGGCAACGCGGCGTTGCTGATCAGCGAGGGCGCGCGCGTGCTCGTCGATGCGGGCTTCTCGGCCAAAAAGCTCGGCGGCCTCCTCGCCACCGCCGGCGAATCGCTCGAAAAAATCGACGCCATCTTTCTCACCCACGAGCACGGTGATCACGCCGCGGGTATCGAGGGACTGAAAAAATTCCCCCAGCTCCGAGTCTTCGCGAACCAGGCGACCGCCCGCGCCGTGCAGGCCGGCATCGCCCACAAGCCGGACTGGCAGATATTCGAGACCGGCGCGCGCTTTCGGTTTCGCGACCTGGAAATCGAGAGTTTCGCCGTGCCGCACGATGCGCAGGAGCCGGTTGGCTTCCGGTTCACGAGCGGTCGCGACGGCGATCTCTTCGCCCCCCGCCGCTCGCTCGCTTTCCTGACCGACCTCGGCCACGCCCCCCAAAACGTCCGCGAGTCCATCCGCGACTGCGAGGTCGTCGTCGTTGAGGCGAACCACTGCTCCGAGCTGCTCAAGGCCGACCCCAAACGCCCGTGGGCGACGAAGCAGCGGATCAGCGGCCGGCACGGGCATCTCTCGAACGAGGCCGCGCGCGAATTGCTCGCCGCCGTCGCGAGCCCGCGCTGGCGGCGCGTTTATCTCACGCACCTCTCGCGCGACTGCAATTCGCCCGCGGCCGTCGAGCTGGCCCTCGCGGGCGTGCGCGCCGCGCTGGGCACGTGCGAGTTCGCGATCGTCGGGCCCGGCGAAGGCACGCCATTCTACGAACTCGCGTGAGGTTCGCGGGGGCCGCGCCGCGCCGCCGCCCGGGCGATGGCGGGTCAGTGCCCCGCGCCCTTGCGCAGGTTTTTTTGGCTCGCCATGCTGAACATCAAGATCGCGCCGACCACCGCCCACGGCACCATGAAGTAGAAAAAATAAGTGTAGCCCGTGCGATCCAGCAGCCGCCCGAGGATCTGCATCGCCACGCCCGCGCCGATATACTGGAAGGAGTTGATGCACCCGGAGGCGAACGCCGCCGCCTTGCGCCCGCCGATGTCCATCGCCGCCGCCGGCCCCAGCAGCGAGTGCGTCGAGTTCGCCGTGAACGCCACCATCACAAACGCCACCGCGATCGCCGTCGCGCTCGAGACCCGCGAGGCGATGAGAATCGTGACGATCTCGATGCAATAAATCCCCGCCGCCACCGGCGCGCGCCGCCCGCCAAACAGGTGGTCGGACACGACGCCCGAAATAAACGACCCCGCCGACGCCACAAACGGGATCATAAAGCCCACGACCAGAAACAGCGGCTCATCCAGATTGATCTGGTGCACGTCCTGCATGTAGCGCGGGAACCACTGGTCCACCGTCTGCCGCACCGCCCCGGTGCACGCGTAGGCGCTGGCCATGATCCACACGAATTTGTTCGAGACGATGTTCAGGAACACCTCGCGCATATCGGCCTTCACCTTGTCGTCGTGATCGGCCTCGCCTTTGAAGACTCCGTGAAACCCGGCCTCCTCGGGAGTGTCCTTGGCCCAGATCGCCAGCGCCACGGCGATGAGCGCCGCGATGCCCGCGGGCACGAAGAAGAGCATCCGCCAGTGCTGCGCCGGGATCTGCCACATCCCGAGAAAGACGAAGCCAGCCAGCAGCGCCGGCCCGAGCTGGTTGATCGCCACCCGGCCGAGATTGATCATGAAACCAAACACTCCGGCAAACGTGCCCCGCTCGGTCGCACTAAACCAGGACGCGTTGATCTTGATGAACCCCGGCGACCCGAACGATTGCGAATAGCCGTCGATGCCCCGCAGCAAGATGAAGAGCCACAGCAGCCCAAAAAACGACGCCCCGCCAAACGCGATGTTGCAGATCACCGTGCCCGTCGCGCCGATCAACAGGGCTTTTTTTCCGCCGAGCCGGTCCGTGATCAAACCGTTGATCACCTGCCCGATCGCATACGCGTAGAAAAAAGAGGCGAGGATATCGCCCATGTTTTCCTTCGTGAAGTGGAATTCATCTGACATCGCCTTGTTCGCGATGGAGATGTTGTAGCGGCACATGTAGAAGCTCGTGTAGAGCAACCCCACGACGCTCCAGTTGAGCCCGCGCCGCGCGCCATAGCCGGGGGGCAGCTTCGGACGCACGGCGACAGAGGCTTCACGAACAGCGGACGACAAACTCATGGTCCGGGGTTGTAACTGAATCACCCTCCCCTGCACGGCAAATCTCCGCGCCCTCTCCCCCCGCCGCTTTTGTTTGCCGCCGTCCGTGTCGATACGACAACCTGACCGTCCCATGCCTGCCACGCTTCCCTTCCGCCGCACCAAGATCATCTTCACCCTCGGTCCCGCCACCGAGAGCGAGGCGATGCTCGAAAAGATGCTCCGCGCCGGCGCCGACATCGTCCGCCTCAACATGGCCCACGCCACGCACGACTGGACGCGCACCGTCATCCGCCGCATTCGTGTCGTCAGCGCCCGCGTCGGCCGCGAGGTCGCCATCATGATGGACATCAAGGGGCCGGAAATCCGCACCGGCGACCTCGCGGTGCCCCTCGAGTTGAAGGCCGGCGAAATCTTCGATTTCACCGTCAAGCCCGGCAGCACCGCCGGCGACAGCGCGGAGGAAGTCCGCTCGGTCGACGTCAACTACAAGGACCTCGTCAACGACATCAAGGTCGGCGACACCGTGCTCGTGGACAACGGCCTGCTCCGCCTCGAAGTCCTCGAAAAAAATGCGGCGCGCATCCGCTGCCGCGTGCTCATCCCCGGCGAGCTCAAATCGCGCCGCCACATCAACCTCCCCGGCGTGAAGGTCAACCTCCCCTCCTTCACCGAAAAAGACCGTGGCGATTCCACCGTCGGCCTCGAGGAAGGCATCGATTTTCTCGCCCTCTCCTTTGTGCGCGAAGCCAAGGACGTCGAGCTGCTCCGCACGTTTCTCGCCGAGAAGAAATCCAAGGTCCGCATCATCGCCAAGATCGAGGACCAGTCCGCCATCGCCCATCTCGACGACATCGTGCGCGCGTGCGACGGTCTCATGGTTGCGCGCGGCGACCTCGGCATCGAGTGCCCGTTCGAGGAGTTGCCCGTCATCCAGCGCCGCGCCGTGCGCGCCTGCCTCGCGCAAGGCCGCCCCGTCATCGTCGCCACGCACATGCTGGAGAGCATGATTGCACAGCCCGTGCCCACCCGCGCCGAAATCACCGATGTCGCGAACGCCGTCTTCGAGCTCGCCGACTGCGTGATGCTCTCCGGCGAGACCACCATCGGCAAATACCCGCTCGAGTGCGTGCAGATGCTCGACAAAATTTCCCGCCGCATCGAGGCCGAGGAAGCCGATGCCGGCGCGCACGAGCCCGCCGTGTTCACCGGCGAGCGCATGAAGGTGCTCCACTCGGCGGTCGTGCTCGCGAACCAGATTCCGCACTCGAAACTGATCACCTTCACGCGCCACGGCTTCATGGCCAACGGCCTGGCGATGCTGCGCCCCGCGCATTCGCCCATCCTCGCGTTCACGCCGTCGCCCGAAGTTTTCCGCCAGCTCCGTTTGCTGCGCGCCGTCGAGCCCTACCTGATGCCGCTCGCCGGCGAACCCGACGTCACAATCGAAAACGCCATCAACGTCCTCCGCCGCGAAGGCCGCGTGGCCGTCGGCGACAAACTCATCGTCGCGACCGACATCGTCTCCCAGGACCGCCTGGTGGACAGCGTGCAGTTGCGGACGGTGCGGTGAGCACCGCTGCCGCGGCAGCGGAAAGTGAGCGGGTCCCGAAAACTGGGCCAGGTGGAATGTTAGTCCGCAGCGTTGGTTGATGTGATGACTGCGGTGGTGGTTGGCAATCCCAAGCTCCGGGCCGGACCGCCAAGCCGGTCCGTCCCTCCGCTGCAGGAGGTCCCGACAGATCCTGACCCACCTGGGCGACGAGCAGGATCGGGGGCAGGAGGAGGATTGTGGGACTGAGGTGAGGGGCGCGCTTGACGAGGAGATCGGCCGGGGTGAAGTCGCCGCGTGAGCGGTTTTTGCGGGCGAAGTTGAA